>CAZRXR010000023.1:0-14850 GCA_964604125.1 uncultured Synergistaceae bacterium
CGCGCGGGAGATTTTCAAAATTTTCACTCCCTCCGCGGCCCGCGTGCCCGCCCTCGCGCGAAAAAAAACCGGGAAGGCGCGGTGTTTCGCGCCCTCCCGGGTGTCTGTCCCCCGCCGGTTTCGCGGACGGTTTAGTTGTACTTCAGCTCGCGCTCGGCGATGACGCCGGTCTCGGGGTTGATGTCCAGCTCGGCGTAGCGGAACTTGGGGCTGGAAAACCGCACTTCGTACTTCTGGCCGTAGTCCTCCCTGTCGAGGCGGATGCCGATGATCTGCGCGTCGGGGTACTCCGCCAGCACGACGGCGCGGATGTCAGCCTCGGTTTTCACGACGTTGGGGCTGCTGTCCTGCACGGCGTGCTTGACATCGACCTCGAGGATCCTGCCGCTTGACTTGTCCACGTCCACGTCGTAGCGGATCATCTTGGCGGTATCCTGCAGCTTGATCTCGAACTTGGCGAACTCCTCCTCGCACTCAAACACGGCGGCGGCCGGCGATGTCTCGGCCTTGGCTATTTCTATCGCGCGATCCCTCGTAACGGCGGCAAAGGCCACGGAAGCCATGGCAGTCACGCCCAGTACCCACGCGGTTGTCAGAACTTTTCTCATCATGAACGATTACCTCCTTTTACGCAGCTTATATTTGCTACGATATTAGTGTGCTGTACAGTCTACCATATTCTTTTTCCGTTCGCAAGTGTTTTTTTGAGATATCCGCGAGCGGCTGGAAATTTTTTCCGCCCCGCGCGGGCCGCGAAAAAAATTTCTCATTCGCGCGGCCCCGGTGCTATAATACGGGCGCATCCGAGCGTACCATTATTAAAGGAGGAATGACACATGGCGCTTGTGCCTGTGACGACGGTGATGGAGGAACTGCAGTCGCTGAAAGCGGAACTGCGGGACAGCCTTTGACCCGCCCGCTGTAGAAAAGGACTGCGAGGCGCTGCGCAAACAGGTCTCGTCCCCCGGCTTCTGGACGGGCGAGGGCGCGCGCGACATCGCGGCGCGGCTTTCGCGGCGCGAGGCCGCTCTTTCGCGGTGGAACAGGATCGAGGGCGAGTATGCCGACATCGCGGCTCTGGCCGAACTGCTGGGCGAGGGCGACGACGCCGAACTGTCGCGCGAGTTCGACGAGCGCGCCGCCGCGTTCAGGCTCCGCGTCCGGGAGGAGCAGATGGCGCTTTTGCTTTCTGGCCCATACGACGCCAGCAGCGCCATTTTGAGCGTGCACGCCGGTTCCGGCGGGCTTGACTCGCAGGACTGGGCGAGTATGCTGTACCGAATGTACCTGCGCTGGTGCGAGGAGCGCCGTTTCAAGACGAAGGTGCTCGACTACCAGCCGGACGAGGAGGCCGGCATCAAGTCGGCGACGGTGCTGATCGAGGGCGAGACGGCCTACGGCTACCTGCGCTCGGAGATCGGCGTGCACCGGCTTGTGCGCATCTCGCCGTTTGACACGGCGAAGCGGCGGCACACCAGTTTCGCGGCGGTGGTCGTGTCTCCCGAGCTGCCCGACGACGTGGAGGTGGACATCGCGCCGGAGGATCTCAAGATCGACACGTACCGCTCAAGCGGCGCGGGCGGCCAGCACGTGAACATGACCGACTCGGCGGTGCGCATCACGCATCTGCCAACGGGCATCGTGGTCAGCTGCCAGAACGAGCGCTCGCAGCACATGAACAAGGCGTCGGCGATGGCGGTGCTGAAGTCGAAGCTGTATCAGCGCGAGCTTGACGAGCGTCAGGCGCAGATGGACAGTCTCGCCGGCGAGAAGAAGGAGAACGCCTGGGGCAGCCAGATCCGCTCCTACGTGCTCCAGCCCTACACGCTGGTCAAGGATCACCGCACGGGCGAGGAGACGGGCAACGTGGCGGGCGTGCTCGACGGCGGCATCGACCCGTTCATTCTGGCCTATCTGAGGTGGGCGCGATGAGACGCCTGATCGCGGCCGCGCTGGCGCTGGCGCTGGCGGGCGGCGCGCGCGCCGCGTCGTTTCGCCCGAACGAGCCGGTGATGCCGCTTTCACAGGTGAAAGCGGGCATGAAGGGCTACGGCCGCACGGTGTTTTCCGGCACGGAGGTGAAGGAGTTTCCCGTGGAGGTGCTGGGCGTTGTGAGCAAGAAGGATCGGCCGTCCAAACTTGTCCTCATCCGCGCCTCCGGCCCCGACATCGACGCGGCGGGCGGTCTGGCGACGGGCATGAGCGGCACGCCCGTCTACGTCGGCGGCAGGCTTGTGGGCGCGTTCTCGTTCGGCTGGGACTTCGGCGACGCCAAGACGGGGCTTGTCACGCCGATCGAGCAGATGGGCGCGCTGTTCGACTACAAGGACGACATTCCCGATCGCCGGGGCGCGCCCAAAAAGCGGAGTTCCCCCAAGACCAGCCTGCTCGACAGAAAGTTCAACGAGCTGTACGAGCGGCGCTACGGCGTCCCCGCCGCGCCCGACGGCGGCGCGGGGCAGGCTCCCGGCGGGAGCGTCCCGCCGCTGGAAACGGACGCCGCGACGGAGGAGCGCGGCGGGCGCATGTTTGTGACCGCCGACGGCATCAGCGCGCGCGCGATGTCCAGACTGGGGCGCAGTCTGGGCGTCCGCGTGGCGCGAGGCGGTTCGGGCGAAAACAGCGCCAAGCCCGGCGCAGCGCCGCCCGTTCCGGGAGAGTCGATCTCGGCGCTGCTGGCGTGGGGAGACGTGACCGTCGATGTGGGCGGCACGCTGACGGCCGTTGACGCGCGCGGGCGGTTCGTGGCGTTCGGCCACAGCTTTAAAAACTGGGGCGCCGTGGCCTATCCCGTGGCGAGGGCGTCCGTGTACGCCACTGTGAACAGCTACGAGTCGCCGTTCAAGCTGACCTCGGCGGGGGACATCGTCGGCATGATCACGCAGGATCGCCCCGAGGGCGTGGCCGGGTATTTCGGCAGATACGCGCCCGCCGTTCCCGTGCGCCTCGAGGTGGAGGATCGCGACGCTGGGAAGACCACGGTGTCGCGCTTCCAGATGATCAGGAGCGAGCACGCCGTCACGGCGCTGCTTCCCGATCTGCTCTCCGGCCTGGCCGACCGCGTGCTGGGCCGCCAGAGCGGCGGCACGGCGCGATACGACGTGACCATCGGCGGCGACGGCATGCCCGACGGCTGGACCGTGGGCGACGTTGTCACGTCCGGCGACGACGTGATGAGCGAGGCGATGGCCCCCGTGGGCGAGATCGTGCGCGCCGTCGTGGACAACCCGTACCAGTCCCTCGGGCCGCTGAGCGTGAAGGTGCGCGTGTCGGTGACCCGGCGGACGCGCAAGCTTTTGATCGAAGGGCTGCGGGTGAACAAGACCGAGGCGCGCCCCGGCGAGACGCTCGAAGCGACTGTCACGCTGCGCCCGTGGCGCGAGGAGCCGCAGACGCGCACGTTCACGCTTCGCGTGCCCGACGACGCCGCCGAAGGCTACAGGCTGACGGTGCGCGCCGGATCTCCCGCCCCGGCCGACGACGAGACGCGCGAGTCGTCGCAGATGGATCGCAGCCTGTCGTCGTTTGAGCAGTTCCTGCGCGAGATCCGATCGTCGGAGCGCGGCTGCGAAGTGGTGCTGGAACTCTCCTCTCAGGACGACGCCGCGCCGTCTCCCCTCGAGTTCCCCGGCGAGACACGGCGTCGCCGCATCCGCGAAGGGTCGCTGCGCATCTTCCGCTCCGACTACGTCGTGGAGGGCAGCCTGCAGGTGCCGCTTTCCGTCGTGCCCGTCAAAAAAACGCCGGGTCGCGCGCCCGAAGCCGTCCGCTCCGCAAGCTGAAGAAACAAGCCGGACGCGCGAAAGCGCGGACACCCCCGGGACGCGCCCCTCGTTTGGGCCGCCCGCCCGCGCCCGCGTGAACGCGCCCGTCTCTTGCCGCGTTCGGGAACAGGGCGCGCCGCTTTCAAAACCCCCCGTCTTTCGCGCCGTTTGCGACGCCTACGGCGGGGGTTTTTGTCCGCGACGGAAAAGCGGGGCAATCGGCGCTGTTTTCGCGCGCGGAACGTGGAGAGGAGAAAATTTTGAAAATCTCTCCGCGTCGCGCGGTTTTCGCGCCCCCGCGAGGCTCTTTTCGCCCCGGCGGCGGGCCGCTTCCTTTCGCGAGCCTAACGCGCTCCCGCGCCCCGGCGAGTTCTCCCGTCGCCCGCGCGCAAAAAAACCCCGTCTTCCGCGCCGTTTGCGGCGCGAAAGACGGGGTTTCCGTTTGCAGAAAAGAGGTTTTTCAGCGCGATTCGGCGTGCGTCTGGTCGGGCGTGAGCAGCCCGTGGGCTGCCAGCACGATCTCGGCCACGTTTGTGGCGTGGTCGCCGATGCGCTCCAGGTTGGTGATCATCTCGATGAACAGCACGCCCGAGGCGGGCGAGCACAGCCCGTCGTTGAGGCGCTGGATGTGCAGCGTGCGCAGTCGCTTTTCCATGGCGTCGGCGCTTTCCTCCATCACGCCCGCGACCTCGCGCGCCAAATCGACGCTGTCCTCGCGCAGCGCCGCCATGGTCTTTTCCAGCATGTTTCTCACCAGACTGAGCATGGTGTCGAACTCGCTCATCGCCTGATCCGAGAAGGCCATCCTGTTCTCGGCCAGTTCGTCGTAGCTGTCCATCAGGTTCTGCGCGTGGTCGCCGATGCGCTCGATGTCGCTGGAGCCGTTGACAAGGCTTTCGAGCAGGCGCGAGAGCGACGACGACAGGTGCCGCCGCCACAATCTCGCCGCGTAGACGGCGATGCGGTGGGTGAGGTCGTCCACGCCCTCCTCGATGCGGTTCAGTTTCTCGCCGGCGGAAGGATCGTTCTCGAAGTACGCGGCGCGCACCAGGTCGAGCATCTTCCCCGCCAGATCCCCCATCTCGAGCAGTTCGTTGCGCACGGCCTGGACGGCGGCCGCGGGCGCCGTGTCGAGCAGGTGGTCGTCGAGGAAGCGCGCGCCCGAGTAAAGCTGCTCCGTCTGCGCGGGGATGAGTCGCTGGATGACGGCGGCGATCAGGCCGGCGAACGGCAGCTGGATGACCGTGTTGACCACGTTGAACAGCGTGTGCGCGTTAGCCAGCTGGCGCGCCACGCCGCTCGAAGTGGCGGCGATGAAGTCGGTGAACGGCGCTAGGAACGGCGCGAAGATCAGCACGCCCGCCAGATTGAAGAACACGTGCGCGGCGGCGGCCTGTTTGGCCGGGCGCGAGGCGCTCAGGGCGGCCAGCACGGCCGTGACCGTCGTGCCGATGTTGTTGCCCAGAAGGATGGCTATAGACGACTGCAGCGGCAGCAGCCCCTGCGTGGCCATCGCGATCGTCAGGCCCACCGTGGCCGTGGACGACTGCACGAGCATCGTCAGCACCGTTCCGGCGGCGATGCACAGCATCGGGCTTCTGGCGAAGATCATGAAGAACTCCTTTTTGTCGGCCAGAAAGGCGAGCGCGTTCTCCATCGTCTCCATGCCCATGCACAGCAGGCCGAAACCGAAGATGCCGTTGCCGATGTAGCGCTGGCGCTTGCTGCGCCCGAACACGGCCAGCATCATGCCCAGCCCCAGCAGCGGCATGGCCAGCGTGCCCATGTCGAACGCCACCATCTGCGCCGTGACCGTGGTGCCAATGTTGGCCCCCATGATCACGCCGATGGCCTGTTTGAGCGTCATCATGCCCGCCTGCACGAAACTGACGACCATGATCGTCGTGGCGGCGCTGGAATGGATGACCATGGTGACGAGAGCGCCGACGCCCGCGCCTTTGAGCGGCGTGCTCGTGAGCGACGAGATGAGCGTGCGCATCTTGTCCCCGGCAAGATCCTGCAGCGCGCCGCTCATCAGTTTGACGCCGAAAAGGAACAGCCCGACGCCGCCGGCGACGTTGAAAGCAATCTCAAAATTCATTGGTTTCGACGATCCTTTCTGTGTGAAATTCCGCCGCGCCGCCCGCGAGCGCGGGCGGGCCGTTTTTCGCGCGCCGCCTCCGCGCGGCCGGGAGCGGAAAATCCCTCGGCCGGGAAAAAAACTCGCCGCGACAGGGCGCGTTTTAAAGCGGAAACCCCCTCCGCCGCCTCCGGGCCGGTCGCCCGCGCGGCCCGGTAAATTGCCCGTTTTCGGAAAAGGCGCGCGGCGTCGGCGGACGGAACGCCGCCCTTTCGGGCAGGCTTGTCCTCCGCTCGCGGCGCTTTAACGAAAGTTTCTTCCGCCGCTTTCGGCGCGCGGGCGCGCTTTTCTCCCGCGCCCTAGAACAGCGCCGAGCGCGCGCACGCGGCCAGAAACGCCGCGATGCACGCGCCGCATGCGAAACTGCCGCAGTCCTTGGCGGCCTTTGCGAGCGGGTGGCGCTTTTGCGTGCACAGATCGACCGTTTTCTCGACGGCCGTGTTGAGCGCCTCGGCGGCCAGTACCAGCAGCCCCCACGGCAGCGCCCCGAAAAAGGCCGCCGCGCCGCCCAGCGAGGCCACGAGCGGCAGCGCGGCGGCCAGCAGCAGCAGTTCCTGGCGGAACGAGCGCTCCTTCAGCAGGAACGCCACGCCGTCGCGCGAATACGACAGCGCCCTCAAAAAATGGCCCATGGCGAAGACATAACCCCTATTCCTGCGTGAAGACGCTCTCGATGTACCGCTGCTCGCGATCCAGCTGAAGCTGGATCAGCGCCCACTTCTGCTGCTCCGGCGTCATCGCGCGGAACTCCGCCCAGTCGTCGTTGACGATCGGTTCCTCGTCGTCGGCCGGAAGCGGCTCGTCGCGCAATATCTCCCGCTCGTCGCCGGAAAGCTCGCGTTTGTCGGGCATGACAACCCCCTCCTGTAAAAGTGCCGAATGAGCGCGCCTAGGCATCGGGCCCGGTCTCGCCCTTGGCGGCCACCGCCGTCGCGCCGCCCAGCCGCGCGCGGAAGCGGAACTTGTCAAGGCGCTCGAACGACACGCGGTTGTCGCCGCCCGGGTTGTGGACAACGACGGGCGATCCCATGTCGAACAGCGCGGCCGCCGACAGCGCCACCGCCACACAGCCTGTGCCGCACGAGTCGGTCAGATCCTCCACGCCGCGCTCATACGTGACGGCCTCCGCCTCGCCCCGCCCCAGCGGACGCGCGAACGACACGTTCGCGCCACGCGGGAACAGATCGAAACTGGATCGGAACGCGCGGCCTATTCTCAATTTCTCCCCGCGCGTCATGCCGTCGTTCCCGAAGAGCACCAGATGCGGCACGCCCACCGTCAAAAAGCACGCGCGGAAGCTCTCGCCTTCGGCCGACAGTTCCCGATCCGTCCAACCGCCCTCGAAAGAACATTCGCCAAGGTCGATCTCGGCGAACGCGCCCTCCACACGCGCGCGCATCACGCCCGCCAGCGTCTCGAACGACATCTCGGCCGGGGCCAGGCCGCGCTCGTATGCGAAGCGGGCGACGCACCGCGCGCCGTTGCCGCACATCTCGCCCTCCGATCCGTCGGCGTTGAAAAGCCTCATGCGGAAGTCCGCGCGTTCCGACTGCTGCGCGACGAGCAGGCCGTCGGCGCCGATGGACGCGCGCCGCCTGCACAGCCTGCGCGCCAGCGCCGACAGTTCGGCCGTCCCCATCGGCGCGCTCATCTGCTCTATCGTGACGAAATCGTTGCCGTTGCCGTTCATCTTCCAGAATTCCATACGGCGCCTCCGTGAAACGCCCGCGCACCGGGCGGAAATCCATCCGTGATGTATTATACCGCGCTCGCGCCCGTCTGTCCAAAAAAACGTTCCGCCTCCCTCTGGACAAAGCGGAGGCGGATGTATATAATATGGTCAAGTTTGGTTAGACGTTGCGCGAGACGGTCTGACCCGTGGAGGTGGCGGCTATGAGCGTAGCCTACAAAGATTACTACGAGATTCTCGGCGTTTCAAAGACGGCGACCGAGCAGGAGATCAAAAGCGCCTACCGCAAGCTGGCGAAGAAATACCATCCCGACATCAACAAAGCTCCCGGCGCGGAGCAGAAATACAAGGACGTGAACGAGGCCTACGAGGTGCTCCACGACCCGGAAAAGCGCCAAAAGTACGACGCGCTCGGCCCCGACTGGGAGCGCGCTCAGCAGTTCGGCGGCGCGGGCGGCTTTTCGGGCTTCCCCGGCGGCTTTCCGGGCGGAGGCGGCGTGCATATGGACTTCGGCGGCTCGGGCAAAGGGTTTTCCGAGTTCTTCGAGACTATTTTCGGCGGCATGAACGCGGGGGGCGGCGGCTTTTCCGCGTCCGACCTGTTCGGCGCGCGCCGCGCCGCGCGCGGCGCCGACAGCGAGGTGCGCGTCACGCTCTCGCTGGCCGAGGTGATGGCGGCGCCGCTCACGCGCCGCATGACCGTTTCCTCGGGCGGCGAGAGCCGCGCGATCGAGGTGAACCTGCCGCTCGGCATTCGCGAAGGCTCGCGACTCAAGCTGCGCGGGCAGGGCGGCCCGGGACGCAACGGCGGCGAAAATGGCGACATGTACGTGGTGGTACACATCGATCCCGACCCGCGCTACGAGGTGAACGGCTACGACATCACCACGCCCGTGGCCGTGCAGCCGTGGGACGCGGTGCTGGGAGGGGCGGTGTCCGTGCCCACGCCCGAGGGCGCCGTGCGCGTGAAGGTGCCCGCCGGCGTGCGGAACGGGGCCAGACTGCGCCTGCACGGCAAGGGGCTGCCGATGCGCGGCGGCTCGCTGCGCGGCGACCTGTACGCGCGCGTGGAGATCGCGACGCCGGAAAACGTCTCGCCGCGCGAGCGGGATCTGTGGCGGCAGCTGAAAGCCCTGCGCGACTGACCGGCGCGGGCGCGGAAAGCCCGCGAGCGGACGAGGCCCGCGGGGCGCGAAAAAAAAGCGGAAAAAGGACGCGGGAACGGACATGTTCCCGAGTGCCTTTTTCCGCTTTCTTTTTTTTGCGGCGCGACCGATAAAGCGCGCGGCGGGGCGTGGCGCGCGAAGCGCTTTTTTTTTTGGCTCCGGCGCGCGCCGGACGGGACGCGCGACCGACCGGCCCGTGAAAAAAAAGACGAAACGGGGCGAAAGCGCGGGATTTTCGCGCCGCCGAGACAGAAAACGATGACACGGCGACCGGGGAAACGTTCGCTTTCCCCGGTCGCCGTTTTTTTCGCTTTTATTCCGCGCGCGCGTTTCCCCCGCCCCTTTTGGAAACGCGCCGAGCGGCGCGTCGCCCGTGCGAACGGCGGGAGAGCGGAAGACCTTTTCAGCCGTCGCCCCCGGCGTTTCCGCCGCGCCCCGCGCGCGCTCCCAAAAGGCGCGGCGCGAGGATACCCGTCATCACGAGCGCGGCGCCGAGCAGGCCGCGCGCCCCGAGCCGCTCTCCCAGCGCGACCCGGCCCAGAAACCCCGCGCTGACCGGGGCGAGGGCGCAGAGCATCCCCGCGCGCTCCGCCGTGGCGCCGCGCTGCGCCACAGGCTGAAGCGTGAAGCCGAAGCCGGTGCACACAACCGCCAGAACGGCCGCGCACACCCATTCCCTCGCCGAAGGGGGCAGGCGGGGGCCGCCCGCCGCCGCGGCCGCGAGCGTGGAGAACAGCGCCATCCCGCCCACCTGTATCACGCCCACCGTCAGCGCGTCGAAGCGGCGCGCGAGGCGGTCGGTCACGACGATCGCCGAGGCGTAGAGCATCGCGGCCGCCACGCCGAACAGATCGCCCGCCGAAAAGCCCGACAGGCCGTTTTTCAGCGTGAGGCAGCCGATGCCCGCGACCGTGATCAGCACGCAGGCGACGGTGCGCGCGCCGGGCGGACGCCGCGCGAGAACAGCCTCGTAGACGGGCACGAACACGAACGCCGAGTTCTCCAGAAACGCGACGCGCGACGAGTCGGACGCGCGAAGCCCCATCAGCTCGCAGCCCATCGTCGCCGTGAAGACGCCCCCGAGCAGCAGCCCGCACCCCACGGCTCCCGCGCTCGCGCGCGCGAGTTTGCGCCAAAAAAGCGCCGCCAGCAGCGCGAACGCCGCGATAAAACGAACCGACAGCAAATCCAGCGGCGCCATCGAGCGCAGCGCGACCTTCGACAGCAGGAACGACCCCGACCGCGCGACGATCACGCAGACCAAAAGGATCTCGCTCCCCTCGCGCGGCGATCGCTCCGCCCGCGAAACGTCAGAATCCGGCATGAAGACCCCTCCCGTGCAAGGATGCCCCTATCATACTCCCTCCGCGCCGTCGCCGTCCAGACGCGAATACGCCTCCGGGCGCGGGCGAAAAAGTCCGGGGAGGGCGGCGGAAAAAATCGCGGGCGTGCGCGGCGAAAAAAGCGTCGCGATCCCGCGCCTTTCACACAGCGCGCCGCGAGCGACTTTTTTGCCCTCGGGTTCGAAACCGGCGGAGCGCCGCGGGGCGGACGGACGGAAACGCGACGAAAGCCGCGCCGTTCCCTTCGCCGAAGCGCGCGGAAAAGAATTTTTTCGCGCCGCCGAGGTTCCAGCCCGCGCGGGCTTTTTCGCGGGCGACGCGGACGGCGGGACGGGTAAAAAGACGCGCGAAAGCCTTTTCCCGGAAGGACGCCGCGCGATCGCGCCGCGACTTCTCCCAGCGCGCCGGTTCCGCACGCGGAGATTTCCGCTTTTTGGCCGTCGCGCGCCGCGCTTTGTCGCGCTTGAACGTGGAAAAAAAAAGCGCCGTGCGCGGCGAAAAAAAAGCGGCTCTCCGCGCGGAGAGCCGCTGTCCTTATCCTATCAGCCGGGCGATCGCGCCTTCGTCCGCGCCGGGCAGCGCGTCTTTCAGGAACGAAACGACGCGGCGCCTCGACTCCTCGGGCGTCCGGGCGTAGGCGGACGTCACCTCCTCGCGGCCGAACAGCGCCTCGGGCGTGGAGTACAGCGCCTCGCCCCAGCCGTAGGGCCGGCCGCGCCTGTCCGTCCGGTAGACGAAGTCGGCTATGACCACGTAGGTCTGTGTCTGCAGGCGCGTGACGGCCGTCTCAAAGCCGCCCTTGCCGCCCTTGCGGAAGCCGCAGAGAGACTTGAGCCGCTTTGTCGTCAGAGGCCCGCGGGACGCGATGGCGTCGTAAAGCTCCTTGTCCTTGTACGGGGCCAGCCCGTCGTCCCAGCGCGCGTCGAAATCGTAGCCGAGGCGGCGCCAGTTGCAGAAGTCGGGGAGCCATTCGCGGCTCACGAACCCCGCGCGCCCCCGGAAAAACTTTCCGTAGACGCACCGGCCGCCGCGCGCGGCGGGGCCTTTCCACTCCCACGGCCCGTCGGCGTCGTCGGCGAACCACAGGTCGGGCGGGCAGTTCTCCTCGACGGAAAGGCCGGGGACGCCCCCCGCGAAAAACGGCAGGAACCCCGTCTGCCGCACGAGCGAAACGATGTCCTCCGCGCCGCGGATTTTTTTGAACTTCATGCGGGCGCCTCCTCTCGGCGTCATGTTTCGTCCCCGCCGCGCGAAAAAATCCGCGCGTTTCTCCCGCGTCTCCGATCTTTCCCGGCGCGGTGAAGCGGCGTTCCGCGCGAAAAGCGGCGCGCCCGGCCGAGGGGGGCGTTCTCAGCCGTTCGCGATAACTTTGAGCACCTCGCCCACGTACATCGTGTGGGCGGCCTCGGTCTCGTAAAAGGTAGCGACCACGTCGGCGGGCATGGCCGCCGTGTCCAGATCCTGCCGGTAGAGCTTTCTGCACAGCAGCGTCGAACTCGCCTCGGCGAAGGTGACGGCGCTTTCCGCCGCCACGGGCGTCAGACCCGCCTTGGCCGCCTTGTCGCAGTCGCGCCCGGAGAGCGTGCCCATCGCGAGCAGAGCGCGCCGGTACCGGCGGGAATAGAAGCCGACGGTGAAGTACTCGCTTTCTTCCATAAATCTGTGCGTGTGGCGGATCGGCTTGACGTAGACGGTGACCGCGGGCCTGCGCCACAGCGTGCCAAGGCCGCCCCACCCGATGGTCATCGCGTTGTAATGCCCGATCGTTCCCGCCGTGAGCAGCGCCCAGTCCCTGTCGAAGATGCTGAACGAATCCGCGTTGAAGTCCATGTGCGCGTCCTCCTTTTTCCGCCGCGCGAACGCGCGCGTTTTGCGTCCAGTTTAGCGCCGCGCGGGCGCGCGGTCAAACCTTTTTTTAAAAAAAGCCCGCCGCGCGCCGGGGACACAAAGCGCCCCGTCCGAGGGCGGAAAACCCGCCCGCGATCGTTGGGCGCGCGCTCCTCGGCGGGCGCGAAACGCGGCGGTAAAACTTTATTAAAAGGAAATAATTTTTCGAGCGGACGCCATGACGAAACATACGCGAGGCGTCGGGAATGTGAGCGTCGAATAGTCGGCGACGAACCGGCGCCGCTTTTCCGCGCCTTGATCGGGAGTCCGCGCCCGGGGCAAAAAGGCGCGCGGGCCGCCCGACGGCCGCGCCGGCGGCCCTAAAAGTCCCATGCCGGGAACGCCGCGCCCCGCGACCGGGCGGATGGTTCCGCCGCGGCTTGATTCGGCGCGCGCCGTGCCCGCGAAAGAGCGCGCCCCTTTCCGCGACGAGAGACGGCCCCGGTCGTCCGGTGGTTTGGGCGCGCCGCACGTCGGCGGAGGGCAAGTCTGTTTGAAAAAAATCGCTCCCGGCGCGGTTCGCGCGGGGAGGTCGAAGTCCGCGAGGGATTTTCCGCGAAAGCGCCGCGTCCGGGCCGGACGCTTTTTTGTGCCGCGCGGACGCGGCCAAACCGTTAAAAAAGCGCTCCGGCGTTCGCCGGCGCAGACCGCCGCTCGCCGGCGGCGCTAGAAAAGGCCGCGTTTTTTCGCGCGCTCAAGACTCGCTAGGGCGCGGAGCAAGGCGGCGGTTTCTCCGCCGCCGAAGACGCGCCCTCGGCGAAAAAACTTTCGCGGCCCGTCCCGTTTAAAAAACCGTGTCCCGGCGCGTTTTTCCCCGTCCCGGGCGACGATCGCCGGGCGCTTTTCTCGGACCTCTCGCGGCCGGGGAAAGATATTCCCGCGAAAATCCCGAAAAACTCCTGAAAAATTTTCGAGATTTTTTTGACCTTCGATGACCAAAAGACCGCGCAAGGTCAGTGTTCATCAAGGGTCGCTGAATGAAAATCAAATTAGCACTCAGCTCTTGACAGTGCTAATAACTGTGCTATAATACGGGTGCAACGAAGGAAAGGGACGCGAAAGAAATACAGTCCTCAACCGAGTTGTCAAAGTTAGTTAAATCTGCGGGCGGTATGCAGCCGCCCAAATAAACGGAGGTTATGTACGATGACACTGGTACCCAGCATTTTCGGAGAAAATCTGTTCGACGCTTTCGACACCGATTTCGACCGCGTGTTCAACAGCGCGTTTCCGCGTATGCCGATGGCGGGCAAGCGCGCTTCGCACGTGATGAAGACCGACGTCCGCGAGACGGAGAACGCCTACGAGCTTGACGTTGACGTGCCGGGCTTCAAAAAGGACGAAGTGAGCGTGCAGCTTGAAAAGGGCTACCTGACGATCTCGGCCGCCAAGAAGGCCGCCGTGGACGAGAAGGACTCCCGCGGCAGCTACATCCGCCGCGAGCGCTACGAGGGTTCGTGCACGCGCAGTTTCTTCGTGGGCGAGAACGTGCGCAAGGAGGACATCACGGCCAGGATGGAGGACGGCATTCTCCGTCTCACGTTCCCCAAGAAAGCGCCCGAGGAGATCGAGCGGAGCCGCACGATCGCCATCGAGTAGCGCCGCGTTCGAAACAGTCGTTTTGCCGAAAAAAGGCCCGCCGCTTTTTCGCGGCGGGCCTTTTTCGCGTCTTGACGGCGGGAACCCGCGTCGCGGATAATGGGCGGGGGCGCGGGAGACGCGCCGACCGAAAGCGGGGTGGGAACGTGAAAAAAATTGTCGCGGCGCTGCTGCTCGCGCTGGCGCTGGCGGGCGCGGCTTTCGCGTCGGCGGAGGAGGCCCTCGAGGCCTGCCGCGCGCCGAACGGCCTTCTGCCCGACGAGCCGGGCGGCGCGACCTACTCGGCTGAGGTGCTGCTGCGCGAGATGCGGCTGCGTCTGGCGCGCGGACAGAGGGATCTCTTTGAGCGGCTGTTTTCGCTGATGATAAGGCACTTCCGCTCGCCGCTGCTTCTGCTGTACCCGCGCCTCGACGCGAGGCTCGCGCCCGTCTCGTTCGAGAACAGGGTCGCGCTCGACCTGCAGGCGTGCCGCCTTCTGCTGGAAGCCTCGGCGCGGTGGAACGTGCCCGCCTACCGCGAACACGCGCTGAAGGCGGCCCGGCGTATCCTGCGGTTCAATATCTACCGGGGCGTGCTGACCGAGGGCACGTCGTGGAAGGAACGGCCCTCGGGCATCTTCACGCTCTACGAGCCGAGCCGCCGCGTGAGGCTGGCCTCGATCGACGTGCGCGCGTTGCAGCTGCTCAAAGAGAACTCGCCGGAGTGGGAGGCGGTGGCGCAGCGCTGTCTGGGCGTCCTGCTGGCGGGCGGAGACCTGTACGAGCGGGGGCGCGTCTACGACGCTGACAGGCGGACTTATTCCGACGCCGACGCCATCGACGGGCTGTGGATCGTGACGCGCCTGCTCGACGGCGGGCTGGCGCCGCTGCGGGCGCTCGACAGGCTGGAGGCCGCGCTGAGCGCCGACCCGCGCGCCCTCTGCCGAGGCGAAGACGCCTCGCCCGCGGCGTCGATCCTCGCCGGATACGCGCTTGGCCGCGCGGGGCGGAGCGTGATGGCGCGCGCGGCGTTTTCGGCGATGGAATCGGCCTTCGGCGCCGACGGCGGGCTGCTGCGCGCGCCGGGCCGCGCGCCGGACATCGGGGAGAACCTGCTGTGGCTGACGGTGAAGGAGCTGCTTGAAAGCGGCGCGCGGTGAAAGCCGCCGCGCCCGAAGACGGCGAAAATCCGCTCAAAGGCGCGGCGTGCGAAACGCCCGCCCAGCCGGGAAAAAGAGAGACCCTTGGAGACGCGGCTCGCGTTCGGGGGTCTCTTTTTTTG
>CAZRXR010000023.1:14950-17175 GCA_964604125.1 uncultured Synergistaceae bacterium
GGGAAAAAGAGAGACCCTTGGAGACGCGGCTCGCGTTCGGGGGTCTCTTTTTTTGTTCCCGCGCGGCTCCAAGCTCTTTCGGCCGAAACGGCCGACGGGGCCGCGTCGCCGACGGCGCAAACTTTCTCCGGCGCGGGAATGTCGGGCCGGGGAGCGGTCGGCCGAGGCGTTTTTTTGGCATAACAAGCGTCTGGAGGCCGCGCCTTCGGCGGCGCACCGGTCTCGCGCGACGTGTCGCGGCGTATGCGGAGAGAGGATCGGGCGCGTCACGAGCGAGGCCGATCCCGAAGCGCGCGAAAGATCGCCATAAGCGCGGCGCGCGAAAAGCCCGTCCCGCCGGGAAAAAGAGAGGCCCTTGGAGACGCGCATCGCGTTCGGGGTCTCTTTTTTTGCTATAATGGGCGCGAAAACGATCTTGCGGCTGGCTTGCGCCGCGACGAACGGGGAGTTATCCATGAAACGGGAACGAGTCTATCCGCGCCTGACGGTGACGGCCAAGGCGGAGCGGGCCTTGAAAAACGGCCATCCGTGGGTGTACGGGCGGGAGGTGACGTCGGCTAGCGCCGCGATACGCGGCGGCGAACTTGCCGACGTGTGCGGCGCCTCGGGGAACTACCTCGGCACGGGGTACGTGAACGAGTCGTCGAAGATCCGCGTGCGCGTGATCTCGAACAACGCCAACGATCGGTTCGACGACGCCTTTTACGAGCGCCGCCTTCGCTACGCTCTGGCCTACCGCAGGACCGTGATGGGCGAACACTACGACTGCTGCCGCCTGCTGTTCGGCGACTCCGACCGGTTCCCCGGGCTGACGGTCGATCGGTTCGGCGACGTGCTGGTGGCCGAGGTGCTTTCGCTGGGCATGGAGCGCCTGAAAGGGAAGCTGCTGTCGGCGCTCGTGCGCCTGCTCCGCGAGGAGGGGCAGCAAATCGGCGGCGTGTACGAGCGCGGCGACTCGCCCGTCCGTGAGCTCGAGGGGCTGAGCCGCCGCCGCGGCGAGGTTTCTCTCGATGGCTGCTCGCTGGCCGGGCGGAACCGGGCGCGCATCCGCGAAAACGGCGTGCTCTACGACGTTGACTTCGTGAACGGGCAGAAGACGGGGTTTTTCCTCGACCAGAAGTACAACCGCGCCGCCGCCGCGCGTCTGTGCGCCGGGCTGAACGTGCTGGACTGCTTCACGCACACGGGAGCGTTCGCGCTGAACGCCGCGCTCGCCGGGGCCGCGCGCGTGACCGCCGCCGACATCTCGTCGGACGCGCTCGAGACCGCGCGCGCCAACGCCCGCCTCAACGGCTGCGGGGACAAAGTGGACTTCGTGCGCGCCGACGTGTTCGACCTTCTCACGGAGAAGGCCGCCCGGGGCCGGGGCGAGTACGATATGATCATCCTCGACCCGCCCGCGTTCGCCAAGTCGCGCCGCAGCGTGGAGCGCGCCGCGCGCGGCTACAAGGACATCAACATGCGCGCGATGCGCCTGCTGCCAAGGGGCGGCTGGCTGGCCACCGCCTCGTGCTCGCACTTCATGACGCGCGACCTGTTCGAGAGCACGCTGGCCGCCGCCGCGCTCGACGCCGGCGTGTCGCTGCGCCTCGTGGAGCGCCGGGGGCAGGCTCCCGACCACCCCGTCCTCTGGGGCGTGCCCGAGACGGAGTACCTCAAGTTCTACCTGTTCCAGGTGGTCTAGCGGGAGGCGGAAGGGCGCGCGGCGGCGCGGAGAAGAAATTTCGCGCTCCGCGTAAAAGCCGGGAAAGGCGCGTCGGCGGGGCGCGTTTTTTTCGCGCCGCCGGGCGTTAAACGGGCGGCGGTCGGCAAACGCGGAAGCGCCCGAAGCCCCCGCGCCCTCGGCGGAACGGCGTTTCGCGAGGGCGGCGCGCGCCGCCGCTCCTTTCGGGCCGACGTTGGCGCGCGTCCGTCCGCGCGGGCGCTGTCTGAACGGGGAGAGCGCCGGATCGCCGTGTGCGGCGCGGCGTCGAGGTCGCGCGAATGGATCGGCGTCCGGCCCGGGGAGCGGGGGTTCGCGGGATCGCGCGGCGCGGGAGCGCTCGCGGCGAATCCGTGCCCCGGGCTGTCGCGCGCCGTCCTCTTTCTCCGGCGAAAGACGCGCCCGCCCCCGAGAGCCGCGCCAGCCCCGCCGGGAAGCGCCGCGCCCCGTTTCCGTCGGACGGCGGCGCGGGAACCCCGGGCGGCCCGCCGGAACTTGCGGGCGGGGTTTTTCCGCCGAACGC
>CAZRXR010000023.1:17275-24696 GCA_964604125.1 uncultured Synergistaceae bacterium
CGGGAACCCCGGGCGGCCCGCCGGAACTTGCGGGCGGGGTTTTTCCGCCGAACGCTGGGGCCTTGGTCTGGCGGGATCCGGCCGCCGCGCGGGGTTCGCGGGCGGCAGACGGCCACTCGCCGGGGCGCGTCCGATCGAGGACGACGGGAAAGCCCCGGTCTTTTTTGGCAAGGCGCGCGGCCCCGTAAGCGGCGGGCGGTTTTCTCCCGCGCGGCGGGGACATACCCCTTCGCGGGCCGTTTGCCCGCGCGAAAAAAAAGAGCGCTCCGGCGCGGCGTTGACCGCCGTGCCGAAGCGCGTTTTTTTGTCCGTGCCGGGCGCTACTCCGCGAGCGATTTGACGGCTTCGAGCAGCGCGTCGAAGTTGATGGAGTTCGTGGCCTCGGGCACCACTTCCACGTAGCGGATCACGTCGTCGCGGCCGATCACGAAGACGGCGCGCGTCAGCAGACGCAGTTCCTTGATCAGCACGCCGTAGGCCGCGCCGAACGACGCCGAGCGGTGGTCGGACAGCGTACACACGTTGTCGAAACCCTTGGCGGCGCAGTAGCGGCCCAGCGCGAAGGGCAGATCCATGCTGATGTTGAGCACGCGCACGTCTTTCATGCCGGCGACATCCTCGTGGAACCACGTGGCCTGAAGGTCGCACACGGGCGTGTCGAGCGACGGCGTGACGGAGATGACCTTGATCTTCCCCTCGAAATCTTTGAGCGACTTGGGGGCCATCCCCGTATCGACGACGCTGAAATCGGGCGCTTTGTCGCCGACTTTGAGCGCGGGGCCGACGAGAGTGAGCGGGGCGCCCTTCATCGTGACGGCGTTCTTTCTTTCTTCCATGACGTTTTCCTCCCTGTCGTGTGATCTGCGGCGGAAATGCCGCCCTGCGCCTCTATTGTAGCGAAAGAGCGCGAAACCGCAAGCGGCTCGCGCGGATTTTGCCCCGCCGGAGAGGGGACAGACCGGGAAGCGTCGCGAGCGTAAGCGCCCCCGGCGGATAGCCGTTTCGCGGCGCGTCGGGCCGTCCGCTCCGCGAGGATGCGCCCGGAGAGATCCGGGTCGGCGTCGCTCAGCCGCGCGACGCCCCGGCGGATGTGCGACATCACCGGCGCGCCGTTTTTCTCCGTCCCCGGGTGCGGCCCGACGTGGCCTTTCAGCCCGATCGGCGACGCGAACGTCACGCCGCTGCCGGGCCGCGTCGCGCTCCGGCGGCGGCCCGAACGGAGCGAGGAGATCGCGCGGCGTGGAGGAACAGTCGCGCCAGTCGTTGAGGCCGCCCCGACCGCGGGGCGTGCCCATGAGCTTTTCGGCCGACGGGGCCGCGGAATGCCGCGTCAGCGCGATCGGGAAGTCGGCCGTTTCGCCTTCGGCGGCGAGCGCGACGACCGCGAACAGCCCGCCCGTTTTTCGTCGCGCGGCGGCGCGATCAGGCCGCCGTCGCCCTTCGGGCGCGGCGCGGCGAAATCGCCCGTGACGACGGCGACGGGCCGCCGCGCGGAGGTCGGCGAACGCTTCGCCGACAAACGCGGTGTCTTTCGCCCCGATCCACGCGACGGCGCGGGCGCGGACGCGGAAAAAACACTCGCCGTCTTCGCTTTCGCGAGGGGCGCGCCCGACCGCGCGCGGTCGGACGGCTGTCCCTCGCCGGCGGCGTCGGGGTCGGAAAACAGAGGCTCCCGCGACGGCGGAAGCCGCGTCGATGTGTTTGCCGTCGCCGCGACGGCGCGGAGAAGCCCGCGCGCCCGCCCGGGCCGATCGGATCCGGCGGGCGCGCTCTCCTTCGTGAGATCCCGCCCGAAAAACGACTCCGCGTTCTCGCTCGGCCAGTCGTCGTCCCACGGCGAGAATAACTTTTTGACGTACTCGCGCGCCATGCTCTCCCGCGCGCCCGCGTCCATAAGGCGCTCCTGGGCCGCCGCGTTCCCGTATGACGGCGGCGGTCGCGGAAGATCCTTCAGGCCGACCGGTTCGCCCGTCCCGTCGTCCATAACGGCGCGCGCTTCCGCCGCGAGGGCGAAAAGCGCCGGAAAATTCTCGCGTCCGCGCCCCTTTTTCCGGCGGATTTTTTCTCCCGAGAAAAAGTGTACATGAGACGCGCGACCCCTTGAAAAACGCCCTCGGAAGACGAACCGTCCCGAAAAAAAGGAATTTTTTCCCGTTTCCCCCTTGCAAAGTTAGCTGTGACTAATTATAATAATCGCCGTAGTGGCATGATCGTGCCCGCGCGTGCCCCGCGAAACGCGCCGATTGGCGGAAACTTTCCGCGGCGAGGAAACTTCCGGCGGACTCCCGCCGGACGGATCCGCGGATCCCGGGGCGGCGTCCCCATGCGGGGGCGCGAAAGAACGTCTTGTTTTCGGGAGGTTTTTTTGACATGAACATGAAGAAGATGCTCGCCGTCGCGGCGGCGGTCGCGCTTTCGGCCGCCCCCGCCTTCGCGGCGAACCCGTTTTCCGACGTGCCGGCGGGCCACTGGGCCTACGACGCCGTGGAACAGCTGAGCGCGAGCGGCGCTTTCGACGGTTATCCCGGCGGCGCGTTCCGCGGCGATCGCCCGATGAGCCGCTACGAGTTCGCGACGGTCGTGGCCAGAATGGCGGCGAAAGGCGCGACCGGAGCCGACGCCGAAAAACTCAAGGCGCTCGCGGCGGAATTCGCGCCGGAGCTGGAGGCGCTGGGCGCGCGGGTGGACGGCGCGGACGCGCGGCTTTCGTCGCTCGAGAAGAATCTGGGCGGCTGGCGGATCAGCGGCGAGATGCAGTTTGACCACAACTGGTTCAAGAAAGACTTCGACAATTTCGCGCGCTACGGCATCGACGAGGAGCTGGACAGCTTCGAGTTCGACAGCGCGAGGCTGTTCCTGCACCGCGACCTGAGCGACGGCGTGGCGTTCGACGCCGAGTTCTCCGGCACCGGCAACACGTTCGACCGCTACTGGCTGACGGCCTCCGACGCTTTCGGGCTGTTCGGTCTCACGCTCAAGCTGGGACAGTTCGACATCGACTACGAGGGCGACGACGGCCTGTACTACGACGAGCACGAGGACGCGGGCCTGTTCATGGGCATGGCCTACCGCGGCGCGCAGGCGACGCAGGAGTTCGGCCTCGGCGAGATAGGCGCGTTCTACGCCTCCGACATCGGCGACGACGACGTGCCCGTGTACCTGAAAAGCGAGGGCGGCGAGTACTACGGCCTGCGCCTCAAGTTCAGTCTCGGCGAGAAGTTCTGGCTGAGCGGCAACTACTATGTCTCAAAGCCCGGCGAGGAGGCCGAGGTGGCCGCGGACGAGTTCAAGGTCTGGTGGGTCGGCGCCGGCTGGTCGTTCGCCGACGGCTTCGAGCTGAAGGGCGCCTATTATAAGGAAGACATCGCCGACGCCGTTTCGACGCTCTCGGGCGACGTTGACGACCCGGCGGCGTGGAAAGTCGCGCTGGCCGTCGATCAGGACGCGATCAAGTTCTCCTCGCTGTGGCTGGAGTACGCCGAGTTCGACGCGGGCTTCGTGACCGAGAACGTGCCCTACGCCTTCCACGGACACACGGCCGACTATTACGGCGCCATCAAGGACTACGCCGGTTCCGGGACGTTCTTCCCCGCCGACACGTCGGTGCTGATGGTGGCGCTGAAGCAGGACTGGGGCGGCAAGTTCAGCACGTTCGAGCGCTACCACCACTACGACATCGACGGCTTCGACAAAGTGAAGGACTGGGCCGTCGGCGTGGGGTACCAGTACACGCCCAGCCTGTACTTCGAGCTGGCGTACAACCGCGTGGACACGGGCGATCTGGTTCCGCGCCTCGCGCGCGCCGACATTTCAAAGGGCGACATCATCCGTTTCCGCACGCTGCTCTCGTTCTGATTTTTTTTCGCGCGCCCTTCCCGCGGGGGGCGCGCTTTTTTCTCGTCCGCGAAGCGCGCGTCCCGCCGCGCCTCGCGAAGCCTCTTTGTTTGATAAACTGTCTATAGGGAATTTTCAAAGGGCCGGGGAGCGCGCGGTTCGCGAAAAATTTTCGCGGGATTGGTGTTTTCGACAGTTCCAAAACGGCCAAACGGTGGTATGATATGCGCCGTGGACAGAAAGTTGGCCGCGAAGGCGGCGAAAGGGGGGAGAGCGTTATGGCGGTAAAAAAGTTTCTCGCGGTCTTCGCGCTTGTCTGCGCCTGCGCCGCGCCGGCGTTCGCCGCGCCCGCCGGGCCGAAGGCGGCGTCCGACGTTCCGCCGAACGCTCTCACGCCCTTTGACGGCTGGAACGGCGAGGGCGCTCTGCGTCTCGGGCCGCGCGCGTCGTTCGTGATGGGCGGCGGCGACTACGAAGCCCGGGGCGGAGGCGACCCCGCGATGCGCGCTTTCATGGCGGGCGTCAACTACGAACTTGCCGGGGGCGTTTCGCTCTACGGATCCTACATCCGTCAGGATCTGCCGGAGTGGAACCTGCCCGATTCGGGCGACGGCGCGCCGCGCGCGTGGGCCGTACAGCTGGGCCTGTCGCAGGAGCGGCTCGGCTTTACGAGCATGACGCTCGAGTACGGCCGGATAGGCGCGGGGTTCTACCTGCCCGGCAACGGCGGGCTGTACGAGGAGAACTTCTCGCGCCCGCTGAGCAACGGGCGGCGCGACTTCAACTTCTCCGAGGACGCCGACGTGTGGTTCATGGGCGCGCGCCAGCGCTGGGGCTCCCGTTTCAGCACGTTTCAGGGGTACGGGCTTTACGACGAGAGGAACTTCGGCGAGGTGCGCCAGTGGACGGTGGGCATGGGCTGGCAGTACAGCCCCGGCGTGTACATGGAATTAGCCTACGACGACCAGTCGGGAGCGCTCGACGCGCGCGACTACAGCGACAAGCGCGTGCGTATGCGCACGATGATCAGTTTCTAGCGCCCGCGCGGCGCTCAAAAGCGAACAAGGACGTTTATCGAAACCTCGCGGGCGCGAACTCGCGGGGCTTCTTTTTTTCTTTTTCCAGCGCCCCGGGCGCGGCGGAGCGCGGAAATTCAAAGCCCGCGCGCGGTTTCAAGTCAACCCGAACGGCCGGAAAGCCCTCCCGCCGCTCCCGCCACGGACGGGGCGGGAAAAACGCTCTCGACCCTCGCGTGAGCGCGGCGGAACGCGGAAACGAGGAGGCGCTTTCGCGCGGCCGAAAAAGCCACCGCCGCGCCGCCGGATCGGCGGCACGGTCTGTCAAAGGCGCGGCGGGCGCGCAAACGCCGCCTTGCGGACGGGGACGGAAAAAACGGAGGCTCGCGCGAGTTCGGAGCGGGGGCGGCGGGATCCACAAAAAGTTGGCGGGAGCGTCGCGCGAAACATTCCTCGTGGACGAACGGGAAAGGACTGATGTCCCGCTCGGGACTGAAACGGACGGCGGCATGAAGAACGCGCGCGTGGCGGCGGAGCGCGGAATCAAGCCCGCGCGCGGTTTCAAGTCAACCCGAACGGCCGGAAAGCCCTCCCGCCGCTCCCGCCACGGACGGGGCGGGAAAAACGCTCTCGACCCTCGCGTGAGCGCGGCGGAACGCGGAAACGAGGAGGCGCTTTCGCGCGGCCGAAAAAGCCACCGCCGCGCCGCCGGATCGGCGGCACGGTCTGTCAAAGGCGCGGCGGGCGCGCAAACGCCGCCTTGCGGACGGGGACGGAAAAAACGGAGGCTCGCGCGAGTTCGGAGCGGGGGCGGCGGGATCCACAAAAAGTTGGCGGGAGTTCCGGCAAAGCGAAAAAAGCCGCGCCCGGGCACGCGCCGAGGGGGAGAAAGACGCCCTCGCGTGACGGGCGCGGGCCGCCGCGACCCCAGCGGCGGGATAAGTTCATTTCCGGTCGCTTCCCCGGGCGCCGCGTCGGCGCCCCGCGACGCGGAACCACGCGCCCCTTTCCCGATCCGCCGGAGGGAAAAAACGTCGCGAAAGTCCGCGCGGCGCGGGCCGGCGCGGGGTCAAAATTTTAGCAATAAAATATTTTTTTTATGTTCCGTCGTGGACAATCCGCCCGCCCTTTGATAAAATTCCCTAAGACCTGTTCGCTCTACGGCATGGGCGAGCGAAAAAACGAACGTTCGTCTGCGGCTTCTTTCCGCGCACGCCGCGCGGAGTCGCCGGCGGAACGGCTGCAACGCTGCCGGCGGCCCATCGCGTCGCGGCGCGGAGAGCGAAAACGCGGGCCTGTTTTTAAAAAGAGGCTCCCTTGGGGGAGCGCGCAGTTTTCCCGAACACATTGGGAGGATGAGGATTATGGCAAAAGAGAAATTCGAGCGCAACAAACCGCACCTGAACATCGGCACAATCGGACACATCGACCACGGCAAGACAACGCTGACAGCCGCGATCAGCCACGTGCTGAGCAGAGCCGGGTACGCCGAGGAGACCAGATTCGACCAGATCGACAAGGCCCCCGAGGAGAAAGAGCGCGGCATCACCATCAACATCGCGCACATCGAGTACACCACCGACAAGCGCCACTACGCGCACATCGACTGCCCCGGCCACGCCGACTACATCAAGAACATGATCACAGGCGCGGCGCAGATGGACGGAGCCATCCTCGTCGTGGCCGCCACCGACGGCCCCATGCCCCAGACCCGCGAGCACGTGCTGCTGGCCCGTCAAGTCAACGTTCCCGCGCTCATCGTGTACATGAACAAAATCGACCTCGTAGACGACCCCGAACTCCTCGACCTCGTGGAGATGGAAGTGCGCGAACTGCTGAGCAAATACGGCTTCCCCGGCGACGACATCCCCATCATCCGCGGCAGCGCGCTGAAAGCGCTGGAAGCCGAAGACACCACCCGCGAAGGCGAGTGGAGCAAATCCATCTGGGAACTGCTCGACGCCTGCGACAACTACTTCCCCGAGCCGGCGCGCGAGATGGACAAACCATTCCTGATGCCCATCGAAGACGTATTCACCATCACCGGACGCGGCACCGTCGTGACCGGCAGAGTAGAGCGCGGAGTCATCCGCCCCGGCGACGAAGCCGAAATCGTCGGCATCAAAGACACCCGCAAAGTCGTCGTGACCAGCCTGGAGATGTTCCGCAAGACCCTGGACGACGCCGAAGCCGGAGACAACGTCGGAGCGCTGCTGCGCGGCATCGACAAGAACGAAGTGGAGCGCGGCCAGGTGTTGGCCAAGCCCGGATCCATCAAGCCCCACAAGAAATTCAAGGCGGAAGTGTACGTGCTGAAGAAAGAAGAAGGCGGGAGACACACCCCCTTCTTCAACGGATACAAACCCCAGTTCTACATCCGCACCACCGACGTGACAGGCTCGATCAAACTGCCCGAGGGAGTGGAGATGGTCATGCCGGGCGACAACAGCACCTTTGAAGTCGATCTGATCGCGCCCGTGGCGATGAACGAGCAGCTTCGTTTCGCCATTCGCGAGGGCGGTCATACCGTCGGCGCCGGCGTCGTGTCGCAGATCCTCGACTGAGGCGGGG
>CAZRXR010000024.1:0-6826 GCA_964604125.1 uncultured Synergistaceae bacterium
TTCTTCATGTCAAACTCCTTGTGTCTGTCCTTAAAATCGGACGCCATGACCGCCGGTCACGATGACGCTTCCCATACCGCCCTCGTCCGCTAACTCCGTGAGAAGCGGCCCGTCTGTCGAAGTCGGCGCCGGAATGTCCGTCGTCCGGGAACACGGCGGTGCAGAAAAATCCGCTGTCGTCCCGTGAGAATCGGCCGTAGAGGGACGTTATTTTCCAGGCGGTTTTCAAGCGGGCCGTGCGGCCCTACCCGCCGCGAAAGCGAAAAACGGCGGTTCGCTTATCACCGGCCGTCTCGGATTTTCGAGAACCGGCTCTTTCGCGCCGCCGGTTATGACGTTTTCCGCGATGGAAAAGGCGCCGCCGCGCGCGGCGGCAAAAGCGAAAGCCGCCGGATGGATTTTCTCCGTGCCGTTTTCTCCCGGACACGGGAGCGAAAACAGGCTGTGTTTCTCCTGTTTATAATCAATCGCGGACGCGACGGGAGCGCGGTGATTCCGAAAAGACAACGTGCCTGGACAGATCGTCCTCGATTTCCCTTTCGCCGAAAAAGAAAGGGACGCCGCGGACGGGAATGTCCGCGACGTGTCGAAAAAGCTGATCGCCAAAAGACGTGAAACGTACAAAGATTTGGCAAAACGATCCGTTTCAATCCTTTGCGGAGCGCGTATCTTTCTCTAGAGCAAAAGGCGGTTCGTCCCTGTTTCGGGAGTGGCGAGAAGCCGCTCTTTCCTTGGCAAAAACACGCGGATACGGCGCTGAAAGTCGCCTCGGGCCGCGCAGAGCGCGAAGAAGCGCCCCGGCGGATTGATTTACATCGTAATTTACATCGGCTTTAAGCCGAACCCGTGCCTATCTCCTTAAACATTCCGCCCGCGCCGAACCTCTCCCCGGCCGAGGCAGTCGGCTATCTGTTTTTTTGAGCGCGCCCGCTCGACAGCGGAACGGACGACCGCGAGCGGCGGTTTCGCGCGCTCTGCTCGCCCGAAAAAAGCCTCCCGCGCGGCGCGGACGCGCGCCGGGGAGGCTCTTTTCCGTTGAGCGGAGTGTTTTTTTCGCGACGGGCGCCGCCGTATCGGGGAGAGGGCGGGATACGCCCGCGCGCGGGCGCGTTTTTTCCGTTCCGCGCCCGGTCGGCGCGGCGGCGGGGGCGGAAAGCGCCTATTTGGGCAAAGCCGCGCGGCGGGCTTTAAGCGCGCGTCGGCCGCGCCCGCGGCTCAAAGACCTGTCTCGCGCTCGCTCTAGTTTCCGCCCGAACCGATGATCGCGCCGAGCATGAACATCGACCCGGCGAGCGCCGCGTCGTGGTGGTGATGGTGATGCCCGAAACGGCGGGGCGGCGGCGGAGGAGGCGGTGGCGGCCCGTAGTGGCGGTGGGGCGGAGGCGGCGGAGGCGGCGGAGGGGGCGGCGGCCCGTAGTGGCGGTGGGGAGGAGGCGGAGGGGGCGGGCCGTGGCGCGGCGGCGGAGGCGGCGGGCGGCGGAAACGCGGCGACGCCTCGGGCAGGGACGCGGACGCGCGCCTCGGCGCGGGCGTTTCAAGCTTCCTTTCCCCGGGGAGGGGGGACGCGCGCGACGAACCGCTCAAGCACAGCAGGGCGGCGCACAGCGCGAGGCCCAGCGTGAGCGTTTTTCTGAACATTGGCGGAATCCTCCTTTTGGGGATCGTGTCGCGGTTTTGCAAAAGATGTCCTTTCTTTCGGCGTTTTGCGCGCGACGCCGCCCGGGCGGCGCGGGGCGTTCTAGTAGTCGTAGTCGCCGTTGTTGGCGCCGTTGGCGGCCGCCGCTCCGGCCAGCAGGCCGAACAGCAACATCGCGCCGCCGACTTTCAAATCGTGGTCGTCGTGATGGTGGCCGCGCGGCGGGGGACGGTGTCCGGGCGGAGAGGGCGGGGGACGGTGGCCCGGCGCGGGGCCGGGACGACCGGGGCCGGGGCGTCCCGGGCCGCCGGGTCTGCCGGGGCCGGGGCCGCCGCGCCCGGGAGGGGGAGGCGGGGCCGCGTAAGCCGCCGTCAGCGTCGCCGCCGGCGACGAAAGGGCAAAGGTTCCAAGCAGCAGCGTCGTTATCAGCAGGCGCGATGTTTTCATGTTCTTCTTCCTTTCTCGGGGGCGGAAGGCGCGCGGACTTTTTCCGGCCTTCCTTTCGCGACGGTTTGTGCGATGTGTTCGTCCCCGCGCGCTTCACGGGCCGGGCGGCCCGCCGTCGGGGCCTGGTTCCGGGCGATTTCCGCGGCGGGCTTGCCGGCCTTTGTTTTGCCCGGAAACGTTACTTTCCGGCCTCGGGCGCGTTTTCGGGGCGCGCTGGCTGTTCGGCGGGGGTGTCCCGCGCGGGTTCGGTCTCGGGCGCCGGGGCCTTGATCACGGGCGTGGGAGCGCTTTGCCCGGGAGCGGGGGCGACGTAGCGGCGCTCAAGCGGGAGCGGCAGGGGCTTGGACGCGGCGTTTTCGGTCTCGGGAGGCGGGAGGCAGGGCCGGGGCGCCGGAGGGCAGGGCGGCTCGGGGACATAGCAGCGGCACCCGCAGGCGGGCGGGGGCGCGGGAACGCGGCGGCGGCTGGCTTCGGGACGCGCCGGGTAGTTTTTCGCTTCGTGGCGCGGGCCGCGAGAGCCGGGCTTGGGCGCGTCGCCGTCGAGGATGGCTTTCACGTGCCACTCGCGCACCTTGGCGTGCAGTTCCTCGGATTTTTTGAGCATCTCCATGGCCTTGGCGGCGTCGGGGTTGTCCTTGCGCAGCTCCAGGTCGAGGTCTTTGCGCAGGCTGCGCATCTCCTCCCACGCGCTCCTGATGTCGTCGGGCGCTTTCTCAAAGACTTTTCTCTCGCCGTCGCGTCTGGCTTCGCGGCGCGGGGGCGGAGGGGGCGGGGGCGGCACGGGGCCGGCTTTGCGGCCGGGAGGGGGAGGGGGCGCGGCCGTCGCCGCGGAGACGGAAAGGAGCGCGACCGCGAGGCCGCTGACAAGCGCGCGATACTTTTTCATGACGGTACCTCCTGTTTTTCTTTTATCATATCATACCGGCGAAACGGGCGTCAATCGCCGCCGGTTTCGTCCCGGTACGCCCGCAGTATAGCGCGGGGCGAGCGCGTCTGTCCATTGTCGAAAACGCCAATTTGGCGCTTGCGGTTTTTCGCGAAACGCGCGAAAATGGGGGCGCGTCGCGCCGTGCGCGCGCATCACGGGGAGCGTTCCGCCCCCGCACGGGAGGAAAAGCGTTTGATGATTACGATCGTTCTGGCCGACGACCACCCGCTCACGCGCGCGGGCCTCGCGGCCTGCATCGGCGAGGAGGAAGGGCTGAAGCTGGTCGGCGAGGCCAGCGACGGCAGGCAGGCGTGGGAGATGATCGGCCGCCTGAAGCCCGACGTGGCGCTGCTGGACATCAGGATGCCGGAGATGGACGGCATCACGGTGGCGCGCAAGGTCAAGGAGGCCGGGCTGCCCACAAAGGTGATCATGCTCACGGCCTACAACGCGCAGCCCTACATCGTGGCGGCGCTGTCGGCGGGGGCGCGGGGCTTCATCGTCAAGACGTCGGCGGTGATGGAGCTGACACAGGCGCTGCAGTCGGTGACGGGCGGCGGCATCTATCTCGACTCCTGCATCGCCGGATCGGTGGGCGCGCAGTCGGATCTGCCCGCGCTGTCGCCGCGCGAGCGCGAAGTTCTGCTGCTGTCGTCGAAGGGCTTCCCCGTGCGCGAGGTGGCCTCCAAATTGTTCATCACCGAGCGCACCGTCCAGGCGCACCTTTCGTCGGTGTACTCCAAGTTCCGGGTCAAGAACAAGACCGAGGCGCTGCTCGTGGCGCTGAAAAACGGCGTGCTGTACATCGACGAACTGCTCGAGGGGGATCTTCCCGAATGAAGGGCCGCCGCTGGCTGCTGCCGCTGCTGCTGATGATCATCCTCGTGCCGGTGCTGTCGGCGCTGGTGTTTTCCGGCTGGGGGCTGTACCGGCAGAGGCTCGCCATGGCGTCGGTGGCGCAGCGCTACGCCCAGAGTCTGGCGCGCGGCATCGTGCAGGAGGAAAACGCCCCGTCCGCCGAGTCGCCGCTCCGTCGCCACAGGCGCATGGAACTGTTCCTCAAGATGCTCACCGTGGGGCCGCCCGTGCCCGGGTGGATCGCCGTCACCGGCCCGGGCGGGATCAAGATCCAAGGCTCGCCCGGCAGCCGCGTCACGCCCGAACTGGCGGCCGAGGTGCGCGAGGCCCTCGCCGCGGGCGAGATGCGCGCGCTCACGCTGAAAAGCGACAAACACCCGCCGTCGGCCGCCGCTGTGTGTCCCTACCCCGACGGCGTCCGCGCCGTCATCGTGGTCATATCGCACTACCTCGTGCCGGGGCAGATGATGAAGATAGCCATGTTCCAGCCCGTGGTGAGCATCGCCGTGAGCGCCGTGGCGCTCGTGGGCATCTTTCTGCTGTGGCGGTGGTGCGTGCTGCCGCTGCGCACGCTGGCGTCGCGCGTGGAGCGCCTCCAGTGGGGGCGCGACGTGCTGTCCGCCCCGCCGCCCGGCCCCCTGCCCGAGCTGCGGCAGATGCAGGGCGCGCTTGCCGAACTGTCGGCGGGCGCCGTGGAGCGCGAGGCCCTCAAGCGCAACTACGTGAGCGACATCGTCCGCACGCAGGAGGAGGAGCGCGGGCGTCTGGCGCGCGAGATCCACGACAGCCCGCTCCAGACCGTGGCGGCGCTCGTGCAGCGCATCCAGCTGGCGCGGCGCGGCCTATGCAGGCCCGGGATCGACCGCGAGCGCGTGATCGCCCATCTCGACGCCGCGTCCGAGGCCGCGCTCAACGCCGTTCAGGACATGCGCGACGTGTGCGACCAGCTGGCCCCGCCGTGGACGAGCCTTGGCGCGGTGCGCGCGTTCGAGGAGCTTGCCGCGCGCCTCAGCCGCTCCTTCGGCGTGGCCGTGAACGCCTCCGTGGAGGGCGCCGCCGATGGCCTCGACGAGAAGACCGTGCTCACGCTGTGCCGCATCGTTCAGGAGGCCGCGGCCAACGCCGTGCGCCACGGACACGCCACTTCCGTGGACGTGAAACTGACATGCGGAGACGGGACGGCGAGCCTTTCGGTGTGCGACAACGGAGACGGCATCGGCCGCGCGATCGACCCGGAACTGCTGCGCGTGCGGGGGCACCGCGGCATCGCCGGCATGAACGAGCGCGCCGCGCAGGCGGGCGGCACGTTTTCGATCGGCCCGCGCGAGGGCGGCGGCACGAGCGTTCGCGTGACCGTGCCCGCCGGCGCGCGAAAGACGTTGACAACCCTCGCGCGCGCTTGATACAATATTCAGACCGCGCGTGAAGACGCGAAAAAACACGACAAGGAGACGAAGACACATGCAGCAGGATCGTACCGGGAACGCCGAGGTGGAGATTTCGCTCGTGGAACTGTTCGCCGAGCTGTGGGGGCGCAGGGCCGCCGTCGCCGCGTGTGCCGCGCTGTGCGCCGCCGTCGCCGCGCTGTGCGCGTGGGTGTCCGCGCCCGGGACGACCTACACGCTCGACGGGAGACTGCGCGTGCCGCTTTCCACCGGCCCGTGGCAGATCAACACCTGCGCGCAGCTGCTGAGCGCCGACGTCGAAAGTCTGAAAACCCTGCGAAGCGTTTCTCAGGCGCCCAACTCGCACGTGCTGATCGCGCGCTTTTCCGGAGAGGACGCCGGGGCCGTGAAGGCCGAAGCCGCCGCGTGGCTGCCGAAGGCCAAGGCCCGACTTGACGAACTGCTCACGGGCGAGCAGAAGATAGCCTGCCGCCTCAAAGCCGAGGACTCCGTGCGGAAACAGCTTGCCGAACTGCGCGCCGCCGCCGCGGGAGACCCCGGGATCGAGGCGCGCATCGACGAGCTGAAAGACCTGATCGTCGCCAAGATGGAGGAGGGCGCGTTCTTCCCCGAGGTGGAACTGATCGCGCCCGAGGAACCCGTCGAGACGCCGCCCGCCCGCCACGTCGCGCGCGACGCCGTGTTCGGCGCGCTGGGCGCGGCCGTCGCCGCGTGCGCGTACTTCACTGCGCGCTTTGTGTACAAAAAAGCCGCCGCGTGAGCGCGCGCCGGCCCCCGGAACCCCGAAAAAACCGAAGCCCCCGAAAGCCCCGTCTTTCGGGGGGCTTTTTTTATTGAGACACGAACGCGAGAAAAACCCGCCCCGGGAGAAAGAAGAAAACTCATAGGCGTTGGCGGCGCGCGTAATAGAACGAGCGCCAAAGGGCCGAAAAACGCGCGCCCGGCGCGAAAGACGAGAGCGGTGCGGGAACCCCGAAAGGACACATTCCTTGAAAGCCCCGACTTTCGTTTTTCGCTCGCCCCGCGCTCAACCGCGAACGCGCCTCCGCCGCGAAAGAACGGGGCAAAACGGGCGCGCGGGCGGCGCGAACTCGGCTCGGAATCTCCCGAAAGCCCGTGACTATATGGGCTTTTTTTTGCGCGCGCGAGGGGAGGGCGAACACACGCCGCGCGAAACGGGCGAAGGAAAGCGATTCCCGGCCCGGCGCGCGAAAAGCCGGGCGCGAAACGCGCCGAAAACCGCGAACACAAAAAAGCCGCGATCTTCCGCGAAGAAGACCCCGGCTTTTTTCGCGCCCAAGAACGCCGCGCGAAAGCGGGCGGAAACGCGCACGGCAAACTCGCGGACGGCGGGAGCCGGAGGAAGTCCGCGCGAGCGGGCGGAGATGGCCGATCGCCGCGAAAAAAGCGAGCCGCGCCCCCGAAACGCGCCGCGCCTTTCGGGGCGGCGCGCGGTGCTCGCCGTCAACGCGGAGCGCGCAGACAAACGCGCCCGCCGCGAAAGACAAGAGCGGCCAGGGAACCCCGAAAGTACACATTCCTTGAAAACCC
>CAZRXR010000024.1:6926-12573 GCA_964604125.1 uncultured Synergistaceae bacterium
CGCGAAAGACAAGAGCGGCCAGGGAACCCCGAAAGTACACATTCCTTGAAAACCCCGACTTTCGTTTTTTCGCTTGCCCCGCGCTCAACCGCGAACGCGCCTCCGCCGCGAAAGAACGGGGCAAAACGGGCGCGCGGGCGGCGCGAACTCGGCCCGAAAACTCCCGGAAGCTATTGACCGCGAGGTTCTTTTTTCGTCCGTAATGAACAGATTGCGGGAAGATTGAACGCACGCCGCCGGGCAGTCTCCGCGCTGATCGCCGGCCCGCGCCCGCGTAATGCTCGCGGCGCTTTTTTTTATTGAGGCAAAAGCGCGGAAACCCCCCGGCCCGGGAGAAATAAACCGTGTCAAAGTAAGCGCCTCGCGCGCGTTCACAGCCCGAAAGCCCGTGATTTCGAGTTTTTCGCGCGCGGGGAGATAGCTTCCGCTCATATATTCCAAATTCAAATGAAAGATGCTATAATACGCTCAATCTGTTCATTCTTGCGCGCGCGAGCGGCTCGCGGGCGCACAGGGGGGAAGAAAAAACGTGAGACTGCCGACTTTTCGCGGCGGCACGCATCCGCCGCAAAACAAGGATCTGACGAAGGACAGGGCGATCGTCGATTTTCGCCCCGCCGGGCGCATGGCGTTCCCGATGTCGCAGCACATCGGCGCGTCCAACGCGCCCGCCGTCAAAAAGGGCGACCGCGTCTGCGTGGGCACGGTGCTGGGGTCGTCGCAGGCGTTCGTTTCCGCGCCCGTGCTGAGCAGCGTTTCCGGCGCCGTGGTCGATGTCGGCCCGCGCCCCGTGGCGGGCGGCGGGTTTGACACGTGCGTGACGGTGGAAAGCGACGGAAAGTTCACGCGCGACCCGGCGTGGGCGCCCGTGCCCGATTACGAGACGTGCGATCCCAAGCTGTACGTGGCGCGTCTGCGCGAGGCGGGCATCGTGGGCTTCGGCGGGGCCACGTTCCCCGCGGCCGTCAAGTTCGCCCCGCGCGACCCGGGGGCCATCCGCTGGCTTATCGCCAACGGCGCCGAGTGCGAGCCGTACCTCAACTGCGACTACCGCCTGATGCTGGAGTACACCGAGGAGATCGTGCGCGGGCTGCGCCTGCTGCTGAGGCTGTTCCCCAACGCCGAGGGCGTTATCGCGGTGGAGGACAACAAGCCCGAGGCTATAGCGGCCCTTTCCGGCTGCGTGGAGCGCATGGGGCTTGTGCGAGTGCGCGTGCGGCCGCTGCGGGTGAAGTACCCCCAGGGCGCCGAGAAGATGCTCATCGAGGCGCTCACGGGGCAGGAGTACGTTGTCACGGCGCTGCCGGCCGACGTGGGCTGCATCATCGCCAACGTCCGCACGGTTCAGCAGGCATGGCGCGCCATCGCCTTCGGCGAGCCGGCGGTCGAGCGCGTGATCACGGTGACGGGAGACGCGGTGGCGAACCCCTCCAACGTGCGCGTGCCGCTGGGCGTGAGCCTGTCGGACATCGTCGATTTCTGCGGCGGCTTTTCCGAGCCGCCCGTCAAGGTGCTTTCGGGCGGGCCGATGATGGGCCTCGCGCTGCGCTCGCTCGACGTTCCCGCCGTGAAAGGCACCTCGGGCATTCTGGCGCTGACGGCGCGCTCCGCGGCGCTTTCGCGCCCGGGCGCGTGCCTGCGCTGCGGAAGATGCGTGGACGCTTGCCCCGTGGGGCTTGTGCCAAGCCGCCTCGACGGCTTGGTGCTGCGGAAGCGCTACGCCGATTTCGAGTCCGGCGGCGGCATGAACTGTATCGAATGCGGCAGCTGCGCCTACGTGTGCCCCGCCTGCCGTCCGCTCACGCAGAGTATGCGCGACGGCAAGACCTACGTGATGACGCAGCGCAGAAAGGCGGCGAAAAAATGATCTCCGGCAAGCTGGTTGTTTCCAGTTCTCCGCATATCCACGCGCGGCTGACCACGCGGAGCGCGATGGGCTGGGTGCTGGCCGCGCTGGCGCCCGCCTGCGCGGCGGGAATGTGGTGCTACGGGTTCCGCGCCCTTCTGGTGATAGCGGTGTGCACGGCCTCGTGCGTGCTGTGCGAGTGGGGCTGGCAGAAGCTGACGCACCGCGACGTGACTGTGGGCGACCTGTCGGCCGCCGTGACGGGCGTGATGCTGGCGTGCAACCTGCCCGTCACCATTCCGCTGTGGATGGCGGCCGCGGGAAGCGTGTTCGCCATCGTCGTCGTCAAGCAGTTCTACGGCGGGCTTGGCTGCAACATTCTCAACCCGGCGCTGGCCGGCCGCGCGATGATGCTGGCAAGCTGGCCCGTGGCGATGACCTCGTGGACGCTCGACGGCGTCTCGACGGCCACGCCGCTGTCGCTGCTCAAAACGGGCGCGGGCGGCCTGCCCTCGCTCGGCGCGATGTTTACCGGCGCCGTGGGCGGCTGCATCGGCGAGTCGTGCAAGTGGGCGCTGCTGCTGGGGTTCGCCGTGCTGCTGGCTAAAAAGATCATCACGTGGCACGTGCCCGTCGTCTATATGCTTACGACTTCTGTGTTATGCACGCTGTTCGGGCGCGGCGCGCCCGCGGCCGAGATGCTGTCGGGCGGGCTGATGTTCGGCGCGGTGTTCATGGCGACCGACTACGCCACAAGCCCCATCACTCAGCGCGGCAAACTGCTGTTCGCGTTCGGTTGCGGCGCGCTTACGGCGGTGATACGCACGTGGGGCGGCTACCCCGAGGGCGTCAGCTACGCCATTCTGGTGATGAACCTGACCGTTCCTCTGATCGACCGCGCGGTGAAGCCGCGCATCTTCGGCGAGGTGAAGCGCCATGGATAACAAGATCGTTCGTCTGGGAACCATCCTGTTCGGCATCACGGCCGCCACGGGGCTGATCCTCGGCGCGGTTCAGGGCGTCACCGAGGCCCCCATCGCCGCTCAGCGCGAGGCGCAGAAGACCGCCGCCCTCGCGTCGGTTCTGCCGGGGGCGAGCAAGTTCGAGCCGCTGCCGCTGCAGTCGCCAAACGGCGCGGTGACGGAGGCGTTCGCCGCCTCGGACGAAAAGGGGCCGGCGGGCTGGTGCCTCACGGTGGCCACGAAAGGTTTCGGCGGGCCGATGACGCTTGTGGCGGGCATCGACGCGGGGGGCACGGTGCGCGGCATCTCGATACTCGAGATGAACGAGACTCCCGGGCTGGGCGCGCGCGCCCGCGAGGAGACGTTCTCGGGGCAGTTCGCCGGCAAGAGTGCCAAGCACGCGCTGACGGTGGTCAAGGCGCCTCCCGAAAAGGACAATCAGATTCAGGCCATATCGGGCGCGACGATATCCTCGCGCGCCGTCACGGGGGCGGTCAACGCCGCGTGCGCCTACTGCTTCCTGTACCTGTCGCCGAGACCCGAGCACCATGACGGCTATATCGACGCGCTGTCGGGCGCGAGCATGTAAGGGGAGGGGGAGCGAACGATGCGCAACCCGGTTTCTGTCATTCTCAACGGCATCTTTAAGGAGAACCCCACGTTCGGGCTGGTGCTGGGCATGTGCCCCACGATCGCCGTGACCACCAGCGCGGGCAACGGCCTGTCGATGGGGCTGGCGGCGATGTTCGTGCTGATCGGCTCCAACGTGGCCATCTCGGCGCTGCGGCGCGTGATCCCGGACGAGATCCGTATTCCGTCGTTCATCGTGGTGATAGCGGGGTTCGTCACGGTGCTGCAGCTTGTCATAGCGGCGTGGTTCCCCGCGCTCGACGCCAAACTGGGCATCTTTATCCCGCTGATTGTCGTCAACTGCATCATTCTGGCGCGCGCCGAAGCGTTCGCGTCCAAAAACGGCGTGCTCGACTCGGCCGCCGACGGTCTGGGCATGGGCCTTGGCTTCACGGCCGCGCTGATCGTGATCGGCGGCGTGCGCGAACTGCTCGGCGCCGGCACGATCTTCGGGCTGAACGTCACGGCCGGGCTGTTCGAGCCGGCGCTGCTGGTCATTCTAGCCCCGGGCGGCTTCATCACGCTGGGCGTGCTGATGGCCGCGATCCGCGCCGTGCGCTTGCGCCGCGAGGCCAGGACGGCTCCCGCCGCAGCCGAGCTGTACGACGGCTGGGCCGACCTGAGCGCGTGCGCCGGCTGCGCCGCGTTTTCCGCCTGCCGCGCCGCGCGCGGGGCGAAAAAAGGCGGTGAGGCCGAATGAGACTGTTCGCTCTGCTCGTCGGCGCCATCTTCGTCAACAACATCGTCTTCATGCGCTTTTTGGGCTGCTGCCCGTTCCTCGGCGTGTCGTCGCGCGTGGAGACGGCCAAGGGCATGGGGCTGGCCGTGGTGTTCGTCATCACGATGTCTTCGGTGATGACGTGGCTGGCCTACGAGTGGCTGCTCGTGCCGCTGCGCCTCGAGTACCTGTACACGCTGGCGTTCATCCTGATCATCGCGGCCCTCGTGCAGTTCGTGGAGATCGTGATGAAGAAGATGATGCCCGGGCTGTACAAGGCGCTGGGGATCTTTCTGCCGCTGATCACGACCAACTGCGCCGTGCTGGGCGTGGCCGTGATCAACATGAACGAGCGCTACGACTTTGTCACGGCCGTGGTGAACGCTTTCGGCACGGCCGTGGGCTACCTGCTCGCGATCGTGCTGATGGCGGGCATTCGCGAGCGTCTGGAACTGTGCGACGCGATGCCGCGCTGTATGCGCGGGCTGCCCATCGCTCTTGTCACCGCCGGGCTGATGTCCATCGCTTTCATGGGCTTCTCCGGCCTGATCCGCTAGGGAGGCGAACTCCATGATCGCGAAAATCATCTTCGCCACGGTCGTGATGGGCGGGCTTGGCGTGATCTTCGGCTGCCTGCTGGCCTACGCCGCCGGCAAGTTCGCCGTGCCCGTCGATCCGCGCGTCACCGCCATCCGCGCGCTACTTCCGGGGGCCAACTGCGGCGGGTGCGGCTACCCCGGCTGCGACGGCTACGCGGCCGCCTGCGCCGCCGGGAAATGCGCGCTCAACAAATGCGCCGCCGGAGGCGCGCCCGTCGCCGAAAAGATCGCCGCCGTGATGGGCGTGAAGGCCGAAACGGCCGTGCCGATGGCCGCGTTCGTGCGCTGCGGGGGAACCGCCTCCAAGACACAGAAGGACTGCGTGTACCTGGGCACGGGCGACTGCTGGAGCGCCGCCGTGGTGCCGGGCAAAGGCCCGTCGGCGTGCGCCTTCGGCTGTCTGGGCTTCGGCTCGTGCGTCAAAGCGTGCCGTTTCGGCGCGCTGAGCGTGAAAGACGGCGTGGCGCGCGTTGACCGCGCCAAGTGCACCGGCTGCGGCGCATGCGCCGACGTCTGCCCGCGCGGCCTGATCGCCCTGACGCCCAAGAGCGACGCCTACGCCGTGGCCTGCGCCAACCCGCTGCCCGGCGCGGTGGTGCGCGGCCTGTGCAAGGCCGGCTGCATCGGATGCGGGCTGTGCGCCCGTCTGGCCCCGGACGCCCTGACGATGAAGGGCGCCCTCGCGTCCGTGACGCCCGGCGCCGCGGGCGCGGCGGCCGTCGCCGCCGCCAAGTGTCCCGTGAAAGCCATCGTCAAGACCCTGTAACATCGTCCAAAGCGGTAAAAAAAGAGCGCGCGGTTCGCGTCACAGCCGCGCGCCTTTTTTTTTCGCCGCGCCGCGCGCGTTTCCGCGCCGGAAAAAGCAGGAAAAACGTCCCCCCGCGCGCGTGAA
>CAZRXR010000024.1:12673-21763 GCA_964604125.1 uncultured Synergistaceae bacterium
CGCGCGCGTTTCCGCGCCGGAAAAAGCAGGAAAAACGTCCCCCCGCGCGCGTGAAAACGCGAGGCGAGGGCGCGAAACAAAACGCGCGCGCCCGCGGAGGGCGAAATTTCGCGCGGACGGCGCGCGAAACGCGGCCTTTTTTCCCTCTCCGCGCGGGCTTTTGGCGGGGACAAAGACCGAACGCCGTGCCCGCCTCCCGCCAAACGGCGCGCGTTCTCCGTCCTCTCGGGCGGCCCGCGCCCCGGGCGCGCCGTTTTTCGGATGCTTTTGCGCCGCGCGACGGAAAAGCCGGACGCGCCGTTTTTTTTTGCGCGCGGCGGATCTCCGGCCGTGCGTTTTCGCGCCGGAATTGATCGGGCGGCCTGTATCGCGCCGCGGGCGTTTCCCGTCCGACAGGCGGACTTCGCGCTCCCGCGAGCCAAGAGACTAAGAGACTGTCGGTTGACTTTCTTGCAGTTGTCATTCCTCGCCTTTATGCGCACTTTACGAATGCGCATCCCGCGCGCGAAGGAGGTGAGACGATGAGAGCGTTTCGTTACGGGGCGGTTCTCGCGCTGGGCGCGGCGCTGTGCGGGTATCCTCCGCTCTGGGGAGGGGCGGGGCTTTCGGCCGCGCAACTGGCGGCTTTCCGCTGCCGCTGCTGCGGGCGCGGGCGGCCCGACGCGCGGTTCGAGCGGCTGCTCGCCGCGCTGCAGGCCCGGCGGGGCGAGAGGCTGCGCTTCACGAGCGGTTTCCGCTGCGCGGCGCACAACGCGCGCGTGGGAGGGGCCGCGAACAGCCGTCACCTGCGCGGACAGGCGGCCGACATCGCCGTGCCCGCGAAAAGTCAGGCGGCGTTCTGCCGCGACGCCCGCGCTTGCGGGATGAGGCGCGTCCTTCCCTGCCCGTCGCGCGGCTACGTGCACCTTTCGATGTGAAAGGCGGCGCGGGCGCCGTTTCGCGGAACATCGGCGGCGCGGCGCGCGGGCCGGAACGGCCTTTCCGCTTTTCTTAAACCGCCTCGCCCGGGCGCGCGAGCGCGGCGAGGTGAAAAAATATTTTCTTCAAGTTGTCGTTTTCGTCAGATATGCGCACTATTAGTATCGAGACCCGCGAGAGGGGAGGTGAGAGAAAAATGGCCGCGAGCATCGAACTCTTGAGCAGCAAGATGCAGATCCGCACCAAAGTCGGCACGCTCGACGGCGGCCGCGACAAGGTGAAAAGCGTCACGCTGACCGGCATCGACCAGTCGGCCGAGGCGCAGACCCTGCTCGACGTGTCGGGCGCGATCGGCGGCGTGATCGCCGCGCCGGTGATCGACGTGAGACGCATCGACGAGAATCTCGTCTCCGACGCCGGCTAGCCGACCGGAGGAGCGGACGGAAGGAGGTGAAAAACCGTGTCCAAGTCTTTCGTGATGAAGTTCGCGCTGAACAGCGGCGCCACGCGCACGATCTCGCTTTCTGGCCCCAAGGACGACCTGAACGCCGAGAGCGCGGGCGCCTGCATGAACTCGCTTGTCACCGCCGGCGGGGCGTTCGTCGATCCGCTGAAAACCGCCCTGCGCGGCGAGGTGATCGACCGCGGCGTCACCGTGCTCGTCAACAACGAGCGGTAGCGAAAACACGAGCGGCCCGCGCCGAGGGCCGCCTTTCTGAATAGATCCGCCGCGTCCCCGGCGACAGGGGGCGCGGCGCTTTTTTTGTGCCGGGGGAAACGCGCTTTCCCGCGCGGGGGTTTTTGTCACCGTCGTTTCCGCCGGGCGCGAACCCCGAGAGCGGGCGCTTTTTCCTTGCGCGCGCCGCTTGCCGATGCTAAAATAAAGATGTGTTTTTAACGTTCCGGGCACAAAGGGGGGCGCGGCATGGGCGGCGACAAACAGGAGACGGAGGAACTGGAGCGGCGCGTTGAGCGGCTTCGCGACCTCAACGACACGTGGCGGCACCGCTGCGCCATATCGCGTTTCGCGCTCGCGGCCGTGCGCGGCGTGTGGGCCGCGGCGCTTTTGATGGCGTACAGGCAGTCGGCGGCGGGGCTGTTCCGCGCGGTTTCTCTCGGCGGGCTGATGTTCTTCAGGCCGTGGGCCGCGTGGGCGCTGCGCGCGCTTGATCTCGACGCGGGCATCCCGCTCGATCGGCCCGTCCTGCTGCTGTCGGGCGTCACGTTCGGCCTCAAAGCGCTCGACGACTTTTTCAACTACCGCGCCGACGTGCTCTACGACCGTCTCCTCGACGCCGAGGACGACGCCGACGCGCTCTCGGGCGAACAACGGTAGCTCCGGGCGTTTTTTCCGGGCGCCGCGGGGGTTTCAGCCCCCGCGGCGCCCTTTGTTTTTTTAAAACCGCCGCCCCGCGCGCTTGCGACGGCAGCCGCGTTCCCGCCGTCTCGCGGAGATTATAAACGGTTTTATCGGCGCAATCCAAAACGTTCCCGTCGTCCGGCCCGGTATGTTTCCTCGGATCCGCCCGGTTCCCGGCGGCGGGGACGGAACCGCCGACCGCCCGCGCCCCGATCCGGGGCGGTTTTTTTTGCGGCCCCGCCGTCTTTCTGCCGGAAGGGAGGCCGCTGTCCTCGATCCGGCGCGCCGCCCGGCGCGCTCGAAAAGACTGGCCGTAAGGCCCGCCGGACGAGGCTACGGCGGGGAAAGGCTTTTGCCGGGGGCGCGCCGCCCGAACGTCGGCGTGCGCTTCTTTCTTTGCCGTTCCGCCGTCCCGGCTTTCTTTTGCCGCGCCGCGCGCGGCTTTTCCTTGTTGTCTCCCTTTCATACGGAAACTTCGCCAAACCGCCGGTCGCCCGGCGGTTTTTTTTGCGGCTTGCCAAAGCGGCGGAGACTGGGATAAAATAATATACGAACAGCCGTTTTTACGGCTGCCATCCGCGCTCCCGGCGCGGGGCGGAAGGCGTTCTCCCCGCCGGGGGCGGACGCGGCGAGGTGAAAATGTCGTATGAAAAAGTGTATTCTGCTGCTCGCGGCGCTTCTGGCGCTTGCCGCGCCCGCCGCCGCCGAGGATAAGCCCTACGTGGTGCTGGCGCTTTCCGGCGGCGGCACCAAGGGATACGCGCACATCGGCGTGCTCGAGGTGCTCGAGCGCGAGGGCGTGGGCGTGGCGGGCATCGTGGGCACCAGCATGGGTTCCATCGTCGGGAGCCTGTACGCAAGTGGCAAGTCGCCGGCCGAGCTGAGGCGCATCGTCGCCGACGTCAACCTCGGGGCGCTGATAACCGCGTCGGGGAGCGGCTACTTCAGCGTGTCCGAGAAGGCCGATCGCGACGAGAGCATACTGCGCCCCGAGATCCACATGAACGCGAAAAACGAGCCGGCCGGCCCGCTCGGCATGGTGGCCGGCACGGCGGTGCTGGAGTATCTGGCGCACCTGCTGTCCGACGTGACAGTCACCGACTTCAACCGTCTGCCCATCCCGTTCGCCGCCGTGGCCACCGATCTGGTGACGGGCGAGAAGGTGGTGCTGCGGCGGGGGTCGCTCGCCAGCGCCGTGCGCGCGTCCATGTCCATTCCCGGCGTGTTCGACCCGTGGGAGATCAACGGCCGTCTGCTCGTGGACGGCGGCATGGTCAGCAACATGCCGGTCGAGACCGCCAAGGAACTGTTCCCCGGCTATCCTGTGATCGCCGTCAACCTGACGAGCGAGCTTGAGCCGCGCGAGAAACTCGCCGGCATGATCGACGTGCTCAACCAGTCCATCACGATCCTGACGATGCAGAACGTGCGCCGCGAGGCCGAACTGGCCGACCTGCTGATCTCGCCCGGCGTGAAGGAGTACCCCATTCTGGGGACGACCCCCGCCGACGAGATCGTCGAGCAGGGCCGCGTCGCCGCCGAGGCCGCGCTGCCGCGGCTGCGCGAACTGCTCGCGAAGGCGCCGCGCAGACCGGCGGCGCGCCCCTCCGCCGACGACGGACGCCCGCCGCACGTTGTGGGCGTGCGCGTGACGGGCGTGCCCGGATCGATGGCCGGCGACATGGAGCGCGAACTGCTCAAGGCGTGGCTGGGCCGCGAGGTGCCCATGAAGGAAGTGGCCACCGCCGCCGCCAAAATCGCCGGCCGCGAGGACGTGCGCAGCGTTGACTACGACCTGATCAGCACCAAACGCGGCGTGGTGGTGCTGCTGAAGGTGCAGCGCATGCCGCCCAACGTGTACCGCTTCGGCGGATACGCCAGCACGCTGTCCTCAAAGGGCTGGGTGGAACTGACGGGCCGCCGCTACGACCTGTTCCAGCCCGGCGACATCCTCCAGACGCGCGCCTACCTCGGCGACAACTGGGCCGCCGACTTCAACTACTTCTGGGGCATCGACGTGCGCCGCAGCCGCTACTGGGAGGCCGGACTCACCGCCTCGCGCCTCAAACTGAAAGCGTCGGGCGGCATGCAGAGCTGGGAGCGCTACGGCGCCGACCTGATGCGCCACTACGTGATCAACGACCGGCTGCGCCTGTCCGCGGGCGTCGCGGCGGGCGCGCTGCGCCACGTGCGCGGGTACGACAACGGCAACTACGTCGGCCCCAAGGTGTCCGCCTCGCTCAACCTGATGGACGACCCAGACGACCCCGTCAACGGCATCCGCCTCGACTTCTCGAGCCTGTGGATCGAGTCCGAGGACGCCCTGCTGTGGCGCGCCGGGATGACGGGCCGCACGGCGCTCAGCAGCCGCCTCGTGGCCGAGCTTTCGGGCGGCTACAGCGAGGGCAAGAAGAACGCCTCGATGCCGCTCGCTGCCTACCTCGGCGCGCGCGAGGAACTGTACAGTCTGAGCGAGCGCCCCATCGCCGCCGAGAGGTTCGCCTGGTGGCGCGTCAAACTGCGCCACCCGCTCGAGCAGACGATGTTCGGGCCGCTCGTGGCCGAGATCTTCGGCGGACAGGGCTTCGCGTGGAACGAGGACGGCGAGCGCACCGACAACCCGTGGGAGGTGGGCGTGGCGCTGGCCGCGCCGCGCAAGCTGATCGACGGCAAAGTGTACGCGGTCTACACCGACCGCAAGGAGTGGAAGTTCGGCGTCAGCATCGGCGTGCCCGACTGGGACGTGTTCCACCTCAACTAGACGCGGAAAGCGGCGGCGCGCGAAGGCGGCTTTCGCCTTTTCGCGCCGCCGTTCGCGCGCGGGCGGGGCGACACAGGAGAAAACGCGCGCGAGAAACGCCGACGACCCGTTTCGGCAAGACGGACGCGCGGCGGCAAAGGCGCGAAAACCCGGCCCGAAAGCGCCGCGCGGCGGCGTTGCACGGCGCGGGGGAGCGTTTTGGAGACGCCGGGGCGCGCGCGTTACTTTGGTGTGTCCGCCCGGCGAGGCCGGAGCGCGGGAGATCGCGAGCGAGGCCGCCGGGCGCGGCGGGAGAAAATCTCCCTCGGCGGGGACGCGGTTTAAACCGTGCACCCGCCCGGCGCTCCGGCGCTGTTATTTCGCGGCCGCCGCGTGTACGGCGGACGCGGAAGCGCCCAAGCGGGAACCCGGCAACGTTTTATCGCGGCGCGCGGCGATGTGCCGTCGTGTCGCGGTTTGAAACGCGCGAAGCGCGCGGGCGATCGGGGAAAACGGGAGCGGCCCGGCCCGATTGCAACTTTGCCCGGACAGAGGATCGCGCGAAAAAAACGCCACGTCCGACGCGGCCCCAAATAAAACTTCGCCCCGGCGGAGCGCCCGCGCGGCTTTTAAGAGAGAGAGCGCTTTCGCGGCGCGGCCCGCCGCTGTTGCTCCGTCTCAAAGGGCGCGGAGGCCGCGCGGCTTTCCGGCGCGTGCCGGGGAGAGGCGCGGGATTTTTTCGGTTCGGGCCTCCGAGACGCCGCGCCCGGAACGCAATTTGACGTATGCTTTTTTACGGAGGCGAACGACTGTGAAGTACGATTTTGACGCTCCGCTCAACAGATGGGGCACAAACTGCGAGAAGTGGGACGGCCTGAAAGATCGCTTCGGCGATAGCGACCTGCTGCCGCTGTGGGTGGCCGACATGGACTTCCCCTCGCCCGAGCCCGTCGTGCGCGCGCTGCGCGAGCGCGCCGCGCACCCCGTCTACGGCTATCCGTACCGCGGGCCGGACTACTACGACTCGTTCGTCGCGTGGGAAAAAAGGCGCTGGGACTGGGACGTGGATCCCGAGTGGTGCCGTTTCACCCCCGGCGTCGTGTGCGGCGTCGCCGCGGCCCTGCTGGGCTTCACCGCGCCGGGCGACGGCGTGATGATCATGCCCCCGGTGTACCACCCGTTCCGCGACACGCTGATCGCGCAGGGGCGGCGGGTCGTCAACGCGCCGCTGAAGTTCGCGGGGGAGCGTTTCGAGATCGACTTCGACGCCCTCGAGGCCGGGGCGCGGCGCTCGCGCGCGCTGATCCTGTGCAGCCCGCACAATCCGGCCGGACGCCTGTTCGGCCCGGACGAGCTCAAACGGATCGCCGAAGTGTGCGAGTCTCACGGCCTTCTCGTCATCTCCGACGAGATCCACAGCGACATCGTGCTGTGGGGCGGCGGGCACACGCCGTTCGCCCGCGTGGGCGACTGGGCGCGCGAACACTCCGTCACCCTCATGGCCCCCAGCAAGACGTTCAACATCGCGGGGCTTGTCGCCTCGGTCGCCGTGATCCCCAACGCCGGGCTGCGCGCGCAGTTTGAGCGCGTCGTCTCCGGCTGGATGCACGTGGGCGGCGGCAACGTGTTCGGGCTGGAGGCCGCGCGCGCCGCCTACGCCGGGGGCGAGGAGTGGTACCTGCAAATGCTGGCCTACGTCGAGGGCAACGCCCGCTACCTCGGCGAGCAGCTGGAACGCCGCGTTCCCCTGATTCGCCTGATCCGTCCCGAGGCCACCTACGTCCCGCCGCTCGACTGTCGCGAACTCGGCATGGGCATGGACGAACTTCAGGACTTCATGCTGAAAAAGGCCAAGGTCGCCCTCAACCCGGGCGCCATGTTCGGCCCCGGCGGCGAGGGGTTCATGCGCGTCAATCTGGGCACGCGGAGAGGCAATCTGGAGGAGTTTGTGCGCCGCGTCGAGAGCGCCGTCCGCGCCCTTTAAGCCGCGCGAGCGCCCCTGTAACCGGCGGCGGGAGACAAGCGCGGCCCTGTTTTTCTCGCGCGGAGGGGAGCCGCGCGAACATCGGAATTTCCGGACGGGAGCCGGAGGAGACGCCCGAAAACTCGCGGCGCGCCGTGGCGTTCCCGAAATGCAGACACCCGCACGTGACGACGGAGCGCCGATGTGAATCTGCCACCTCGGCGGGCGGAGACGAACCCCGGGGCCGACGCGGCGGCGGGAGACGAGCGCGGCCTTGTCTGTTTCGTCCCGGGCGCGGGGCGCGATCCCAAAGTTCGCGGCGTCAAGGGCGCGAAAACCCCGTCCGAAAGCGCGCGGAGGAGCGGCTAAAAAGAACGCGGCGACGGAGGAACGCTCCGAATTTTTTCCCGGCGTCGCGCGTGAAAATCAAATCCGGCGCGGCCGATCGAGCGAACGTCGGGACGCATGTGTGCCGTCCGCGCTTTCGGGCGGCGCGGCGGACGGAAGCGCCTTTTTTCGCGCGGAGGGAAAGACACCCCCGTTCTCCATGCAGAGCCGGAGAGATCGCGGGGAACGGCCGACCTTTTCCCGGCTTGCGCCCGGCCGGGGGCGCCGCCGTTGCCGCCCGCGGTTCTCCTTCGGCCCGGAAGGCTTGCCGCCCGCCGTTTTTCCCGCCGTCCGCCCGGGCACGTCCGCTTTTTTTCCTCCCGCGCGCGGGAAAAAACGTCCGCGCGGCGCTGTCGCCCGTAAAAACGTTATCCAACGATGTCTCCGAATCGCGCCGAAAGGGGTTTTTCAGCTTTCCTCCGCTCGGGAGGCCCCGCGTTCAAAAAAAGGCGCGCGACCCGGCGCGCGTTCGCTCGCGGGCAAAAGGTCGGCGATACGCGCGCCGCGCCCGCTTCTCGCGCTTTCGCCCGAACCGGCGCGTCGCGGCGGACGGCCGCCGCGACGTGTATTCGCCGCCCCGCGCGCTCCCCTCGGCGAAAAACAAAAAAAAGCGCCCCGCGAGACGCGGGGCGCTTTTTTGCGCTCTTTACTTTCCGTAGACGGCGTTGAAGTCCTCGTCGATAACCGCCGGGGCGCGGCCCTCAAAGCGCTTGGCCGTGCTGGCCTCGTGCTTTTTGGCGTACACCGTCCAGTCCGCGGCCATCGTCTCGAACGTCTTGTCCTCGCCGGCCTTCTTCTTGGAGGCCGCCTCGGCCACGGCGTCGGCGTCGGCCTTGTGGATCACGACGATGCCGTCGGGGTCGCCCACGAGAATGTCGCCGGGGAACACGACCTGACCGCCCACGGCCACAGGCGTGCCGATCTCGCCGGGGCCGTTCTTGTAGGGGCCTTGCGGCGTCACGCCCACGCAGTAGATGGGCATCTCCATCTTGCCGAGCGCGTCCGAGTCGCGCAGGCAGCCGTCAACCACCACGCCCGCGATGCCCTTGTGCTGGGCGAACCTCATCATGATCTCGCCCGCCAGCGAGCGGTTGCAGTAGCCGCCGGCCTCGATGACGATCACGTCGCCGGGCTGGGCCATGTCGAGCGCCTGATGGAAGAACAGGTTGTCGCCCAGAGGCACGCGCACGGTGAACGCCGTGCCGAGCAACTGCTTGCCGGTCTCCGGGTTGATCATGCGGATGTTCTCGTTCATGTTGAACAGACGGTTCATCTCGTCGTTGATGTTGCTCGCGGGGATGCCGCGAAAAGCCTCCACCTGCTCCTTGGCGGCGCGGGTGAACTTGGTGAAGATGCGGTTGCCGATCGCTGACATGACACATCGCTCCTTTTGAGGGATAGTTTGTGGTACTTTTTCTGTTTTTGGCAAATATTTTTCCTGTATCTAAAAATACACCCTCTTTCAAAAAAAATCAAGCCCGTTTCCGAAAACTGAGGCTATATAATTTCAGTCTCCGGGGAAAGTCGGCGGGAACCGAAAGCGGGGCGCGCCCCTCGTTCCGCGGCGTCTTTCGCGCCCCGGCGCCGGCGGGGGCGGAGCGGCTTTTCCGGCGAAGATGGCGAGGAGACGCGGAGCGTGTGCGCTGTCGTTTTTCCGCGAAGGCCGCGCATTGGCGGTTTTGGGGCGAGTTTCCTCGCCGGGGGCGCGCTTTCTCGCTTTGC
>CAZRXR010000024.1:21863-24438 GCA_964604125.1 uncultured Synergistaceae bacterium
GCATTGGCGGTTTTGGGGCGAGTTTCCTCGCCGGGGGCGCGCTTTCTCGCTTTGCGCCTTTTCCACGGCGCGCCGCGCGGCGGTTTTTTCACGACCGTCGGGGCGCGTGGCGGACGTTTTTTCGCGCCGTCGTGGGCGCTTCGCGGTCTTTCTCGCCTTACCGCCGCATGACGCGAAAGAAAGACGAGGGGGCGAAAACCCCGCCGGAACCCCGCCCGAGGCGGCGCCTGCTTTTTCGGCGAAGATGGCGAGGAGACGGGAAACGTTTGCGCTGTCGTTTTTCCGCGAAGGCCGCGCTTTGGCGGTTTCGGGGCGAGTTTCCTCGCCGGGGGGGCGCTTTCTCGCTTTGCTCCTTTTCCACGGCGCGCCGCGCGGCGGTTTTTTCACGACCGTCGGGGCGTGTGGCGGGCGTTTTTTCGCGCCGCCCGGCGGGAGAGAAGCGCGAGGGGGCGAAAACCGCCCCCGGACGAATTTCACCGGGCCGCCTCGCCTTTCCCGCCCGAGTAAGCCGACCCGAGCCGTTTCTGTTCCCGCGCGCCCCGGGCGCTTTGTTTTCCCGGTTCGATCGGGCCGCGCCGCGCGGAGCCTCGGAGCGGCTCGAAATTGAAATCCGCGCGGAAGTTCCGGCCGCCGTTGTACGCGCCGCCCCCGTCGGCGTTCCCGCGCTCCCCGCGCGTTCGCCGCCCGCGTTCGCCGCCGCTCTTTTCGCGTTTCGCGCCCCCCCCCGGGGGGGGGTGAGGCGTCGTTTCCCTTTCCTGTCCGCGCGAAGGTTTTTTCGCGGCTTTTCGCTTTTTTTCGGAACGGCGGTGCCGGACAGTTTTTCCGATTCTTGAAATTTGGCCGGAAACGTGTATAATTTCATCTATAGAAAACGCGAACCAATTATTTTCGCACATTTTGGCGTTCGGGCGATCCGCGGCCCCGAAACGGAAAGAAGGCGACGGCGGATGAAAACGGCTGCGTCCAGATCGGAACAGGTCTCCAAGACGCTCGAGCACGGGCTAGACGTGCTGATGTGCTTTCTCCCGGGCGGAGGCGAGATGTCGCTTACCGAGATCTCGCAGGCGGTGGGGCGCAACACGACGAGCACGTACCGCCTCGTGCGCACGCTGGCCGAGAAGGGCTTTCTGACGAAAAACGCCGAGAACAAGAAATATTTCCCCGGCATGACCCTGAAAAAACTCGGAGCGCTGGTTGACGGCCGGGCCGACCTGATCTGCGCCGCGCGCCCGCATCTGGTGGCGCTGCACCGCGAGTTCAACGAGAACGTCTCGCTGTTCGTGTACAACAACTTCAGGCGGCTGTGTCTGGATCGCGTCGAGAGCACGCACCCGCTGCACCAGACCGTCCTGCTGGGCGAGGAACTGCCGCTCACGGCGGGCGGGGGCGGCACGGCGCTTCTGGCGTTCCTGCCGCCGCGCGTGCAGAAGGCCGTGCTGCGCAGCGAGCCGGGCGCGACGCCCGAAAAGCTGGCCGAGATCCGCCGGCGCGGCTACGCCGTGTCATACGACGAGATGGGACAGGGCAGCATCGGCATCGGCGTGCCCATCCTCGACGCGGGCGGAGCGGCGTTGGGCGCGCTGAACCTCTCCGGCCCCGTCGGGCGCATGAGCGACAGCGTTGTCAGCCGGGGCGTCGAGAGTCTGCTTGCCGCCGCGCGCGCCATCGGCCGCGAGCTTGACGCGCGGGACTGAGCGCGCCGCGAGCGGCGACGAGGATTCGGGTTCCCGCGCGCGGAAAAGCCGCCGGCGCGGGCCGGGGCGGAACGTCCTCCGTCCGGCGCGCGGAAAATTTTTCGCGGGGGGGCGTTCCCGTCCGGGCGTCCGAAGGTCGGTATCGCCGTGTTCTCCGGGGGCGGTTCTTGAAAAGCTTTTTTCTCGCGCTTTCCGCGCGCCTGTTTCTGTATCGGTATATCCTGTCGCGCGTTCACTCGCGTACATAATGTTCTGTCGCCGTTTACTTCCGCGCTGATAAATGCCTTTTTGTCGTTTGGATTCTTCCTTGGAAATAAAACAGAGAGCCGGAAATGTTCGGCTCTCTGTTTAGCTGATTGTTCGTCTGTCAGTCGTCTTTTTCGTGTCTCGTGATGTACTCTCTCTCGCTCTGTCCGCGGAATCTTCGCGCGTTCCTTTTCACGCGCTCCTTTCAAAAATTACAGCGCCTGTCGCCAGGCGCTATGTATCCAGTTCCTCTTTGATTTTGTTGTACACCTCTACGCCTTTGGGAGTAGGGTTGACGAGTTTGCGCTTAAGCAAACGCTTACTCACGTCGTTGGGGTCGTCTGTGTTAGTAATGTAGCCTTTCTTTTCTAACACTTGGATTTTTGCAAATGTTGCTGTTTGTTTAGAACCTGTTATCTTTGCTATTTCTCTTTGTGAGCAGTTGGGATTTAATATAATTGCTTCTAGCAACAGATAGCCTTCTATACTTGGAAAATCATGCTTCTTTAATGTTTTTAAAATATTTGATGTTATTGCAGTATATACAGACTGCTTTAATTGCCGTTTCATGTCAACATACTCATCAATAATCGACATATTCCTCTCCCCTTTCGACGCTTCAGTGTATCATACGC
>CAZRXR010000025.1:0-23566 GCA_964604125.1 uncultured Synergistaceae bacterium
CTGATCCCGTCCTTCGCGCCGGTACGCGCGCGAAAAAAGCCGCCCCGAGAAGGGGGTTTTACTTAGTAGGGATTTTTGATTTTGAAGAATACGGCATAGTCGGCGTGTACGGCTATGCCGTTTTCCCGTTATCGGGAACGGTGAATTCCCCGATGCAGTTCCACACGATACGGATGCGCTACACTTTATAGCCGTTTACGCGCTCTGCCTGAGAGACATACACTTTCTCCACAAATTCCCGGATAATCTCCGGGGCCAGTTCCAGGATGTCCGTATACTTGCGCACGATGGAGAGAAAGCTGTCGGCGTTGGCACTCTGCTCCTGCTCGGAGGCAATCGAGGCTTTCAGTTCCGTAACCCGGCTTTCGAGCGTGCGCTGCTCCTCCTTGTAGGTGGCGCTCATGCGCACGAACCGCTCGTCTGAGATTTTCCCTTCGATGTTATCCTCGTACAGATGCCGGATTATCTCGTCCAGCCTGAGGATGCAGTTCTGTGCCTGCTCCAGTTCCCGTCTGTCGTCCCGCAGGCTGCGGTTCATCTCCTCCTGTGACTTCTTAGCTATCATCCGCATGCTCCCTGGCGTAGGATGTTATCGAGCGGATTCCGGCAAGTATCTGCTCCTCAAGCACGCTGTTGCGTATCTGGTGGGAGGAGCAAAGGTGCTTGCCCTTCTTGCGGTAGGTGGAGCAGACCATATATTCGCTCTGCGGCAGATTTCTGCCTCTTACCTGATACAGCTTTTCCCCGCAGTCCGCGCAAAATACCATTTCGGAAAGAACCGGCATTTCACCCATGGGGGTTACACGGCGTCTGCCGTCCCTGATGTGCTACACGATGCCGAAGGTCTCACGGTCGATGATTGCCTCATGGGTATTCTCGAAAATCCGCCACTCGGACGGGTCGAGCCACAGCTGTTTTTTCTGCTTGTAGGACTTGCGGCAGGTCTTGAAGTTGACCGTATGACCAAGGTACTTCCTGACGGGAGAGCATATGGGAAATTGTGCTGTCTCCCCAATAACAGTCATTTCCGGCTACAAGGCAGAGCGAAACAACCGAAAAGCGAGAGCGCATTACAAGAGAAAGAAAGCGAAAAATCACAAATAGCTTGTTGTACCCTTAAACTCCCTATCCATGTGGTTGGGTTAATTATCTTTAGTCATTGTTAGCAGTAATCAGGCATTAATAGTATTAAATCCGCTTAAATGCTATTGCTTTTTAGCTGACCTGTGCTATAATTATTTAATAGTTACGGAGGTGCCTCATGGGAAAAGAAGAAAAATGGGTATCTATGGAAGAAATATGTAAGCACCTTGATTGTAGCAGAGATACTGTAAAAAAGATGATTCGTACACAGAATCTTCCTGCCTATAAGATCGATAGAAAATGGAAATTTAAAATAAGCGAAGTGGACTCGTGGATGCATAATAACAATCGAGTTTCTGATGCAGAATGACGAGGTATATTTTATGATAAAAACAATTGACTTATTTGCGGGAGCAGGAGGGCTAAGTTACGGATTTCTTATGACTGGGGAATACCAGATTGTTGTTGCTGCTGAGATCAATAAAAATGCTCGAAAAACATATCAGTCCAACATTGTAAAAGACGTTGTTAATTTTGAGTTTATCGAAAATGTCATCGATTATGATTTTGCCGCCTTAAATACTCGACTTGAAGGCTCCATTGACGTGGTTATTGGTGGCCCGCCGTGTCAAGGTTTTTCAAATGCTAATAGGCAGAAAAATCACCTGATCAGTATGAATAATAGTTTGGTCAAGGAATACTTTAGAGCAATCAGGCAAATTAGACCAAAAGCATTTGTGATGGAAAATGTTAGTATGCTCGAATCAGACACTCACAGATTTTACGAATCTCGTAAAGATAATGGGGAAATTGATGCATTGATTGCGAATGGACATAATATCCCGAAACGCAAGGATACATTATTGCTCTCAAAGGTATCATATGAGGGGATTGACATGTTTAGGCTCCCGGAGTCCAATTTGAGTGAAATAGTCATTCCAGAGCAGATGACACATCTTTTAAGTGTACTGAAAAAGGATATCGGCAATCCAAGGAGATTGCCCAATTTCCTTGCGAAAAATAAAGATACGATTAAAGCTATGATTGAAACATATACAACCAACGTCGAAGATGAAGGTTCTGAACTAAAGCAACAATTAGCTACAAGACTGCAGAAAATACACGATGAATTAAATAACAATAAGCCCGAAGATGCACTTGAGGCATTGGACTATATAGTAGGCTTGCAAAAGTTGATAGAATTCATTACTGAGATATCTGAAAATGAATTAATCGGACAGTATGAGTATTCGGTTGAGGATGGTTTACGATTTGTAGCGAATTCATATTCCGTCATTGATTATGTCAATGCAATTCTCGGAGATGAATATATTCAAAAAGGCAATGTATTCAACGCCGAATGGTTTGGTGTGCCGCAGGAACGTCGCAGGTATATCGTGGTAGGAATACGAAGAGATATATATAGAGAGAAAGGTATTGAATTGATCTTGCCGAATGCTCCTACCAGTAGTAGCAACCCGACTGTTGGGGAAGCAATAATGGATCTTTCGACTTATGAGGTCGGTTATGAACCGAATTATACTCCACTTCCTTATGAAGAACAACCTAATATAAGCGAATATGCTCTCTCCATGCGCAAGGGGAGTCAATCTGTAAAAAACCATATAACGACAAAATCGACCGATAAAGCAATGGAACGCTTTAAGAAAATAAAGCAAGGAAAGAATTTTCATAGTTTAAAAATAGAAGATAAAGACACATATTCGAAGCCTGAAAGAACACAGAACACTATCTATCTCAGACTTGACCCTAACAAGCCAAGCGGAACGGTCGTAAATGTTCGCAAATCAATGTGGATACACCCAACTCTTAATAGGGCGATAACAGTTCGCGAGGCAGCAAGACTTCAGTCTTTTCCGGATTCTTTTGAGTTTATAGGAACAAAAGATTCTCAATACCAACAAGTAGGAAATGCTGTTCCACCGCTTTTGGCAAAGGGAATTGCGACAATGCTCTTGAAATATTTGAAATAAGTTTACAATAATACGAAAATACCGCGATATATCCTGATGATATTTCGCGACATTTTCATTATATGGAATCTCTCTTCCAAGAAATATTCAGATAATATTCGAAAGATGTTACGAATATTTTTCGAATATTATTGACACAAACGGTTTCGTGCGATATACTAACAGTAATATATGAAAAATGGAGGTCTCTCTATGAGTAAAAGTCAAGAAACAAAGCGTGAGAAGTTTGTCAGACTTGCGGAAGCTCGTACCAATAAGTTAATCGATATGCTTCAACTTCTTGGTAATTGTTCTAATTCAAGTGCTTATGATTATACGCAACAGGATGTCGATAAGATTTTTACTACTATTGAGGCAGAAGTCCGCGAAACCAAAAAGAAGTTCAATAAAATAGAGAGCAGAAAAAGTTCACGTTTTACATTAGATTAAGGAGGTGTTTCTATGGCTCTCACTCCTATACCGCAGAACTACAGGAATAATGTTGACTGGATTTTAGGCGCGTATACAGATGCAGGCGTATCTTTTCCAAACGGGTTCCAAAAAGATGCGATTCAAAACGCTGTCGGTGCGAGAAAGACAAACAAGTGGAGAAATTGGAGATGTGATATCTCTTTGATAGAAAATCCCCACGGTCGATATGTTGTTGTCGAAGACTCAGGAACCGTCGGATTAACAGGTAAGAACACTCCTGCCGAGGAAATTAACTCCCTGATGGCACAAGGAAAAACGCTCCCGTCAGAAGAACGTCTATCACGCTTTACTTCTATGTTTAACTCTGGTGGCAACACAACCGGTGGAGGTCTTTTCGGAGCTGGAAAGAGCGTTTATTCTGTTGCTTCTCAATCATATACTTATTACTTCGACTCTTTGCGAGAAGATGGTTTATATGTCGCTAATGTAAATAAGAGTGGGCAGGTCAATTCTACCGCCTATGAAGGTGATGATGCTAAAAAATATATTTTTGATAACACTGGACTTCCTGAGAAAAAGACTGTCGGCACTCGAATTATAATAGAGTCTCCTAAAGAAGATTTAGTTGATTCCATCATTAATGGCGATATTATTCCGTTTATTCAGGAGTCATGGTGGATTATTATCCAGCGTTTGACAGATGATGCTGCAATAACTGTAAATGGCGTTAAGATCGATGTGCCGGAAGATATAAAGAACGGAACACATTCATTTGAACTTCAGAATCCTGAAATATACATGCCCGGATATAAAGTTAAGCACTTCGGCCTTTATGCTTTTGATGATGGGAATAACCGTTGGAATGGGATATCCTATTATAGAAAGGGCATGAAAATCGGTGAAATCGACATTAAAGAAATTCCCAAGAAGATAGAAAACAAGTTCTGGGGTTACATTGAAGTTGATGAGCAGTGGGAAGACGACTTGTCCGGTATCGAGGATAAGATTCATTTTGGTATCAGTAAGGGTAAGAAGAACACAACCACATACCAGTACCTCAAAAATTATTGCAACAACAAGTTCAAAGCCAATCTTATCGAGTGGGGATACATAAAAGACAAGGAAAGTGAAGATAAAAAGCTGAAGGACGAACTAAAGCAGATTGCTGAGGACATTCAGGATTTGTTTGACCGGCTTGGCTTTGAAGATTTAGGGAAGGGTTCTCAAAAGCCAGATTTTGATGTTCGGTGGCAAGACATCTCTTACCCTGTTGCAGATTCCGAGCGCGTGACGTCCGGAGATACTATTGGATTTTCGGTCAGAATAAAAAGTTCTTACGCCACAGATAAGCGGTTTGAATATGAACTATCTGTGGTCAATCCGCAAACAGGTACGGTAGTGTCCTCTATTGCTAGTGAGAAAATCACTGTGCAGTCCAACACTGTAAAAAAGATTGACTTTACGCATACCGTTTCAAAACAGAATTCAGTTCAATTTTCAGAAAACCGAATTGTTCTTGCAGTAAAGGTTATTGGAAGCGGAAAAGAAAAGCGAAAAGAACTCCCTTATTTTTTCGATATTGACAAACCAGATAATACTCGTGAGACTGTGAATCTAGTGCTTCATGAGTGTATTTTCCCAACTGATAACAGCCGTAGAGTAAACTTTGGTGAAGTTTTAAGGAGTGTGTCATATTTAATCGAAAACAAAAGAAATCATGTGCTGAACTATCGCTTGAACATAAGCATCCATAATGCAAGTGATTCAACGTGCCCTAAAATAGTTGATATTACTTCTTTTGCAGGCATTATCGAACCTTTTGAGGAAAAAATTACTACACCTATTGAAACAATTTCATTTGATCAACAGACATACGAGCCATATTTGTCAGAGGGCGTCCTTGAACTTCGAGCAAGACTTATTGCCAATGCCGATGATCCGCAATACGAAAAAGGTGATAAAATTACATTCTATCACTATAAAATTTACTTGAACTCCGATGAAAAGAACGGTAAGAATGACTCTTTCGATGTAAAAAGTGTTATGGCTCATGAAGATTTTAGGCGTTCATGGTACACCGCAGGTAACGGACGTACCATCACTCTGAATGTTGGACATGTGGCATATTTAAATGTATCTGACTATCCAGATGTGCAACATGATTATATGCGGGAGCAAATGCTTAAGCAATACGTTCTTCTCTATCTTGCTGAAGGTAAGTATGATATGTTCGGTGAGCAGGGAAAAGATTTTGCAGAACTTGAGCCACAAGAGGCTGCGGAGCAAGTTTTGCAAAAAATCGAAAGCGTTTACTTTCAGAGTCTAAGGTGAGGTGATAATCATGGGACACATAGTTGCGTTGGATGCCGAAAGGCATCTAGTGTATGATGGTTTGTTATCATCAAAAGAAATTGCCACTATAGATGAGATACTAAATGCGCTCAGACAAGAGATTCCGCAAATTGAATCCGATCTTGAGGACGCTTACGGAAAAAGTGTTTTATACAAATATAACCTTGGTAAATTTCTTGGAGGATTGTTAACCAAGTATAATATCTCTGCCTCTGAACGCAGGAAGTTTTGGGATGAAATAAAAACGTTTGCTACAAAAGAAAACCGTATCAGAAACGAGGGAACAAACGCTGAAACCCGTAGTTTTTTTGGGCAGTGTTATAGACTGTCACAGTTTGATCAGGAAATAGTAGAGAAACTTTCTTGGCGTCAATGGCAGGATATCCTCGACCGCGTCGGAAACAGAGAGGATGTTCGTATTTTTGAGTGGATTCGTAATAAAAAGGGAAAAATACGTGAAGACGACTGGCGGGAGTTTGAAAAGGGATTGCATTTATATTTAAAAAACAAAGATACATCAGTATTTTCTGATAATGAACTTTATGAAATTTATGAATCAATTCTCAGTATGAGCCAGTATTGGAGAATTTCCTTTGCTCAGTTTTCAAAAGATTTTCCAAATAGTGCAAAGATTAAATCAAAAGTACGCAGATCAAAAAAATATCAGGCAACGTGCTTTCAGCTTAAACGAGAGTTACACCAGCCGCTCGACAATGAAATCTTCGAAAAAGCATTTAAACTAGCAATGGCGTAAAGAAAAGTGACCATGCAGGAGCATTTCCGCTCTTACACGGCCGCTTTGTGTTGTTCCGCTTGAAGTTTGTCAGTTAAAAATTGTCTTTTTCCTAAAATCCCTAATTTCAACCAACAGATGGTGGCGGTTTTTTTGTCGCCGCCGGGCGCGCGGCGGACGATGAAAAAAATCTCCGGGGTCGTTCGACGCGGAGATTCGGAACGGAGGGGAAACACCGCGAAAAGAACCCGTCGGCGGCGGGAACGTTTTCGCCGCGGAACATGCGCTTTTCAGCGCCCCCCGGCGCGGGGCGCTCCGCGAGCCGCCGGGGGAGACGCTGTTGCCCCGCCGGGGCGGCGGAAAAAACTCGACGCGACGGAATGTCGGCGGGCGGACGCTTCGGGAGCGCGTTTTTTCCGGCGCGGGGAAAGGAGATCCGCGCCCCGGGGAACGCGGAGGGGCGCCGCTTCAAAGGACGGCGCGATGCCTCGGGCGCGGCGGCGGGCGAACGCGCGGTTTCGGGCGGCGGCGCGGGAATATAGCGGGACACGCGCGGCGCGGGATCCGGCGCGCGTTTTTTTCACGCGCCGGGAGAGGCGTGTTCCGAAAAATATGTTTGTAAAGTCGGCGGACAAGTTCACGGTTCTCCCGCGCGGGTCGCCGGTTTTCCGGGCGGATCCGGGCCGCGCCTTCCGCGCGTCGGCCTCGATCGGCGCGCGAAAAGCGAAAAAAAACAGGCGTCCCGCTCCTTTCCCGTCAGTCGGCGGGCGGGGGCGGGACGCCTGTTTTCACACGCGCGCCTCGCGGGCGGCGGGTCAGATCAGATTCTCGCGGCGAAGCAGCGGCGCCAGTTCCGACATGCCGGAGATCACGCGCCATGCCCCGGCGGCCTCGAGCGTCGCGCGCGCGTTGCTCGTCGTCACGCACACACACCTCATGCCGGCGGCGCGGGCTGCCAGCGCGTCGATCGGCGTGTCGCCCGCGTAGACGGTGTTTCGCGGGTCGGCGCCGAGCAGCTTTGCGGCGAAAAGCAGCACATCGGGCGCCGGCTTGGCGCGGCTCACGTCGTCGGCGCCCGCCACGCAGTCCATCAGCCCATCAAGCCCCATGGCCCGTATCACGCGCATGGGGCCGACGCGGTTTGACGCGCAGCCCACGCGCACGCCCGCGCTCCGCAGGGCCGTGACGCACTCCACGGCCCCGGGGGCGGGAAACATGCGCCGCGCCTCGGTCGGCACGCAGTGGATCCGATAGTATTCGCCGTACTCGGGCCGGCAGTCGCCTAAAAGCGCCGTCCAGAAGTCGCGCGTGTTCACGCCGATCACTTCAAGCAGACGCCCGCGCGTCACCCCGGGCAGCGAAAACGCCCGCGCGATCGTGTTGACGTTGTGCAGCAGCGCCTCGCTTGTGTCGATCAGCGTCATGTCGAAATCGAACAGAACCGCGTCGAGTTTCATGCTTTCCGTCCTTTCGGGGAGGCGCGCGGGGCGCTCCCCGCCGTTAAAAGCCTCGCGGAACGCCCGGCGGTTCGCGGCTTCCGCTCCGGCGCGCCGGGCTTTCGCGGGACGGAGCGGCCCGGCTTCCCGCCCGCTTTGTCCGCGCGGACGCCTTTACGCGCCGCGCTCCTCTTTGAGCGCCTGTTCGACGGCTCGGGCGAGCTGGTCGGCGCAGCTTGTGCCGCGCCCGCCGCAGTCGTTGCCGCGCAGGATGGCGGCGATCTCCGCCGCGTCGGCGCCCTCGACGAGCAGGCCGATGGCCTTCAGGTTGCCGTCGCAGCCGCCGGTAAAGCGCACGCCGCGCAGCCGCCCGCCGTCGAGCGCGAAGTCGATCCGCCGCGCGCACACGCCGCGCGGCGCGTAGCTGTATTCTTTCATGGCGATCCCTCCGCTCGCGAAAAATCGCGCGTTTCAACATTATAGGGGCGCGGCGGCGGTTTTTCAAGCCGGAAAGCCCGGACGCGAAAGGGGCTTTGAAATTTCGCGCGCGTCGGGCTATACTGTCGCCGGGGGATCGTGGCCGTGAAAAACCGATCGGACGTTTTGCCGTTAGACAAGGAGACGCGCATGGGACATTTGACTTCGAGAGACGCATACATAAAGCTGGAGGAACGCATCAACCGTTTTACGCAGGGAGCGCCGCCGTCGGAGACGCTGACGAAGATTCTGGGCGTCCTGTTTACCGAGAAGGAGGCCCGCCGGGCCGCCGTCCTGCCGATACGCCCGTTCACGCTCGCCGCGGCCGCCCGCCTGTGGGGCGTTGACGAGGCGGAGGCCGGGCGCGAACTTGACCGCCTGTGCGAGCGCGGCCTGATGATCGATTCCGAGTACGGGGGCGAGCGCCGTTTTGTGCTGCCGCCGCCGATGATCGGGTTTTTCGAGTTCGCGCTCATGCGCACGCGCGGCGACATCGACCAGAAGTACTTGAGCGAGCTGTTCCACCAGTACATCTTCACGGAGGAGGACTTCATCAAGGATCTGCTGTTCGGCACGGAGACGAGGCTGGGGCGCGCGTTCGTGCAGGAGCCTGTGCTGACGACCGAGAAAGCCAACCACATTCTCGACTACGAGCGGGCCACGCACATCATCGAGGACGCCGACGCCGTGGGCGTGGGGCTGTGCTTCTGCCGCCACAAGAACATGCATCTGGGCGTCGCGTGCGAGCGGCGCGCGCCGCTCGAGACGTGCCTGACCTTCGACAATATCGCGCGGTCGCTGGCCGCGCACGGCGGCTACGCGCGGATTATCTCCAAAAGCGAGGCGCTCGACATCCTCGATATGTCCTACGGCTACGATCTCGTGCAGATAGGCGAGAACGTGAGGGAACGTCCCGCGTTCATGTGCAACTGCTGCGGCTGCTGCTGCGAGGCGCTTCAGGCGGCGCGCCGCTTCAGCCCCATGCAGCCAGTCGAGACGACGAACTACATCCCGAAAATCGACGCGCGGACGTGCGTCTCGTGCGGAAAATGCTCCCGCGTCTGCCCCGTCCTGGCGGTTTCGGCGCGCGGGCGCGCGCCCGTCATCGACGAGTCCGTCTGTCTGGGCTGCGGCGTGTGCGCGCGCAACTGCCCGACGAAGTCCATCGCGCTCGAGCGGCGGCCCGTCCGGGTCATCACGCCCGTCAACAGCACGCATCGTTTCGTCGTTCAGGCCATCGAGAAGGGCACGCTACAGAACCTTATTTTCGACAATCAGGCGTTCGCCAGCCACCGCGCGCTGGCCGCCGCGCTGGGCGTTATTCTGAAACTGCCGCCGCTGAAACAGGCGATGGCCTCCAAACAGTTCAAGTCCGTGTACCTCGACAGGCTGTTGGCCTCGCGGAAATGAGTAAAAGGGCCGCCCGGAGGGGGAGTTTTCCCCGCTTCCGGGCGGCCATTTTTATCGCGGCAGGGGCGTCTTTAAGGCAAGCGGCGAAAACGCCCCGCCGCGCGTTTTTTCGCCGACGCCTTCAGCGGCGGTACGGCACGATCTCGGGCGAGATGTCGTGCCAGCGCAGGCGCTCCTCGGCCGTCCGGCTCCACGGCGTGCCCGGCCGGCCGTAGTTGACGTAGGGGTCGATGCTCAGCCCCCCGCGCGGCGCGAAACGCCCCCACACCTCGATGTACTTGGGATCCATGAGGGCAATCAAGTCGTCCATGATGATGTTCACGCAGTCCTCGTGAAAGTCGCCGTGGTTGCGGAAACTGTGCAGGTAGAGCTTGAGCGACTTGCTCTCCACCAGTCTGGCGTCGGGAACGTAGGCGATGGCGAGACTGGCGAAATCGGGCTGCCCCGTCATCGGGCAGAGGCTCGTGAACTCGGGGCAGTTGAACTTGACGAAATAGTCGCGCCCGGGATGCTTGTTGGGAAACGCCTCGAGCGTCTCCGGCGCGTAGCCGTCGCGGTAGGCGGCGCCGTGTCCCAGCAGCGTCAGCCCCGCCATCTCCTCCTTTGTGCGCGGCATCAGACGTCCTCCTTTTCGTTTTCGGCGGCAAAACGTTTTTTCAGCGCGGACAGAAGAAGCCCGCCGCACGCTCCCGAGATCGCCTGCCCGAACAGCACGCCCGCGGCGGTCGCCGGATAGGGCAGACGGAGCAGGAAACTGAGCCAGACGGGCACGCCCAGCCCGGGAATGAACGTGATCGCAAGCGCGGCGGCAAGCGGCGCGCGCGGACTGCGGCGAAAGGCCGCGACCGCGAGGCCCGTCAGCGTGCCCACAACGGCGCCGCCGATCATGTCGAGCGGCCCCAGTCCGCCAAGCAGCGCGTTGCTGAGCAGGTTGGCGGCGCCCAGCGGGACGGCCAGAAACGGAAAGAGGCCGTTCAGCGCGTAGAGCGCCGTGGCGATGCGTATCTGGTACCGGCCGAAAGCGAAGCCGCGCGAGACGGCCATCACCGCCACGTACAGCGCCATCGTCAGCGCGGAGAGCGCGACCTTGCGGGCCGTAGACAGGTTTTTCATGCGAAAAAACTCCCTTCCCCCGCGAAAAAGCGCGGGGCCGGAAAAAAGGAGAGCCGCGACGCGCTCTCCATCCGCCGGATTTTCGCGCGTGAAACGATCGGACGCCCGGCCGGCGCGAAAATCCCCCCTAGTTTTGTTTTGTGACAGGATGGTTTCGAACTGTCATGTTCTTTTGCGCGGATATTATACCACGCTTGGGCGCGTCGGCGCGCGGAAAAACGACCGGCGCGCGGGGGCGCGCCCTTTAAAAAAAAATTTCGCGCGTTGACACGGAAAGGAAGAAACAGTCGGCGAGAAAAAACGGCCCGTCGCGCCCCGTCCGGCGCGAAGACGCGGAGACGCGCTCCGGGCGCTTTTCGTGGTAGAATGTCCGCGGACACACCTGCGCGCGCGGCGTCTTTGGCGGGGCCGGGGGCGTTTCGCGGGAGAAAAGCTTCGGGGCCGTTTTCGCGCGGCGATCACGGGCCGGGCGGAGCGCGGGAACGGCGAACGTTTTTCGCGGCGGGGAATCCGGGAGGAGAAAACGCGCATGGACGACAAGGACTGGAGGCTTCTGGTGGCGCTGGCGCGGGAGCGCGGCGTCACGCGCGCGGCGCGGAAACTGTACGTCACGCAGCCGGCGGCGACGCGCAGGCTTCAGCAGATCGAGCGGGAGATGAACTGCGCCGTCGTCGTGCGCGGCACGCGCGGCGTGGAACTGAGCGCCGAGGGCGAGCGGCTCGCCGCCTACGCCGCCGAGGAACTGTCCCGCCTCGAGACGCTGCGCCAGTACATCGACAACTGCAGCGAGACCGTGCGCGGCACTATCCGGCTCGCCTGCGCCAACGCCTACGCGCTCTCGATGCTGCCCGCGCTGCTCAAACGCTTTAGGGCCGCCTTTCCCGAAGTGGACGTGCACGTCGTCACGGGACACAGCCGCTACGTGGAGCGCCGCCTCGACTCCGGCGAGGCGCAGATCGCCATTGTGCGCGGCAGATCCGACTGGAAGGAGGAGTCGTTCGAACTCTCGGCCGACCCGTATTATTACATCGTCAGTTCCGCGCCCGTCGATCTCGAGCGTCTGCCCGGCCTGCCGCAGATCCGCATCGTCACCGACGCGCCGCTGGAGGCCGAACTGCGCCGCTGGTGGACGGAGCGCTACCGACTGCCGCCGAAAATTTCCACCGTCGTGGACCGCTCCGACATCTGCATCGAGATGGTGCGGCGCGGGCTGGGCTACAGTATGCTCTCGGGGCTGTACATCGGCGCTTTTCCCGGGCTGCGGCGCGAGCGCGTCGTCTTTTCAAGCGGCAGCGCCCTGTACCGCGGCACGCGCGCCTGCTGCCGCGCCTCGTCGCTGAAGGTGCGGGCCGTGCGGGAGTTCTGGAACTTTCTGCGCGAGCGCGGCGGACAGGCCGAATAAAGCCGCCCGGACGACCCGGGGGCGCTCCGGCGCGCCGCGTAAACGCGCGGGGCGGCTCGCGACACGCGCGTGAACGAATGTTTAATTTAAAGTTGACACCGCTGATATAAATATTTATAATCTTTTCGGGAAAAGAGCGTTTGCTTTTCTATTTTGCAACTCACTTTCGGGAGGGATCTTGCATGGCGGAGAAAAAGGGCGGAATATCGCTGATCTGGCAGATCACGATCGGTTTCATCGCGGGCATCGCGTTCGGGCGTCTCGCCTCGCCGCAGATCGTCGGCTACGTGCAGCCGCTTGGGAGCATCTTCATGGCGCTGCTGAACATGCTGATCGTGCCGCTGGTTCTGTCCAGTCTGGTGGTCGGCGTGGCGTCGCTGGGCGACTTGAGGGCGCTGGGCCGCATCGGCGTGAAGACGGTGGCGCTCTATCTGATCACGACGGCGGCGGCCATCGCCATCGGACTGGTGCTGGGCAACGTGATGCAGCCGGGCGTGGGCATGGATCTGGCGCTTGCCAAGGCCGCCGAGGCCAAGGCGGCCCCCTCGCTGGGGCAGGTGCTGACGGACATGTTCCCCAAGAACGCTTTCGTGGCCATGGTCAACGCCAACATGCTGCAGATCATCGTCTTCGCGCTGTTCTTCGGCGTATCCGTGACGATGGCGGGCGAAAAGGGCAAGCCCGTGCTGGCGGTCTTTGACTCGACGGCCGAGACGATGTACAAGATGACGGGCATCGTCATGAAGTTCGCCCCCTACGGCGTCTTCGCGCTCATAGCGGGCACCGTCTCCAAGTACGGCGTGTCCGTGATGCTGCCGTTCGCCAAGGTCATCATCGCCGTCTACGTGGGTTGCGTCCTTCACGCCGTGCTCGTGTACTCCGGCATTGTGGCGGCCTTCGCGCACAAGAGCCCGATGTGGTTCTTCCGCGGCATCAAGGAAGCCAGCCTGACGGCGTTCGTCACGCGCTCCAGCTCCGGCACGCTGCCCATCACGATGGGCTGCTGCCAGAGGATGGGCGTGCCCGAGAAGGTCTCGTCGTTCGTGCTGCCTCTGGGCGCCACGGTGAACATGGACGGCACGGCGCTCTATCAGGGCGTCTGCGCGCTGTTCATCGCGCAGGCCTACGGACTGCCGCTGGGCCTCGGCGCTCAGCTGGGCATCCTGCTGACGGCCACGCTCGGCTCGATCGGCACGGCGGGCGTCCCCGGCGCGGGGCTGATCATGCTCACGCTCGTGACGACGCAGGCCGGCCTGCCGCTCGAGGGCGTCGCCATGATCGCCGGCATCGACGCGATCCTCGACATGATCCGCACGTCGATCAACATCACGGGCGACGCGGCCGTCGCCGTGGTCGTCGCCAGCACCGAGGGCGCGGATTTCAGCAAGTCGGAGTAGCGAAAAGCCGCGCGTTCAAACTTTCGCTCGCGTAAAGCCGTTTCCCGCCGCGTTTTCCACGCGGCGGGGGACGGCTTTTTTTATTGAAAGCGCCCGCGCCGGGACGCGCGGGCGGCTCGGGGCGGCGTTTCAAAAAAAACGGCCGCCCGCGGCGGGAAAAGGCTCCGAAGTCCGGCGCGCGGCCGGAACGCGAGAGTTCGCGGGCCGCGCTGGGCGCTCCTTGCCGCGCTCGGCAGGGGGAGGCGGCGGAACTGTTTTTGGGGTTCGGGCGGGCTTTTCGCGCGCGGCGAAAGGCGAAAAAAACGCGCCCCGACGCGGGAAACGGGGGCGCAAGCGGCCTTTTTAGAGGAGCGGCGGGGCGGCGAACACGGCGGAGAGAGCGGCGTCGGTGAACGGCGCTCCCGTCGGCGCCGCCGCCAGATCCGGCTCCATGGCGTCTGTTTCCGCGCGCACGTCACCGACGACACCGGCGGCGACGGAAAAACGCGGGGCGATCCCGCCCCGGCCGGAACGCGAGAGTTCGCGGGCCGCGCTGGGCGCTCCTTGCCGCGCTCGGCAGGGGGAGGCGGCGGAACTGTTTTTGGGGTTCGGGCGGGCTTTTCGCGCGCGGCGAAAGGCGAAAAAAACGCGCCCCGACGCGGGAAACGGGGGCGCAAGCGGCCTTTTAGAGGAGCGGCGGGGCGGCGAACAGGCCTCGGGCGCGCGCTCGGGAACGCTCCGGCCCTGCCGAGAGCGCGCCGCGAGAGCGGATTCGCGGGCCGTCTCCGCGCGCGGCGGAAAGCGGGCCGCGTCCACTCCCGGCGCGGCAGACGGGCGACGCCCGCCGCCTTTCGGCCCGGGCGCGCGGACGCGGCGAGGTGACGCGATGCAACATTCGCCCGCGAAACGCGCGATCGCGCGGGCGTAAATAACGCCGGCGCGTTTCGGCTTCCGCGTCGGCGGCGGATCGCCGGGGGCGGGCGGCGTTCCCCTCGTTCCGGCGTTCCGCGCCTGTCGTCGCGGCGGTTTCGGCGGCCCCGGACGGGAAAAGGGCGCGGCGCTTTTTTCAAAGCGCGCGGCGCGCGCGAAAACCCTTTTGGCACGTTGACAGAAGTTCCGTTTCCGTATTAAACTGGACGCGACGGACGAGAGCGCGCAGGAAGCCGGTGCGAATCCGGCGCAGCCCCGCTACGGTAAGCCAAAGCCCGACACTGCCCGCGTCCGCGCGGACGCTTTTCTCGAGGGCGGAAAGCGTCTCCCGCCCCCCTTGCGCGCGAGCAGCCCCCGAGGGGGCTTTTTTTGTCGAGCCGCCGGCCGCGCGCGCCTCGGCGCGCTGCGCGGCGCGGGGCCGGAAAGGATGCGCCGCCATGGCGAAATCGATCATGATTCAGGGAACGATGTCCGGCGCGGGCAAGAGCCTGATCGCCGCCGGGCTGTGCCGCGTCTTCCGCCGTGAGGGTCTGCGCGTCGCGCCGTTCAAGTCGCAGAACATGGCGCTCCAGTCGTTCATCACGCGCGAGGGACTGGAGATCGGGCGCGCGCAGGCCGTCCAGGCCGAGGCCGCCGGCATCGAGCCGAGTTACGCGATGAACCCGATTCTGCTCAAGCCCACGGACGACGCGAGTTCGCAGGTCATCGTCAACGGCGAAGTGTACGGAAACTACTCCGCCGAAGAATACTACCGCGTCAAGGGCCGCCTGTGGCCGGTCGTGAAAGCGGCATACGAGAGCCTTTCTTCCGCGTATGACTTGATCGTCGTCGAGGGGGCGGGCAGCCCGGCCGAGATCAACCTGAAAGACGGCGATTTCGTCAACATGGGGCTGGCGAAGCGGCTGGACATTCCCGTGCTGCTCGCGGGCGACATCGACCGCGGCGGCGTGTTCGCGCAGCTGTACGGCACGCTCGCGCTGCTGGAGCCGGACGAGCGTCCGCTCGTCAAGGCCACGATCGTCAACAAGTTCCGCGGCGACTTGAAAATCCTCGCGCCGGGTCTGGAGGCGCTGGAGCGCCTCACGCGCGTGCCCGTCGCCGGCGTGGTTCCCTACGTGGCGCTCGACATCGACGACGAGGACAGTCTGAGCGACCGCCTCTCGCGCCGCGCGGCCCCGGCCCGGTTCGACGTTGCGGTGCTGCGGCTGCCGCGACTTTCCAACTTTTCCGACTTCACGGCGCTGGCGGCGGCCGGCGCGGGCGTGCGCTACGTCGAAAGGCCGTCGGATCTGGGGGTTCCCGACCTGATCGTGATCCCCGGCACAAAAAACACGATCGGCGACGCCAAGTGGCTGCGCGAAAGCGGTCTGGAGGCGGCCGTCAAAAAACTCGCCTCGCGCGGCGCGCCGGTTTTCGGCATCTGCGGCGGCTACCAGATACTCGGCCGCGAGATCGTTGACGAGGAGGGCGTGGAAGGCGGCGGCACAATCGCCGGAATGGGACTGCTGCCCGTCGCGACGCGCTTTGTGCCCGAAAAGCGCAGGACGCGCGCGCGGGGGCGTGCGCTGACGGTTGAGGGGCCGTTCGCCGCCCTTTCGGGCGCCGAGCTGGAGGGCTACGAGATCCACTGCGGAACGACCGTGCGCGACCCGGGAACGCCCGCCTTCATCCGTCTGGAGGACGGCTCGGAGGACGGCGCCGTCTCCGGCAACGTGTGCGGCTGCTACCTGCACGGGTTCTTCGACACCGAAAGCGCGCGCGAAGCCGTTCTCTCCGCCCTCGCGGCCGAAAAAGGAGTGGCGCCCGGCGCGCCCCCGCTCGACTGGAAAGCCTACAAGGAGCGGCAGTACGACCTGCTCGCGCGGACGCTGCTCGACCATCTGGACATGGATCTCGTGCGGCGCGTCATCGACCGCTCAGTCTAAAGGAGTTCGCGCTATGGAACCGATCAATCTGGACGAACTGAACTCGCTCATCCCGCCGCCGGACGAGACGGCGCGCGCCGCCGCTCTGGAGAAGTGGAGCAAGGCCGCCAAGCCGCTGAAAAGCCTCGGCGCGCTGGAGGACATCGTGACGCGGATGGCCGCCGTCAAGGGGAGCGCGCGATTTTCGATCTCTCCCCGCGAACTCGTCGTGATGTGCGCCGACAACGGCGTCGTCGCGCGGGGCGTGACGCAGACGGACGAGTCCGTAACGTCGCTGGTCGCCGCCGATCTGGCGGAGGGAAAATCGTCGGCCAACCTGATGGCGCGCGTCGCCGGCTGCGGCGTCGCCGCTATCGACGTGGGCGTAAAAAATCCCCCGGCGGCCGCCGGGCTGATCTCGCGCCGCGTCGCCGCCGGGACGGCCGATTTCACGCTCGGCGCGGCCATGACGCGCGGGCAGGCGCTTTCGGCCGTCGCCGTCGGCGTCGAGGCGGCCCGTGAGCGCGCCCGCGACGGCTGTCAACTGCTGCTGGCCGGCGAGATGGGCATCGGCAACACCACCACGGGCACGGCGGTCGCCTGCGTCCTTCTGGGTCTCGACCCGGAGGCGGTCACGGGGCGCGGCGCGGGGCTTTCCGGCGCGGGGCTGGCGCGCAAAGTCGCGGCCATCAGGCGCGGCATCGCCGTCAACCGTCCCTCGCCGCTCGACGCGCTCGACACGCTGGCCAAGGTGGGCGGATTCGACATCGCGGCGATGGCCGGGCTGTTCATCGGCGGGGCGCTGTGCCGCGTGCCCGTCGTCATCGACGGCGTGATCAGCGCCGCGGCGGCCCTTGCCGCCGCGCGGATGTGCCCCGCCTGCCGCGAGGCGATGATAGCCAGCCACATGTCGGGCGAACAGGCGGCGCGAAACGTCCTCGGCGCGCTCGGGCTGCGCCCCGTCATCGACGCGGGGCTGCGTCTCGGCGAGGGGACGGGCGCGCTGTGCCTGCTGCCGCTGCTCGACATGGCGATGGCGATCTACGACGGGCCGACGTTCGGCGACATCGGCATGGAAGCCTACACGCCGCAGGCGTAGCCGCCGCGCGGAGAGGAGCGTCGCGATGAATAAAAAAAAGGACGCGCTCGCGGCCGATCCCGGGGAGCGCAGATACTCGTTCTTCAGCCATAAGGAATGTGAGTTTTTTCCCTGCCACGCCGGGGCCGACCCCGAGAATTTCAACTGTCTGTTCTGCTACTGTCCGCTCTACGCGCTCGGGCGCGGGTGCGGCGGCAACTTCCGCTATCTCGAAAACGGCGTCAAGGACTGCACGGACTGCCTGCTGCCGCACGGCCGGGGGAGTTACGGCGTCATCGCCTCCCGCTTTGCCGCGATCGTCGAGGCGATGAAAGCGGTGGAGAAGGCCCGAAGCGCCGCGCCCGAAAGCGCGGCCCGGCCGTGACGTTCCGCGCGTCCGCGCGCGGGCGGCCATGCTGATCCTTGTGACGGGCGGGAACGGCAGCGGCAAGAGCCGTTTTGCCGAAAGGGCCGTCGCGCGCCTTGGCGGGAGAAAGTTGTACGCCGCGACGATGATCCCCTGCGGCGAGGAGGGGAGGGAGCGCGTGAAAAAGCACCTTCGCCAGCGCGCCGGGCTGGGTTTTGAGACGGTGGAGTGCCCGTATTCGCTCGACTCCGTCCCGGCGGGGGCCGGCGACGCCGTGCTGCTGGAGGACGTGAGCAACCTGCTCGCCAACCTGACGTTCGGCGCCGCCTGCCCGTCGCCGCTGCCGGAGGCCGAGCGCCAGATCGCGGAGCTTGAGCGAAAGTGCCGCGCGCTTGTCGCCGTGACCATCGGCGGACTGGACGGCAGGGGCCGCGACGGTTCGACGCGCGCCTACGTCGCCGCGCTGAACGAACTGAACGGGCGTCTCGCCCGCGCCGCGAGCGCCGTGTACGAGCTTCGCGGCGGGACGGCCCGAGCGCTCAAAGGAGAATGTCCATGGATATTGTAAGGGCGCTGTGCGCCGCGCTGTCCGCGTTTACGGCGCTGCCGGTTCCCCGCCGCGGCTGGGACGGCGAACCGCCGGCGCTGATGTTCTGCTTTCTGCCCGTCGCCGGCGTGGCCGTCGGCGCGGCCCAGGGCGCGTGGCTGGCGCTCTCGCGGCTGTGCGGAACGGGCGTTCCGCTCCGCGCGGCCGTCTGCACGGCGCTCTCCGTTCTCGTCACGGGCGGAATCCACCTGGACGGTTTCTGCGACACCGTGGACGCGCTGTGCGCGCGCGCCGGGCGCGAAAAGAGCCTCGAAATCATGAAAGACCCGCGCGCGGGGGCGTTCGCCGCGATCCACTGCTCGCTGTACCTGCTGCTGCACTGCGCGCTTTGCGCCGAGACGACAGCGCGCCCCGCCGTGTTCTGCCTGCTGCCCGCGGTCTCGCGCGCCGTGTCCGTGCTGTCGGTCACGGGGTACAGAAACGCGCGCGGCGAGGGGATGCTGGCGGCGTTCCAAAAGCCCTCCTCCCGCCGGGCCGCGCGCGCGTCGGCATGGGCGTGGCTTGCCGCCTGCGCCTGCGCGATGCTTTCAAGCGCCCCGTGGGCCGCCTCGGGCGCCCTGCTGGCCGCCGCCGCCGCGTGGAAGCGATGGCACGCCGTCTGCCTGAAACGGTTCGGCGGCATCACGGGCGACACGTCGGGATTTTTCGTGGCGGCGCTGGAACTGGCGATGATGGCGGGTATGTACGCGGGCGAGTGCGCCGCCCGCTTTTGGGGGTTTGCATGGACATCGTTCTGATCCGCCACGGCGCCTCGCCGTCAAACGACGCGCGGCGTTATCTCGGGCGTGCCGACGAACCCCTTTCGGCGCGCGGCGTGGAGCAGGCGCGGCTTTTGGCCTCGCGGGGCGTTCTTCCTCCGGCGGAGCGCGTCGTGTGCAGCCCGCTGCGGAGATGCGCGCAGACGGCGGCGATCCTGTTCCCGCGTCTTGTCCCCGAGATTGACCCCGCGTTCGCCGAGCTGGATTTCGGCGTCTTCGAGGGAAAGACGCACGAGGAGCTTCTGCGCGGCGAGCCGGCCTATCCCGTCTGGCTCGCCTCGCGCGGAACGTCGCCCGTCCCCGGCGGAGAGAGCATGGAAGACTTGAAAAAGCGCGTCGCCGCGGGGTTTTCGGCGCGCTTCCCGAGCGGGCGGGGCGCTCCCGCCGCGCTCGTCGCCCACGGCGGGGTGATCATGGCGCTTTTGGCGGCGCTGGCTCTCCCGAGGCGCGAGTTTTACGACAGTTTCGTGCCCAACTGCGGAACGGTGCTGTGCGGCTGGGACGGCGCGTCGCTTTTTCCGTCAAAGGCGGCGACGTAAGATGAACGTTTTCGCCGCTGTCTTCCCGCTCTGCGCGGGATTTGCGCTCGACCTCTGTTTCGGCGACCCGCGCGGGTTCCCCCACGTCGTCCGCGCCGCCGGACGGCTTATTTCCGCGTGCGAGCGCTTCCTGCGGCCCCTTTTCCCGCCCACGCCGCGCGGCGAACGGGCCGCCGGGAGCGCGCTCGCGCTCGCCGTGACGGCGCTGTGCTCGCTGTCGCCGCTCGCGGCGCTCGCGTGGCTTCGGGCGCGTTTTCCCGCCGCGGCGATCGCGCTGGAGACGTTCCTGTGCTGGCAGCTGCTCGCCTGCCGATCGCTGCGCGACGAGAGTCTGCCCGTGTACGTCGCTTTGAAAAACGACGACCTGCCGGGGGCGCGGCGCGCGCTGTCGATGATCGTCGGGCGCGACACCGGCGCGCTCGACCGCACGGGCGTGATCGCGGCCGCCGTCGAGACCGTCGCCGAGAACGTCTCCGACGGCGTGGTCGCGCCGCTTTTCTGGATGGCGCTGTTCGGCGCGCCCGGCGGCTGTTTCTACAAGTCGGTCAACACGATGGACTCGATGATCGGCTACAAAAACGCGCGCTACCGGCATTTCGGCACGTGCGCGGCGCGTCTGGACGACGCGGCGAACTTCGTCCCCGCCCGCGCCGCCGGGCTGCTGATGGTCGCGGCGGCGGGCCTGCGCGGCTGCGACATGAAAGGCGCGTGGAGGATATTCCGCCGCGACCGTCTGAAACACGAAAGCCCCAACTCCGCCCACACCGAGGCGGCCTGCGCGGGAGCGCTGGGCGTGCGGCTGGGAGGCCCCGCGCGCTACGAGGGCGTCCTCGAGGACAAGCCGTTCCTCGGCGATCCCGCGCGCCCCGCCGAGGCGGAGGACATTCTCCGCGCGCACCGCCTGCTGTACGCCACGTCCGCTCTGGCGTTTCTCCTCGCCGTCGCCGTCCGCGCGGGAGTATCCCTCGCGCTCGCGTAAGCCGGGCGCGAGACGGGCAAAGGAGTGTCCGCCCGCGAGACGGACGCCGCGCCGCTGTACGCCGCTTTCCGTTTGTTCCCGAGCGAAGCCGGGCTCCTCGCCGAAGGAGATTTTATTTTATCGTTTCCATTCCCGGAACGCTGAAAGAGAAGCGCGTTATTGAAAATACGGGACGGGCGGGATATAAAGAGGCCGGGCGCGATCCGCGACAATACGGATACGCGAGAAGCGAGAGGAATGAATCGGAAAATACTCATTTTGAACGCGGCCGCGAAAAAGAACGGCGGCGGCGCCACACCGGCGGAGGCATTCGCGGAGAGGGTAAGGGCCGCGGAGCCCCGGTAAAGAGTTTTACCTGTTCGGCATGAATATTCGCGGATGCGAAGAACGCTTACGGGCAGCCGATGATCCCAAAAGGCCACGCGGCAAAAAAATGACATGTGATATATCTGCGCCGAATTTGAAGGCGGGTATGCGGTCTCGCGTTCGCGTCGCCGTATTTCCGAACAGTCACGGGGCGCGGAAGACCGCGTCCGATCGGTTGTACTCGGATGGAAAGCCTTGGGCGAGGCGATTGGCGCCGGAAAGCTCGACGAGGCACGCCGGATCGGCGCTTCTCTTTAAGGATTGGAGATGGAAAAATGGAGTATGTCACTTTGAATAACGGCGTAAAAATGCCGATTCTGGGCTACGGAACCTATCGGACGCCCCCGCGGATCACAGAACAGTGTGTGTCGGACGCGCTTTCCGTCGGTTACCGATCGATCGACACCGCGCAGTGCTACGGAAACGAGCGGGAAGTTGGTCTTGCCTGCCGGAAATCCGAAATCCCGCGATCCGAACTTTTTATCACGACGAAACTGTGGGCCTGCCGCGGCTATCAGGATACGCTCCGTTCAATCGACGGCTCGCTGAAGAATATCGGCATGGGCTACATCGACCTGCTCTTAATCCATGAGCCGACCGGCGACGTGCGTGAGATTTACCGCGCGATGGAAACAGCCTATCAGGACGGAAAGCTTAAAGCGATCGGCGTGTCCAATTTCCTCGGCGAGCGCTATCTGGATCTGGTCGATAATTGCGGGGTGATCCCGGCGGTCAATCAGGTGGAAACGCACGTCTTCCGCCAGCAGGAAAAGCTGCGTCGGCTCGAAAAGCGGATCGGCACAAAGCATGAGAGCTGGTCGCCTCTGGCCTGCGGAGAAAACGGCATTTTCGGGAACGGCGTCCTATCGGCGATCGCCGAAAGACACCGAAAATCCGCGGCGCAGGTCGCGCTGCGTTTTTTGACGCAGCAGGGGATCGTCGCGATCCCGAAATCCACCCGTATCGGACGGATGAAAGAAAATCTGGCGTCGCTGGATTTTGATCTGGCCGATGAAGAAATGCGTGAAATCCGTCGTCTCGAGATCGGACAGAGTCTGTTCGGCTGGTGGTAATTCGCGCGCGGCGGAAAATCTTTTCTAAACGGGAACGGCCGCCGTCGTTTCCGCGTGAATCATAAAAGCGGTTATTCCCTTTTAGCTTTAGGTAACGCGACTTTCGGTCTTAACGAGATATGCAAGTTCCCGGCCATCGACGTGCGATCCGATGGCCGGGAACTTGTTCTATGCGCGTAATCATGCTCTGATTTCCGTCCCGTCCTTCATGGCGAAGCGAATGTCGTCCTTGCCGTAAACGCTCGCGTACTCCGCCACGCCGCGCCACAGAAAGGCGTCGTATTCCGTAACGGCGTCGCGGCGTTCTTCCAGAATCGCGAGGTAGCTTTCGACGGACTTTCCGCAGGCATTCCTGTCGCGGATTTTCGTCTCCGTCTCGTCAAGACGCTTTTTCGCCTTCTTGTACCGCGCGGCCAGCGCCTCGCGGTTCTTTCTGTAATCCGCCCGGTTCCGCGCGGCGTCGGCGTTCCGGCGGATGCCGTCCTGTATCAGGCGGGCCGCCGCGTTCAGTTCGCCGGTCAGTTTGGCCCGCTCCCGTTCAAGGGCGGTCGTGTCGAAAAGCGATTCCTTGACGCGGCGGAAATTCTCAATGGCCGCGTCCTTGCCGGAAAGCGCTTTGTTCGCCGCCGACACGAACGCCGCCTTGAGCTCCTCCTCCCTCAGATGAGGCGCGGAGCATTTTCCGCCGGGGTATTTGCCGTTGCGCTGCCAGACCGTTTCGCGGTATGTGTCGTTCGAGTGCCACACCTTCGAGCCGTACCACGAGCCGCACCGAGCGCGCTTTATTTTGCTCGAAAAGCCGCGGACGGCCGAGTACTTGTTCTTTCCCGAACGGCGCTTCTCGATCTCCGCCTGCGCACAGTCGAAGACCTCGGGGGCGATGATCGCCTCGTGGTCGCCCTCGACATAATATTGCGGCGCTTCTCCCTCGTTCTTTTTCGTCTTTTTTGTGAGGAAATCGACCGTGTAGCTTTTTTGCGGCGCGGTTGCTCGCGCGGCGGCTGTCGCGATGGGAAAACCGCCCTCCGCGCCCGGCGGCCCGCGTGCTCGCGGCGCTTGGTTTAAGCGAGGGCGTCCGCAAACTCCGCCGACGCTCCCATTTTGCAGCCGCCGCTCGCTTTTGCCCCTTTCCGCGCCGCTTTTGGGCGCGCCGTTTGGCCGCTCGCTTTTGCCGGCGC
>CAZRXR010000026.1:0-23520 GCA_964604125.1 uncultured Synergistaceae bacterium
CTCTCGCCCGGCAGGATTCTCTGGCGCGAAAAAAAAAGTTCGCCCTCCGCGAAAATCGCGAAAGCGTGGCCCGCCAAAGAACGTTCGACCCCGCCCCCGCGCAAAAAAAGAGGACGCGGCGCGCGGAAGAAAGCGCGGCCAAAAAAATGCGGCGCGCGCGGAACACTCCGCCGCCGCGAAAAATCCCGCGTCCGCCACCCGTCGAGCGCGATTTTGCCCGTAAGGGCGACGATAACGCCTCGGGCGATGGCGTTTTTCGCGTAAAAAAGGCTCCTCTCGAACGAAAAAGCGAAAAGGGCGGCGGAAACGCCTCGGGCGCGAAGTTCCGCGCGACTTTGCGCGCTGGCGAGTCAAATCACTTCTTTATACAAGGGGCGGCGCGCGGGCGAAGATTTTAAGCGAAAAAAAACGCGCTTTCGGGAGCGAAAGCGCGAAAGGCGGTACGCCGTATAGAGATGTTCCGAAACGCGCGAACGGACGGCTTAAAATACGCCCGCGAGTTTCATGGGGCCGAGCCATAACGCGCACCGCCCGGGCGAGGCGTCGAGAAAGCGGCGGCCCGACGCCGATCCGACCGGAAAGCGTTTTTTTCATTAGCCGCCGTACAAAAAAAGGCGCGGCGCGCGCGCAAAAAAGCCCCGCCGCAACGCGGCGACGGCGTCTCAAAATACCCTTTCGCCCGGCGGCGCCGCGCAATCGGCACGCGCCCCCGCTCGAACAAGGCGCTCGGCGCGCTTCGCGGCTCGTTATGCCGCTCTCGCCCGGCAGGATTCTCTGGCGCGAAAAAAAAAGTTCGCCCTCCGCGAAAATCGCGAAAGCGTGGCCCGCCAAAGAACGTTCGACCCCGCCCTCGCAAAAAAAAAGAGGACGCGGTGCGCGGCCGCGTCCTCCGTTTTTTTGTGCCGGAACTTTCAAGAAAAATCTCCGCCGTCGCGGCCTTTCAGGCCAGCCGCCCGCGGCCGAGACGGAGAGATTCCCCGACCGCGTACAGATCCTCGCCGGCGCCCTCCGCGGCGAGCCAGACTTCGCGCGCCTCGTCTGAGCGCCCGAGACGGTCGTAGGCCATCCCCAGCAGGAGCCGCATCTCGGCTTTGTAGACGGGGTTCCCCGCCAGACGGAATTCTTCCTCGATGTAGCCGAGGTCGAAATCCTCGCCGCGAAGCAGCGAGAGCCAGTTTCCGTACAGCCGCAGGCAGGCGTCCAGACCGGCCGCCAGCGAGCGTGCGCGCACGCGGGCGACTTCCTCGCGGGAGCGAAGCGACTCCATGCACGCCTGCGCGCCGTCGGCGTCGCCCCGCAGCAGCAAAAGCCGCGCGCGAGATGTGTCGATCATCGCTCCGGCGTGCAGAGCGTGCATCTTCAGCAGCCCCGCCGTCCTCCGCGCCTCGTCGAGACACCCGTGGGCGGCGGCGAAATCGCCGAGCGCCTCGTGCGCGAACGCCAGTTTCGTCTGCGCGTCCACGCGGGCGATGTTGTCGTCCGGCAGGCCGGCAGCCAGCTTCTCAAAGCGTTCAAGGAACAGGCGCGGTTTGGCGTCGCGATAGAGCGTGGCCGTGATGCCCGCAAGCCGCCGCGCCGACCAGAACCCCGCCGCGACGCGCCCGACGACCGCGCCCGCGAAAGCCAGCGCGACCGGAACGGCGACGCGCACAGGCAGAGGCGCGGCCGCCAGCGAAGACGAGACGTACAGCGCGCCCGCTCCCAGCCCCGCGAAGAAACAGACGGCGACTAGGAGCGCGCACTGCAGTCTGAAATACGCCGTCATGCCGCCTTAGTCAGCATGAACGAGAACACGAACGAAGCGATGATCAGGACGATGCCGCCGCCCAGACGCGAGGACAACTGCGCGTAGGCGATGAGATCCATACGGTCGGCAGCGCCGAGGCAGGCGAGGTCGCCGTTTCCGCCACGGTTGGCCATGCAGAGGCCGGCCGTGATGGCCGAGTCGATCGGGTAGAAGCCGACCAGATAGCCGACGGCGCCGGCGCCGATGATCGCGCCGATGACGATGAGCAGGGCCATCAGGACGTTCGAGGGAGCCATGGCCGTGAACAGCTCGCCGAGGTTGAAGTCGGCGCCCATGCCGACCATGATGACGATGCCCATGCCGCCGGACATGAAGCTCTGGATCTTCTTGGCGCCGGCGCGGACCGACGCGGGGATGATGCCCAAGGCGGCGAGGATCACGATGAAGATGATCATGTAGGCGTACTGATGGATCGGGGCGCCCATGATCGTGGGCAGCAGTTTCTTGGACATGACGCGCGCGACGCTGAAAGCGGCGAACGCCACCAGCAGGCCGGAGCACTCGTCCTGAACGGTGACCTTGATCTTGGCGTCGTCGCGGGCGATGTTGGTGCCGGAGCGCAGCAGCGTCTTCTTATCGCCGGTCAGGCTGGGGCACTTCATGCCGAGCGTATTGAGCAGCGCCGAGGCGAAGATGCAGAAGATGTTGGCAATCGTCAGCACGATGATGGCGAAGCTGTAGTAGTTGGCCGCCTTGTCGCCCGTGATCTGCTCGTAAATCTGGCTGAGGGGCACGGCGCCGGCGCCGTTGCCGCCGCCCATGATGGGAAGAACGTACTTGATGATCGCGTCGGCGGGCTTGATGCCGAAGAAGATGCCGCCGGCGACGCCGAAAGCGCCCGCCACGACGAGACCGCCGAGGATGGCGGGGATGTACCCGGCGAACGAGCGCAGCAGGATGTCGCGGTCAAGAGCGAGCACCGAGCCGGTGATCAGGCAGACGATGAACATCTCAAGGAAGTTCGGGCCGTCGGAGACGAAGTCGTTGATGCGGTTGATTGCCTCGTCGGGCACGAGCTTGAAGTACTTCAGCACGGCCACGGCGAAGAACACCATCAGCAGGCCGCCGCCGATGTAATCGTTCCAAATAGGCAGGCGCTCGCCGATCTCGTTGAAGATCGCCGCCAGCGCGAGGATCGTGCAGAACGTGCCGACCATCGTGTTCGACTGGATCCCCCAGTACATGGGGATCAGGCAGAGGACGACAGCCGCGATCGTCAGCCACCAGGGCATGCCGTAGATCTGGAATGAACCTTTCTGATTGTCGCTCATCAAAAGAACCCCCTCATTGGTTTTTCGATTTGTGTGGAACGACGCGCGCACCGCGCGCGCTCCGGGGCCGCGCCCCCGGCGGCAGCGCGCTTACGCGCGTGAAACACCGAACAGTTATTTGTTCGCCTCGACTCTCCTGTAGACGACTTTCGCCGAGGTATCGACGCCCGCTTCCGCGAGCTGCGCGCGCAGACGGCGCAGCTGACCCCCGGCTTTCACCACCTCCAGTTCCTCGTCGGAAAGGTCGAGGACGACCGTGAACTCAAACCCCTTGGTCGCGTCGCGCACGGCGATCTCGCGCTTCGGCAGCGACGATACAAGATGGGCAATCTCGAGCGTGTCGTTCAGATCGATCCTGTCGTAGTCGGACTTGTCCTTAAAGTACATCGGCACGACGCCGTGGTTGATCAGGTTGCCGCGGTGGATGCGGGCGATGCTCTTGGCGATCACGCACCTCACGCCCAGATACATCGGGTTTATGGCCGCGTGCTCGCGGCTGGAGCCCTGCCCGTAGTTCTCGCCCGCGACGATGACCGACGTGCCCATCGCGCGGGCGCGGGCGGCGAACTCGGGATCGTAGCGCATGTAGCAGAACTTCGACATCAAAGGAATGTTCGACCTCATGCTGCTCAGCTCGGCGCTGGCGGGCGTGATGTCGTCGGTGGAGATGTTGTCGCCGCCCTTCAGGCTGACGGGGCACGAAAGCGACTCCCCCGGCGCTTCGGGAACGGGCAGGGAGGCGATGTTGGGCCCCTTGACGATCTCGACCGCGCGCGCCTCCTCGGGAGGAAGCGGCGGCAGGATGAGGTTGTCGTTGATGTCGTAGCTCTCCGGCTCGCGGACGCCCGCCAGAACCGCCACGTCGTCCCCCATCACATCCTCCGCCGAGGCGAACGTGCCGCGGATCGCCGTGGCCGCCGCGCTCTCGGGGCTTGTGAGGTAAATTTGCGCGTTCGGGTTGCCCGCGCGCCCGCGGAAGTTGCGGTTCGACGTGCGCACCGCCACGCCGTTTGTCGGCGGCGTCTGGCCGATGGCGCAGCACGGCCCGCACGACAGTTCCAGCAGCCTGACGCCGGCGTCGAGCAACATGTCGATGTAGCCGTCGCGCAGCAACGCCTTGTACACCTGCCGCGTGCTGACGCCGCACGTGCAGCTCACGTTTTCGTTCACCTTGCGCCCGCGGAAGACCAGCGCCGCGCGCGCCACATCGGTGTAGCTGGCGTTCGTGCAGCTGCCGATGAACACTTGGCTCACGGGCTTTTTCTCTACTTGCGAAAGCGGGAAGACGTTGTCGGGCTGCGGGTGGCACGCCACAAGCGGCACAAGACCCGACAGATCGAGATCGATCCGCTCGTCGTAGACGGCGTCCCCGTCGGGCAGCATCTCGACGAACTGATCCTCGCGCCCCTGGGCGCGCATAAAGCGCCTCACCTGATCGTCGGCCGGGAAAATCGACGTGGTCGCGCCCATCTCGGCGCCCATGTTGGTGATCGCCGTGCGCTGTGGCACTTCGAGCGTCGCCGCGCCCGGCCCCGTGTATTCGTACACCTTGCCGAGGCCGCCCTTGATCGAGACCGTTTTGAGCATCTGCAAGATGACTTCTTTGGAGTTCACGCCCGGGTTGAGACGCCCCGTCAGGTACACATTGACGACGCGCGGCATCGTCAGCCGCATCGGCACGCCCGTCATCGCCGTGGCCACGTCCATGCCGCCCACGCCGATGGCCAGCATCCCCAGCGCGCCGCCGTGGGGCGTGTGGCTGTCGCCGCCGAACGCGACGATCCCCGGCCGCCCGAAGCGCGCCGCGTGCACCGCGTGCATGATGCCGTTGCCGGGGCGCGACACGTACACGCCGAACCGCCGCGCCGCGCTTTGCAGGTAGATGTGATCGTCGGGCGTCTTGTAGTCGATGTAGAGCAGGTTGTGATCCAGATAGCTGACAGCCGTCTCCACGCCCACGCGATCCATGCCCGTCCGCTCGAAGGCCAGATACGTCATCACGGCGTTGATGTCGTGCGTGAGCGTCTGATCGACGCGGACGAAGATGTCGCTTCCCGGAACAAGACGGCCGCGGACAAGATGGCTTTTAAGGATCTTGACCGTCAAAGAATCTCCCATGCGCGCTGTTCGCTCCTTTCCGTCTCCGCTCTTTCAAACCGCCACGATTATATCAAATTACAACGCGGTTTGCCACCGGCAACTTCTAAAATTTTAGCGCCCGCCGAGTTACGTAAAAATATTTTCCGCCCGCGCCGCGCGCTATTGTAACACGGCGGCGTCCTTTTCGTCAAAAAAAGCGCCTTCGCGCGGAAATCCTTCGCCGCGCCCCCGCCCGCGCCGCCCTCTTTCGCGCGCGAAAGTCCCCCCGGGCGCGTACCCGCGCCGCCCCGTTCGAACGTTCCGGCGGGCGTCCCGCCCGGCGCCGGCGCGGCCTTCGGCGGCGCGGGGTTTGACGGGACGGAGACGATCCCCGCCCCACGCGCCGGATCCGCTCGTCAACGGCAAGTGGCGGAAGGGGGCGTGAAATCCGCGCTCCCGCTCCCGGCGAAAAGGCAAAAAAAAGCCGGCGGCGCGTTTCGCGCCGCCGACTGTGTTCGCGTCAGTTTTCTCCCCCCGTCGCGGGGACTTCGCCCTCGATCTTGTAGATCTCCTCGCCGTCAAAGGCCATGTTCAGCTTTTCGCGCGCGAGCCACGCCTGCCCCTCCTCGGACTTGTAAAAGGTCACGCGGTCGCGCAGACGGCCGAGGCGATCCTGCGCCTGCTCGAGCGCGCGCGACTTCTCGTTCATCAGCGCCAAAAGCCTTTTCCGGCGCGAAAGCTCGCCCCTCACGGACGTGAACAGCATCGCGCCCCCGACGGCGACCGCCGCCCAGAAGATCACCCATCTCAGCTTCATGGCTACATCTTCTCCGGCGCGGCGATGCCCAGCAGGCGAAGGGCGTTGCGCAGCACAATGCCGACGGCGGACACCAGAAGCAGATGCGTGGCCTGACGCGCGCCCGTCTCCTCGAGGATGCGCCCGCTGTTGTTGTAGAACGAATGGAAATCCCCGGCCAGATCGTAGACGTAGCTGACGACGCGGTGCGGCTCCAGATCGATCGCCGCTCGCGCCGCCTCGTCGGGAAACCGCGCGAGGCGCGCGATCAGGCGTTTTTCCTCGGGGGTGGAGATCTCCCCGGGATCGAAAGCGTCCGGGGCGGGCGGAGCGATTTTCTTTTCCGCCGCCTTCCGCAGGACGCTGCGCACGCGCGCGTGGGCGTACTGCACGTAGTAGACGGGGTTGTCCGCCGACTGGCTCTTGGCCAGTTCGAGGTCGAAATCGAGGTGGCTGTCGCAGCGGCGCATGAGGAAATAGTACCGCGCGGCGTCGGCCCCCACCTCGTCGATAACCTCCCGCAGTTCGACAAACTGGCCGCTGCGGGTGGACATCTTCACCTGTTCGCCGCCGCGGAACAGGTTGACGAACTGGATGAGAAGGATCGTGAACTTCCCGGGGTCGCAGCCGAGCGCCTCGATGGCGGCCTTCAAGCGCCGCACGTAGCCGTGGTGGTCGGCGCCCCACACGTCGATGACGCGCTCAAAGCCCCTGTCGAACTTTTCCTTGTGGTAGGCGATGTCGGACGCGAAGTAGGTCGGCGCGCCGTTGGAGCGCGTCAGCACGCGATCCTTGTCGTCGCCGTAGTCCGTGCTGCGGAACCACAGCGCGTTCTCCGCCTCGTACAGGCGTCCGCGATCTTTGAGCGTCTTCACGGCTTCACGCACAAGCCCGCGCTCGTAGAGCGACTTTTCGGAGAAGAACCTGTCGAACCTAACGCCGAAGTCCGCCAGCTCGTCCTTGATCTGGCCGAGGATGCGGGCGGCCGCATGGGACTTGAAAAACGGCAGAGACTCCTCCGGCGGCATGTCGAGGAACTCGCCGCCGCGTGCGTCGGCGATCTCCCGGGCGACATCGTAGATGTAGTGCCCCTTGTACGACTCCTCGGGGAAGGGGCATTTTTCGCCCCGGCCCAGCAGCTCAAAGTAGCGCGACTGCACCGACCTGCCCAGAATGTCCATCTGCAGGCCGTTGTCGTTGACGTAGTACTCCTTCTCCACGTCCCAGCCGGCGAAAGCGAGAATGTTGCCCGTCACGTCGCCGACGGCGGCGCCGCGCCCGTGCCCCACGTGCAGCGGGCCGGTGGGGTTGGCGCTGACGAACTCCACCTGCGCCCTGCGCCCTTTGCCGAGGTCGGAGCGGCCGTAGTCGTCCCCCCGGGCGAGGATCTCGGCGACCACGCCGCCCGTCCAGGCGTTGGAAAGATAGAAGTTGATAAACCCCGGCCCCGCCACCTCCACGCGCCCGACGCGCGGGTCGCCGCCGACGCGCGACGCGACGAGCGACGCGAGCTCGCGCGGCGCGAGGCCCAGCTTTTTGCCGTACTTCATGGCGGCGTTGGTGGCCCAGTCGCCGTGGTCTTCTCGCTTCGGACGCTCAAAATGGATCTCGCGCTCCGGCCCGAGCGGCGCGCCCCTTTCGGCGGCTATATCCTCGAGCGCGGCCAGCACAAGCGCTTTCAGCGCGCTGCCGTTGTCAGACATGTCTTTTGTACGCTCCCATCGTCTCGGAAGATGTTATTTCCCGCGCCCCGTGGGCAAAAGCGCCAGATGGTTCCCGCGCCACGTCCCCCAGGCGTCGAGGACGCGCTTGAACGACATCAGGTCGGCCCCTTCGACGCGCGTGCGTGTGAGAATGTGCTTTTCGCCGCCCTCGACCTCGTTTTTGCGCAGGTTGACGCGGTACTGGCTCGAATAGCTGTTCACGCCGCTCGCGAGATCCTGCTTCGCGGGAACGGACAGCGCGCGGAAGCCCCTCGGGATGCCGACGTTGTACTCCTGTTCCACGACGAACGGGAAGTCGAGCACGGCGCCGCCGCCCAAGTCCTTGAGGCGCTCAACGGGGGCGAGCGCGATCGACGGCAGGCCGATCATCAGCCCCTGCGGCCCCTCGATGCCGGATCTCGCCCTCACCGGGATGACGACCCGGAACCCCGCGCCGCCCAGAGGGGACACGCTGAACTCGACGCCGGGATCGATCCAGCCCTCGATGCCGTCGCACAGCGCGTAGATCTCGTCGCGCCGCCCGCCGGAAAGGGCCTCGAACAGCCCCGTCCACTCGTTGCGCACGCGGATGTCAACGCTGCCCGACACCGTGCAGTCGGCGGCGATGTCCAGATTCCACGCGATCGAGAGGCGGTTTTTCTGCATGTGCGATCCGCCGACGGACTTTTTGCGCAGTTTCCTCGCGCCGGCGGCGTAGATGGTCTTGCCGCGCAACGACGGGGGAATCTGCCCGGGTTCCGCCGGCTGGCCGGGCACGTAGTACCAGCTCTTTTTGCCGCCCGGCTCGCACAGCTGCAGCACAGGGTGCGTCAGCCCCGCGACGCACGAGACGGAGTCGCGCGACTGCGGCAGCACGTGCTGGAACCACACCTCGGACTTCCAGCCGCGCTTTTGCAGCCAGGCGGAGGCAATATAGACGGCCTCCCAGGTCGTCCACGGCCCCTCGCGCGGTAGCTGCGCCTCGCCGCGCCACGTGCCGCGCGACGGCAGACGCGCCGCGCCGCGCCAGAACCTCTCGACGGTGGCGAGGGCCCGTTCGCGCTCGCCGCCCTCGGTCGAGACGTAGACGTCGGGAATGTCGGGCCAGGAACGTTCGCTCAGGGCGTTCATCGTCTTCACGATGGACTCCGGCCCCTCGTCGAGGCCGAAGGCCACGTAGGGATCGGAGCTTTCCACCATGCCTCTCACGCCTCGGTTGGCCGGCTGCTTGAAGTAGAACCAGCCGTAGCGGCGGAAGTTGTCGTCGGCCTGCGTGGTCGGCGCCGTGTCCGTGCTCGACTCGAAGTTCAGTTCGCGGTTCTTGGCGACGCGCACCTGCACGCTGCCTTCCCAGATGGGATATTCCGAGCCGAGCCAGGCGACATCCTCGAGCACTCCCGGCTCGGGGAAGCGGCGGCGGTAGCTGAGAACGAGGATATAGGTGTCGTCGAGCTTGGGGAACGTAAGGCGAAGGCGTCCGTGCTTTTTCAGCTCGTCGGCGTCGTACTCGAGGTCGCGCACCAGCCGCGACGATCCGGGATCGAATATGGCGGCCTGCTCCAGTTCGAGGCTGCCGCCGGCGGGGGCGAAAAGCTGATCCTCGAGCCAGCCCGGGCGCATCGTAGGCCCGCAGAGGATCACGTAGGACGTGGTCTTGACCATGCGGCCCTGCGGATCCTGCGTGTAAATCTGTTTTTTGTTCCATATGACGGCGGCCGCGCCCCGGTACTCGTCGAGGTTGGGACACTCCTGCGTCATCTTGGCGATGTCGGACGGTGTAAGCGGCAGAGCGAGCGCCGCGAAGGGCAGCGCGAGCGACAGCGCGAGCGCGATCAGATATTTTTTCATAGCCGTCTCCCTCCGTCACAGGTTCCTGCCGCAGCAGTTCTTGTACTTCTTCCCGCTTCCGCAGGGGCAGGGATCGTTGCGGCCGATCTTCTTGACGTGCACGGGCCGCGGGCGTTCGCCGCCGTCCGGGTACGCGCCAAACTGGCGTCCGCGCGGTTCGCGGGGGTCGAAACCCGGTTCGCGCCGGACATCCGGCGAGGGGGCCGGAGACGCGCCGCGGTGCTCGCGCACCGCCGTTGGCGCGGCGCGGCGCAGACGATCCTCGTCGGACACGATGGCGACGCGGAAGAACAGTCTGGTGATCTGCTCGCGGATGTTGGCCATCGTCTCCTGAAACAGGTTGAACGACTCGAACTGGTACTCCATCAGCGGATCTCTCTGGCCGACGGCGCGCAGGCCGATGCCCTGGCGCAGCACGTCCATGCCGAGCAGGTGCTCTTTCCACGCGCCGTCGAGCACGTGAAGGGCGATGAAGCGGAACAGGCTTTCGGCCACGGCCGGCTCGAGCAGGCTGACGCGCTCGTCGAACCTTGCCGAGATGTCTGCCTTGATCGTCTCGGCGGCGGGGGCCACGTTCCGGCGGTCGTCGATGCCCGCGAGGGGCTTTTCGACGCCGGGCCAGTACACGTCGCGCAGCTTCCCGGCGGCCGAGGCGGGGGAGGCCTCCCGATCCTCGGGGAACGCCGCGTCGATGATGTCGTCCACGTTGCCGACGGCGATCTCGCGCGCGTGCTCGAGGATCTCCGGGTCGGTCATGATCGTGCTTCGCTCGGCGTAGACGGCCTCGCGCTGCTGGTTCATCACGTTGTCGTACAGCAAAAGCTGGCGGCGGATGTCGTAGTGCATCATCTCCACTTTTTTCTGGGCGTTCTCGATGGCGCGCGTCAGCAGCGGGTGCTCGATCGACTCGCCCTTTTCCATGCCCAGCTTGTCGAGCATGCCGCCGATGCGGTCGGAGCCGAACAGGCGCAGCAGGTCGTCCTCGAGCGACAGGTAGAACCGGGTGCTGCCGGGATCGCCCTGACGGCCCGCGCGCCCGCGCAGCTGGTTGTCGATGCGGCGCGACTCGTGGCGCTCGGTGCCCAGAATACACAGCCCGCCGAGCGCGAGCACTTTTTCCTTCTCACCGGCGCACAGATCTTTCATGCGCCGCAGGATCTGCGCGCATTTTTCGGCGTCCTTCGCAGGGTCGAGCCCCTTGGAGCGGAACTCCTCGCGCGCGAGGAATTCGGGGTTCCCGCCCAGCAGGATGTCGGTGCCGCGGCCCGCCATGTTTGTGGCCACCGTGACGGCGCCGAAGCGGCCCGCCTGCGCGACGATCTGCGACTCCTTCTCGTGGTAGCGCGCGTTGAGCACCTGATGTGGGATACGCCGCGCGCGCAGCATCCTGCTCACGTGCTCGGAGGCCGCCACGGAGACGGTGCCCACGAGCACGGGGCGACCGAGCGAGTGGACGCGCTCGATCTCGTCCGCGACGGCGGCGTACTTCTCGTCCATCGTGCGGTAGACCTGATCGGGGTAGTCAACGCGGATCACGGGCTTGTTCGTGGGGATGACGACGACGCCCAGACGGTAGATGTCCTTGAACTCCTCGGCCTCGGTGGCCGCCGTCCCCGTCATGCCGGCCAGCTTGGCGTACATGCGGAAGTAGTTCTGGATCGTGATGGTCGCGAGCGTCTGGCTTTCCTTGCCGATTTTCACGCGCTCCTTGGCCTCGATGGCCTGATGCAGCCCGTCCGAGAATCGGCGGCCGAACATCAGCCTGCCCCGGAACTCGTCAACGATGACGATCTCGCCGTCCTTGATAACATAGTGCACGTCGCGCTTGAACAGGTAGCGCGCCTTGAGCGCCTGATTGATCTTGTGCGCCATGTCGGCGTGCCTGATGTCGGAAAAAAGCCCCGGCGTCTTCAGCAGCCGCTCGCACTTGGCGATGCCGCGACTTGTCAGCGTGACGGTCTTTTCTTTCTCGTCCACCTCGAAGTCGCCGTCCGGCTCTTTGCGATCCTTCTCGTCGAGCAGGAAACTGTGCACTTCTATTTCGTTGGGGTCTTTGAAGACGCCCTCCAGCTTTGACGCGATCTGATCGGCAAGGGCGTAGGCGCCCGTGTCGTCTTCGGAGGGGCCGGAGATGATAAGCGGCGTGCGGGCCTCGTCGATGAGGATGGAGTCCACCTCGTCCACGATGCAGTACGAATGGCCGCGCTGCACCATCTCGTCGGGCTGGATGACCATGTTGTCGCGCAGATAGTCGAAGCCGAACTCGCTGTTAGTGCCGTAGGTGATGTCGGCCCGGTAGGCTTTTTTGCGCTCGTCCTGATCCATGAAAGCGTAGATGACGGCGACCTCCAGCCCCATGGCGCGGTAGAGCGGGCGCATCCACTCGGCGTCGCGGCGGGCCAGATAGTCGTTGACCGTGACGACGTGAACGCCCTCGCCCTTATAGGCGTTGAGGATCACGGCCAGCGGCGCGACGAGCGTCTTGCCCTCGCCCGTCTTCATCTCGGCGATGTTGGCGTCGTTGAGCGCCATCGCGCCGATAAGCTGCACGTCGAACGGCCTCAGCCCCAGCGTGCGTTTCGCCTCCTCGCGGGCGAGCGCGAACACCTCCGCGAGGTGTCCGTCCAGTTCCGCGCCCGCGCGGATGCTCTCTTTGATCTCCAGCGCGCGCGCCAGAATGGCCTCGTCGCTCATGGCGGCGACCCGGCTTTCGAGGGCGTTGATCTCCTCCACGCGCCTGCGGTAGCGGCGCAGCGTGTTTTCGTTGGGATCAAGCCCCAGCGTGCGCTTTAACGATTCAAACATCGGTTTCCACCTCTCGGTTTTATTGCGAAAAACGTCGAAACCGCCCTCGCCCGCGGCGAAGTCCGCCGCGCGGGCGGCGCGCGCTCCGAAGTTCCGGGCGCGTCAGTCGGCGTCGGTAATCAGTTCCCAGCCGTTGGCCACGTAGACGATGCCCGACCACACGGTCAGCGCGATGCTGACGTACATCACATAGAGCGCCAGCGGCAGCCTGAAGATCATCATCACGATGGCGATGATCTGGAAGACAGTCTTCACTTTGCCGAGACGCGACGCGGCTATCACCCGCCCCTCGACGGCGGCGACCATGCGCAGGCCGCTGACCATAAAGTCGCGCGCCACGATGATCATCACCATCCACCCGCTGAGACGGTGTAGCTCCAACAGGGCTATCAGCGCCGCCATCACGAGGACTTTGTCGCTGAGCGGGTCGATGAACTTGCCGAGGTTGGTGATCAGGCCCTTTTTGCGTGCGATATAGCCGTCGGCGGTATCGGTGAGCGCCGCCACGATGAACACCAGTCCGGCGGCCAGATCGCTGTAGGTGAGGCCGAATCCCCATGCGCGCAGGAAAGGGATACCGCGCCCGACGCGGGTGTACAGAAGCAGCACCATCACGAACGGCGCCAGCAGGATGCGCGACAGGCTGAGCAGATTGGGGACGTTGACGGAACGGGTACTCATCGGGGAACCTCCTCACCGGAAATTTGCGGCGACGCCTCGGCGTCCGGTGAATTTGATTTATTATCTCACAGGTGCGCGCTAAAATCCACAGCGGCGGCGCGGATTGCGCGCTTTCTTTTCACGCGCGCGCCCGCGCGCCTTTCCCAACGCGGTCGCGCCGCGCGTCCCGGGCGCGAAAAAAAACGCCCCGAAGCCGCGCGGCGCGCGGTTTCGGGGCGTCGGTCAGTTTTTCCTGTCGTCCCCGGCCGCGGGGGCGGAACCGTCCTTTCCGCCGCGTCCGGCGTCGGGGGCGCCCGCGCGCGAGATCAGGCGGGCGATTTCCCGCTCGAAGCTGGAGATGTCGGTAAACTCGCGGTACACGGAGGCGAAACGCACGTAGGCCACCTTGTTCGCCTCGGCGAGTTCCTTCATCGCGAGTTCGCCGATCTCCACGCTGGAGACTTCCCCGCCGCTTTCGCGCAGACGGCCTTCAACGCGGGCGGCCATGCCCTCGATCGCCTCGAGCGTGACGGGGAGTTTTTCGCAGGCGCGGCTGAGGCCCCGGATCAGCTTGTCGCGGTCGAATGCCTCGCGGCGGCCGTCCTTCTTGGAGACCCACAGCACCTTCTGTTCCTCAACGCGCTCGTATGTCGTAAAGCGAAAACCGCATTCGACGCACGCCCTCCTGCGGCGGATCGACCGCCCCTCGTCGGCCGTGCGCGTCTCCATCACGCGGCTGTCCATGAAACCGCAGCGCGGACACCTCACACGCCACATCTCCTCTCTCGCGTCCGCCGACGCGCGGCGGACAAAAAAACGGATTCGGAGAAACTCGCGCTTCCCCAAACCCGTTTACGTGCGTTTTACCCCTGAAGGACGCGCGACACGACGCCCTTGACGAGCTTGCCGTCGGCCTTGCCTTTCACCTTCGGCATCACGGCCTTCATCACCTTGCCCATCTCTCTCGGAGACGTGGCGCCCACTTCGGCGACGGTCTCGCGGACAAGGCGCTCCACGTCCTCCTCGCTCAGCTGCTCGGGGAGATAGCCACGCAACACCTTCACCTCGGCCAGTTCGGCGTCGGCGCGATCCCGCGCGCCCACGTCGGCGAACTGCTCGGCGGCTTCCTTGCGCTGCTTGACGAGACGCCCCACAAGCGAAACGACGTCGTCGTCGGTGATCTCGTAGCCGACGCCCTTGTCGGCCTGAAACTTCTGGAGTTCGGCCTTCAGCATACGGTACACGGACAACTCAAGCTGCCTGTGCTCCTTCATCGCGCTTTTGAGGTCGGCGGAGACACGATCGGTCAACGAACTCATCGCGCGCTACCCCCTCACCCTTCTGCGAGAGAGTTCCTGGCGCTTGCGTTTCCTCGCCTCGCTGGGTTTCTCGTAGTGTTCCTTTTTACGGGCTTCGCGAAGAACTCCCGCTCTGGAAACGTCTCTCTTAAAACGACGAAGGACGTCTTCGATCGATTCGTTTTCTTTTCTAACGACTGTCGTCAAATCAATTCCCTCCCTTCTGCTCCACCTGCATCAAACGTTTAACCCGGGGGCCATTCGAGTCCTCGCCCCGCCAATAAATGGATGTGAAGGTGGGAAACTGTCTGACCTGCAGATGTGCCGCAATTAACGACGAGCCTGTACGCCCCGGCGACGCCGAGTCTGGCCGCCGTCCGTTTCGCGGCGTCCATCAGGCATCCCCACAGCGACGGGTCGGAAACGTCGTCCGCGCTCGCGATGTGTTCCCTCGGGACAATCAGCACATGGACGGGGGCCTGCGGCCTGATGTCGCGGAAAACCGCGCACCGCTCGTCCTCGTACAGCGTCTCGGCGGGAAGCTGTTTTTTCACGATCGCGCAGAACGGACACGAGTCCATCGTCGTCACCTCGCATAGCGACAATTTTAGCACCGCGCGGGGCGATCCGACAATAGCTTTTTGAAAAAAGTTTCCGCTTTTTGCGGGCTTCCGGCTTAAATGTCGCTGAGAACGCCGTTTTTAGTAGATTTTACCGTAAAAACGCGAAGTTCGTTATAAATATTTTCTTCATTCGGACGGAATTCAAGGTACTCGCGCGTATACCCCTGGGAAAAGCCGCGCCGCTCGCCCTCGAACAGCACCTCCACCTTTCTGCCGCGCCAGCGCCGCGCCTCGCGGGCAAGCGAGCGCTCGCCCGCCGCAATGAGGATGTCCATGCGCCCGCGCGCCACGTCGGGGGGAACCTGACGAGGCATCCGCGCCGCCGGCGTGCCGGGCCGGGGGGAATAGTGAAATGCGTGCACGCGCCCGACGCGCGAGGCCGAAAGCAGCGACAGCGTGTTGTCAAAAGCCGCGTCGGTCTCGCCGGGGAACGCGCACATCACGTCGGTGGAGATGTGCAGGTCGTCCCCGAGCGCGGCCCTCAGACGGCCGGTGAGTCTGAGATAGTCGTCGGCCGTGTGCCCGCGCCCCATCAGCGAAAGGATCCCGTCGTCGCCGGACTGCACGGGCAGATGCAGATGGCGGCAGAAAATTTTCGACTCGGCGAGCGCGTCGAGCAGGTCGTCGCCGATGCTGAACGGCTCGAGCGAGCCGAATCTCAGGCGCGTAAGCCCGTCCACGCGCCCGAGCGAGCGGACGAGATGGGCGAGCGACTCGCCGCTGTCGCGCCCGAACAGGCCGAGATGCACGCCCGTGAGGATCAGCTCGAAGTGCCCGGCCCGCGCGCATCTGCGCGCCTCGTCGAGAATGGCGGACACAGGGCGGCTGACGGAGGGGCCGCGGCGGGCGGGCACGAGGCAGTACGAACAGCGGTGATCGCAGCCGTCCTGCACTTTGATGAACGCTCTGCCGTAGTACGGCGATCTGTCAAGTTCGAGCGTGTCCCACGCGCGGCCCATGCGGCCGCGCATCGTGGCCGTCCCGCCGGCGCGCGAGGCCAGCCACACGGCGACGAGGCCGGGGATTTCGGACTTGTAGCGGTTGCCGACGAGCAGATTGACTCCCATTCTGGCGGCGTTTTTCTCGGCCGCGCCCTGCGCCCAGCAGCCGCACGCGACTAGGCAGGCGCCGGGCTGATCGCGGCGCAGGCGGTGCAGCAGCTGCCGGCTTTTCCGGTCGGCCGCGGCGGTGACGGAGCAGGTCACGAGCACGGCGGCGTCGTAGGGGGATTCTTCGGCGATGACGGCTCCTCGGCGTCTGAACTCGCAGCGGAGCGCCTCCGCCTCGGCGAGGTTCGTGCGGCAGCCGAGCGCTTCGATTCGCACGCGGCGGCCCGTCAAGAGGGCGTCAGATCTTTTCGGCGGCAAGCCCGCGCCAGTCGTCAATGTGCACCTCGTCGATCAGCCGCAGGCCGTTTTGTCCAAGCAGAGCCTTGAACTCCTCGCCCTCGGCGTCCGTCATGCCGGAAAAGATCGCGCGCCCGCCGCCGTTCAGCACGCGCGTCACGTCGGGCAGCAGAGCTTTGTTCGGCTCGAAAAGGATGTTGGCCATCAGCAGATCGACGGCGTGGTCAAAGCCCGAAAGCAGATCTCCCGTCGCGATGTCGATCTTTTCGCGCGGCAGCCCGTTCAGCTGCAGCGCGTTGCGCAGCGCCTCGCCGACGACCGAAGGGTCGATGTCGCGGGCGTAGGCGATTTTCGCCCCCATCTTGAGCGCCGCGATGGAGAGGATAGCCGACCCGCAGCCGATGTCGGCCACGGCGTCGCCCTCGCGGAGCCAACGTTCAAGCAGCGTCAGCATGGCCTGCGTGCTCTGGTGGTACCCGGTGCCGAACGCCGAGCCGGGGTAGATGAACACGGGTACGCGCCCCGACTCCTCCTCGCCCGCGTGCCACGGGGCCATGACGACGAGGCGCTCGCCCACGTTGAGCGGCGGGAAAGCGTCCATCCACTCCGTGTGCCAGGGGCGGTTCTCGATCCTGCCCATGTCGCTGATCGTCACGCGCTCGAGCGGTTCGAGGTACGGCCGCAGCACCTTCAGCCACTCGCCGAGATCCTTGCTGGCGCGGTAATAGGCCTGAAGATCGACGGCGCTGCCGCGGTTTGTCGTCATCGACCCGATGCAGCCGGAGTCCTCCGCCACGGAGCCGAGCGCGTCCTCCATGCCGGCGGGGCCGCTCAGAGTGATGTACCACCAGAAATCGTCGCCTTTGGGCATTGTCCATTCCCCCTCTGCCGCCGCGAAGAATTTCGAGGCTATTATAACATCGAACGGCGCTAAAGCGCCACTCGCGGGCGTCTCTTTGCCGGAGGCCGTCCGTTCCGCCTTTTATCCGCAAACGAATAAAAATTCAGCGCGATACGTTTTTCCGCCCCGCCGCGCACATCCCGCCCCTTCGCGCAAAAAAAAGCGCGGCGCGAATGTCCTTCCCGCGCGTACGCGCCGACGTCCGTTATTCGACGCGCGAACGCGCGCCGGGCTGTTTCGCGTCTTCCCGGGAGGGGACGGAATCCGGGCGAAAAAAAAAGCGGCGGCGCGTCATCGTCCGCCCGCGATGACGCGCCGCCTGATACGTTGCCGAACTATTTCTTCTTCGCAGTTTTTTTCCTGGGGGCGGCCTTCTTGCCGCCGAACAGTTTGTCGAGCAACCCTTCCTTTTGCGGACGCGCGCCCAGTTCCTCCGCCAGCTCGCCGACCAGTCTGGCGGCGTTCTCGCTCAAGTCCGACGGCTTTGGCACGTCCACCGTGACGTGGAGCACGATGTCGCCTCTGCGGCCCGTCCGCAGGCCGGGCATCCCTTTCCCTCTGAGACGGACGGCGCCGCCGGGCTGAACGCCCTCGGGGACGGTGAACTCGGCGTCCCCGTCGATCAGCGTGCCGACGGTCAAAGTTCCGCCCATCACGGCCAGCGGCCACGGGACGACGACGGTTCGGTGCAGATCGCTCCCGTCGCGCCGGAAAACAGGGTGCTCGCGCACTTCCATCACGATATACAGATCGCCGGGCGGGCCGCCGTTCGAGCCCATTTCGCCGGCGCCCGGCACGCGCAGCCTCGTTCCGTTGTCTACGCCGGGCTGGATCCTGATCTCCTGCTCGCGGCGGCGGTGGACGCGCCCCTCGCCCCCGCACTCGGCGCAGGGCTTATCGACGATCTTGCCGCGCCCGCCGCACGTGGGGCATGTGCCGACGGAAAAGGCCGTGCCGCCGAAGATCGTGCGCACCCGCGACCTCACCTGTCCCGTGCCGCCGCACGCGGGGCACACGCGCGGCTCGTGTCCCGGCTCGCAGCCAGTGCCGCCGCAGTGGTCGCACGGCTCCCAGCGGGGGATGGAAACCTTTCGCGTCACTCCCTCGGCGGCTTCTTCCAGCGTGACGGACAACGCCATCTGCAGGTCGGAACCCCGGCGCGGCGCGTCGGCCCGCTCGCGCGGGCCGAACGGACTGCCGCCGCCGAAGATGTTGAAGATGTCGCCGAAGATGTCCTCCGCCCCCGTGCCGCCGAACGGGCCGCCGGGAGCGTCGTCGGCGCTTCCGAACTGGTCGTAGCGGGCGCGTTTTTCACGGTCGCCGAGGACGGAAAAGGCCGCGTTCACCTCTTTGTACTTCTGCTCCGCCTGAGGATCGTCGGGGTGGGTGTCGGGATGGCACTCGCGCACCCTGACGCGGTAGGCGTGCTTGATCTCGTCGGCCGTCGCGTCGCGCGCGACTCCGAGCACTTCGTATAAATCCCGCGGCGTCTCGGGCATGGAAGACACGCTTAGTCGGTGAACTCAGCGTCGACGGTGTCTCCGTCCTTCTTCGCGCCGCCCGCGCCCGATCCGCCCTTCGGATCGGCCTTGGGGCCGCCCTGCGCGCCGGCCTGCTGGTACAGACGCACGCCGATGGGCTGCATGGCGGCGCTGAGAGCCTCGATGGCCTTATGGATCGCGTCGGGGCTGTCGCCGTCCTTGGTTTTCTTCAGTTCGTCGATCTTGGTGTTGACGGCGCCTTTCTCCTCGGGCGTGACCTTGTCGCCCAGATCCTTCATCGTCTTCTCGGACTGGTAGATAAGCGAGTCGGCCATGTTGCGGGCCTCGATGAGATCCTTTTTCTTCTTGTCGTCGGCCTCGTGGGCCTCGGCCTCGGACTTCATCTTCTCGATCTGATCCTTGGACAGGTTGGAGGACTGGATCGTGATCTTCTGCTCCTTGCCGGTGCCCTTGTCCTTGGCGGAAACGTTGAGGATGCCGTTGACGTCGATGTTGAACGTCACTTCGATCTGCGGGATGCCGCGCGGCGCGGGAGCGATCCCGTCGAGCGTGAACGTGCCGAGCAGCACGTTGTCGGCGGCCATGCTGCGCTCGCCCTGAAGAACCTTGATCTCGACGCTCGGCTGGTTGTCGGCCGCGGTTGAGAACACCTGACTCTTGGAGACGGGGATGGCCGTGTTGCGCTCGATGAGGCGGGTGCACACGCCGCCGAGCGTCTCGATGCCCAGCGACAGCGGGGCCACGTCTACGAGGACGATGTTCTTGTCGGTGTCGCCGCTCATGATCGCGCCCTGAATGGCCGCGCCGGCCGCGACGCACTCGTCGGGGTTGATGCCCTTGGTTGGTTCTTTGCCGAGCAGTTCCTTGACCTTGGCCTGAACGGCAGGCATGCGCGACGAACCGCCGACCAGCAGGATCTTGTCGATCTGCGAGGCGTTGACGCCCGCGTCGGAGAGGGCGTTCCTGACGGGGGCGACGACGCGCTCGAGCAGGTCGGAGGTGAGATCCTCGAAACGCGCGCGGCTCAGCTTCATCTCAAGGTGCTTGGGGCCGGTGGCGTCGGCCGTGATGAATGGCAGCGAGATCGTCGTCTCCATCATCGACGAAAGCTCGATCTTCGCCTTCTCGGCGGCCTCGCGCAGGCGCTGCATGGCCATCTTGTCGGACGAGAGGTCGATGCCTTGCTCTTTCTTGAACTCGCTCACCATCCACCGCACGATCTTCATGTCCCAGTCGTCGCCGCCCAGACGGTTGTCGCCGCGCGTCGCCAGCACCTCGAACACGCCGTCGCCCACGTCGAGCAGCGAGACGTCGAACGTGCCGCCGCCCAGATCGAACACGAGGATCCTGTGGTCGCCCGATTTGTTCTCGCCATAGGCCAAGGCCGCGGCCGTTGGCTCGTTGATGATGCGCAGAACCTTCAGGCCGGCGATGGTGCCCGCGTCCTTGGTGGCCTGACGCTGCGCGTCGGTGAAGTAGGCCGGCACGGTGATGACGGCCTCGTTCACGGCCGTCCCGAGGTAGTCCTCGGCGTCGTGCTTCATCTTCTGAAGCACCATCGCGCTGATCTCCTGCGGAGTGTACTTTTTGCCGTCGATGTCAACCTTGTAATCGCTGCCCATATGGCGCTTGATCGACATGACCGTCTTGTCGGAGTTGACGATAGCCTGGCGTTTCGCCAGCTGTCCCACAAGCCGTTCGCCGTCTTTTGAGAAAGCCACGACCGAAGGCGTGGTGCGCGCGCCCTCGCTGTTGGGGATGATCGTGACGTTTTCGCCCTCCATCACCGCGATGCAGCTGTTTGTGGTGCCAAGATCGATTCCTACGACTTTGCTCATTTTTAATCACCTCATGGAAAAATTTGTGTTCCCGATTTATGCGGCTCGAAGCGGATGTGTTACTTTCCGCTTACTTTCCGTCCTGTTCCGTTCCGTCTTCCCGGGCGTCCGGGCCGTCGTCGGGCGCGGGATCGGCGTAGCGGCCCACCATGACCATGGCCGGCCGGATGACCTTCCCGCCCAACGAAAAGCCTTTCCGCACGACCGCGCGAACCGTTCCGTCGTCGGCCTTGTCCCGCACGGGCACTGTGCCCATGGCGTCGTGCTCGGCCGGCGAAAACGGTTTGCCCACGGGATCCAGCTCGGTCACGCCGAGAAGTTTGAGCGCGTCCCCGAACTGCGCCCTCACCATGCGCACGCCTTCCCTGATGCTCGACGGGTCGGCCTCGGCCTGATCGAGCGCGCGCTCCAGATTGTCGAACACGGGCAGCATGGCCAGCACGGCCCTCTCGCCGCCCTGTGCCTTGAGGCGCTTGAACTCGCGCTCGGCCCAGTTTCGGTAGTTGATGCCGTCGGCCTGAGCGCGCGCGGCTATTTCGCGCATCAGATCGCGCTCCGCCGTCAGTTCGTCGATCTTCTTCCGCTCCTCGTCGGCGGGAGGCGCCGCGTCTTCCGCGGGGACGTTCCGCGCCGACTCGTCCTTTTTTTCGTTGTCGTCCGGCATTTTAAGATTCCTCCTCCGCCGCGCGCGGGTGGCTCAGCCCGTCAAGGACGGCTCCCAGCACGGCGATTGAACTGGCGTAGTTCATGCGCATGGGGCCGACAAGGCCGACGGTAGCCTTTCTGCCGCTCTCCGTGGCCGTTGACATCATCACCGAGCAGCCCTGCATATCGGGCCGCGTGTTCTCGTCGCCGATAGCCACGTGCAGCCCGTCCGCGCCCGTGTAGTCGCTGATGAAATCCTCCAGTCCCTCGCGCGTGTCCAAAAGGGACGAAATCGCGTCGAGACGTTCGCGCCGCTCCGGCGAGCGATCCTCGTCGCCCGACGCGAACAGTTCGCGCACCCCGCCCGTGCACACCGTCATCGTCTCGTCGGTCATCATGCCGTCAACGCGGTCGAACACCGGCTTCAGATCGTCCCAGTCCCCGCCGGAATGGGTAGCGAGGTACTCCGACAGCGGAACGCGGACGTCGTTCCACAAACGCCCCGCCGCGGCGCGGTTGAGAATCGCGCGCAAGTCTTCGAGCCGTTCCGGCGGCAGGGCCGGAGCGACGCGCAGGCGCGAATGTCTGACGGCGCCGTTTTCCACGACGAGGACGACAAGCAGCACGTCGGCGCCCAGCCTGACGAAGTCGCATTTGCGCAGCGTAAGCCCGCCCACGGCCGAGACGGCGGCCACGCTGAAGCATCGCGTGAAACGTCCCAGAAAGCGCGTAACCTCCTCCAGACGCTCGTCGAGGCTCTGCAGCTGGTTCGTCACGCGCCGCAGCCAGTGTTTGATCTCCGGCGACGGCGCGGCGGGCCTGTGCAGGATGGAATTGACGTAGACGCGGTAGGCCTGCGACGTGGGAAGTCTCCCGGCCGACGAATGAGGCTGGGTGAAATACCCCATCTCCTCCAGGTCGGACATTTCGTTGCGGATGGTGGCCGCGCTGTGACTCTTGAGGAACTTGCGCGAGAGCGTCCGCGAGCCGACGGGTTCGCCCGTCTTGATGTACTCGTACACGACGGCGAAGACGATCTCCAGCTGTCTCTCCGTGAGCATCGGCGTCGCCCTCCTTTTTTTCAAACTCGGCTTATTAGCACTCACTTAAATAGAGTGCTAACGCCTTAATTACAAATGGGAGAATAGCAGAAAGTTTCAAGAATGTCAATACAGGTCAGACAAAAATCTTAATATTTTTAACCGGCTTTGGAACGCGCGGGCAGCAAACCGTTATTCCCCAAACCCCGCGCCGACGACGGAGCCCCCGCGCGGGTTTGCCGAAAAAACTCGCGTCCGCCGGCGCCGGGGGGTACGACGCGGCTAAAACCGGCCCCCGGCCTTTGTTTTTTCGCTGGGAAAAAGAGGTCGAGCGGCGCGCGTCCCGCGCCGGAGGAGGCGGCGAAAAACGTTTCGGGGCGGGAGATCCGCGCGAGGAAAGTCCCCGGGGGGCGTCTTATCAGCAAAGCACGCCGCCGCGTCGGAGAGGCGCATGTGCCGGGCGGGGACGAACATCTTCGCTCCAGCCCGAAGCGCCGGACTTTTGCGCGAAGAACGGAGAAACACGACCTTTTCAAAGTTTCGCTCAACCCTGTTCACGCCCGTTCACGCCCGGCGGAACGTCGGGCCGCAGGCGGGGCGCGGCGTTCTTCAAAACGGGCCCGTCCCCGGTGCGTGTCGTAAGCCGCCGCCGACGCGAGCGCCGGGCCGGTCGCCTTCTCCCCGGCGTTCCGCGCGGCGGTCGGGGGTAAACAGCGCCGACGGAGAGGGTAAAAGCCGCCCCGTGTACCGCGAGCAAAAAACTTTCCCGCAGACCGGGCCGCACCGAGCGTTCCGTCCGTTTGAGGCGGAATATTCGCCGGGACGCGGCGGGGAAAAAGAGACACGCGGAAAGGCCGGTCTTCCGCGTGTCTCTTTGTGCGTGTTCGGGCAAAAAACCGCCGTTAAAAAAACTCGGTGTTCGCGCGCGCCCGCTGTCTGTGTATCGGAACTGCCGCGGCTTCGCGCCCTTCGAGCGGACGGGCGGGATATGTTTTTTGCAAATACAGATTGTGCGAATCCGAAACCAGAGAGTCCTTCTCTTTCGCCGCCGCGTGAGCGACGGTCGATGTCGTCGGCATCTGTCCCTCCTTTCTCCCTCGGCAGAGGACAGTTTTTCCCTCACGCGGAAAAGTCGGCCGCAAACCAGGCCGCACATTTTTGTTTCCCTGTTGTTGCAAAAAAGAGAGAAGATCCCGCCGAATAATCGCCAGTATCACAAAAAAATGCGCCGCGCTGAGACAGCGCGCCACATCGGCACGATCGTACAGATCGCGGGTTGGGCAATGTAAATTTCTTTTTCCTCTTAAAGAAAGGTGCGGGGGCGGATAGCCAATAACCGCGAACGCGCTTTTCTCTCG
>CAZRXR010000027.1:0-11548 GCA_964604125.1 uncultured Synergistaceae bacterium
AAAAAAATGGCACTCTCTAGGAGATTCGAACTCCTGTTACCGGGCTGAGAACCCGATGTCCTAGGCCGCTGGACGAAGAGAGCGCGTTATTTGGCTGGGATACAAGGATTCGAACCTCGATTCTCTGATCCAGAGTCAGATGTCCTGCCGTTGGACGATATCCCAGCGTATGAAAGCGTGTTCGGCGCCGCCCGAACAGTACGAATCATAGCATGGACGCGGAAAATTTGCAAGCCCCGCGTCCAATTTTTTTAAATATTTCTCGCGGCGGCCGTATTTTCGCGATTTTGCGCGCGAAAAACGCTTCTTCGCATTTGAACTTAGGCGCGGTTGAGACTATAATTACGGGAGCAGTTTGCGCAAAAAAGCGAGTTTCGCGAAAAAAAACCTCACATTCAAAAAAGGAGACCGGGAGAATCATGAACACGAACGATGCACTCTACCGCAAGGCTTTGGATCGCCGTCCTCTCAACGTCAGAAACCGTTTCGGCGGCGAAGACGTCGCGCTTTTCAGCGGCCGCGACATCTTCGCGGCCGTGAAGGAATGCGGCTCCATCGTGCTCGCCGCGAACGCGCGTCACCCGCTCACGGCCAAGGGCGTGCTCCGCGCCGCCAAAAAGCACAACGCGGCCGTCCTCATCGAAATTGCGAAATCCGAGGCGAACTACTGCGGCTCCAACTTCGAGAACCTGCCCGACTACGCCGTCAAGTATTCCGGCGAGCTGGGACACGGCGCCGTGTTCGCCGTGCATGTCGATCACTACGGCATCAAAGGCCGCGACGACGTGATGAAGGCCGTCACGCAGCTGGGTCAGATCGTGCCAAAGGGGTGGACGTCGCTTGCCATCGACGCTTCGCACCTCGACGACTGGAACAACCTCTGCGCGACGCGCGACGTGGCCATGCACGTGCCGCCTTATTTCGGGCTTGAGGTCGAAGTGGGCGAGATCAAGGGTCCCGGCGAGTTCTCCACGGTGGAGGAGGCAACCTACTTCATCGGCGGGCTTAACTCGTGGGGCATCTTCCCCGATCTGATCGCCATCTCCAACGGCAGCAAGCACGGCACCTACGACAAGACGCTCGGTCAGGACGAGGGCATCAATCTGGAGCGCACGCTCGAGATCGCCACGGCGCTGAAGCCCTACGGCGTCTCCATCGCCCAGCACGGCATATCGGGCACCAACATCGAGAAGTGTTCGCACTTCCGCAACTACGGCATCGTCAAGGGCAACGTGGCCACGCTGTTCCAGAACGTCGTCTTCGGCATCAAGATGGAGCCCGACACGGGCAACGCCGTGATCGAGAACGGATCCTACGTCAAGGATCCCGATCGCGGAATCCCCGCCGCGCTGTGGGACGAGATCGTCGCGTGGTGCGACGGCAAGGGCATGAGCCGCAAATCGGGCGACTACAAGAAGGCCAACCTGCCGTTCTGCGAGAAGATCCTCGCTCTCGAGCCCAAGTACATCGACCGCATCCTCGACGAGACGGAGTACTGGGCCGAGCGGTTCATCAAGGCGTTCAACTCCGAAGGCACGGCCGAGAAGGTCATCGAGATCGTCAACCGCCGCGACACGTGGAACCCGCTGCCCGCGCGCAAGATCATTGCCGAGCGCTCCGACTACCGCCCCGACAACGCCCCCACGAAGGGCGGAAACGACGGCGGGGACTATTCCGAATAAGATGGGCCGCGGCGCGAAATATTTACTTGCGGCGGCTCTCGCGGCGCTGTGCGCTTTCTCCGCCCGCGCCGACGATCGCGGCGTTCCCGCCCGGCTGACGGCGGACACGATGGACTACGACGTAGACAAGGGCGACTTTAAGGCCGAGGGGCATGTGAAGCTGATCCGCGAGGGTCTGACGCTCGAGTCGAAACACGGCGTCGCCAACGTGCAGACGCGCAAAGCGCGGGTGTGGGAAAGCGTGCACGCCTACGGCACGCACAACGGTGAAAAGCTGGACGCTCGGTGCGTCCAGCTTGACACCGATTTTTCCGTTCCCGGCGGCGACTACCTGATGACGGGAAACGTAGACGCCGCCTTCGGCCCGCGCGTGCTGAAGTCGGCCGCGGCGCGCCTGACGGGGCGGGCTTTTTCCGCCCGATCCGTGGAGCATTTTGAGGACAGAAGCCGCAGTCTCGTGATCAAGTGCGACGTCATCACCGGCGACTACGACGCCCGGGGACTGAGGGTCGCGGACGGCAGGGGAAGCGTGTACGGCACGCACGAGGACAAGGACAAGCACTTCGACCTCTGGTGCGACACGCTGAGCTACAGCCGCGAGCGCGACCGCGTGACGGGAACCGGCGACGCCCGCATCCGGGTGACGCAGAAGGCCGACGCCAGGCGCGTCACCGACATTCGCGGCGAAACGCTGGTGTACAGGTTCGAGGCCGGTTCGCTCACGGCCACGGGCAACGCGCGCGCCGTTCAGGACGGGCGCCGCGTCAGCGCCGAAACGCTCGTCTACTACCCCGGCACGGGCAAGCTGGAGGCCGTCGGCAAGCCGAGCATCACGCTCGACCTCGCGACGCCCGCGACGGGCGCCGGCGGCAGGCCCGCCGCCGACGGGCGGAGTCCGCGGCGGCCCCGGCAGGGCGCGCGCGGGGGGCGCGAATAACATGGCGCGGATCAAGACCCTCAGCGCCGTCGGGCTGAACAAGAGCTTTAAAAAGAGACACGTCGTCAATAACGTCTCGATAGACTTCCACACGGGCGAGATCGTCGGGCTGCTCGGCCCCAACGGCGCGGGCAAGACGACCAGTTTCTACATGATCGTCGGGCTGATCGAGGCCGATTCCGGCACGGTGACGATCGACGGGCGGGACATCACGGGCATGCGCGTCTACCAGCGCGCGCGGTACGGGATCGGTTATCTGCCGCAGGAGGCCTCCGTGTTCCGCAACCTGACCGTGCGCGAGAACATCCATCTGGTGCTGCAGGAGCGCGGCATGGACGAAACGCGCGTCAAACAAAAGGCCGACGCCCTCATCGAGGAGTTCGGCCTTTCAAAGCTGGTCGATGTGATGGGCTATTCCCTTTCGGGCGGGGAGCGCCGCCGTCTGGAGGTGGCGCGCACTCTGGCGCTCGACCCGGATTTCATCCTGCTCGACGAGCCGTTCGCGGGCATCGACCCCATAGCGGTGAGCGACATTCAGCACATCGTGCGCTCGCTCAAAAATCAGGGATACGGCATCATGATCACCGATCACAACGTCCGCGACACGCTGGCGATAACCGACAGAACCTATATCATCTATCAGGGCGAGATCAAGGTGAAGGGCACGTCCGAGGAGATCGCCGCCGATCCGTTCGCCCGCAAGTACTACCTTGGCGACATGTTCCACCTCGATTAGCCGTCTTCCAGCGCGGGGATCTCGTCCGCGCGGCCGTCGGCGATGAGGCGCGCGCATTCCGCGACCGCCCGCGCGGCAGGCTCGCTGAGCCCGATGAAAAACCCGGCGCTTTGAGGCTGGATTGCGATGACAAGCGCGTCGCACCCGCTCGGGAGCGCCGCTTCCAGAAGCTTGTCAAGCGGCAAGTCGTGGCTGGTGAACGCGGGCGAGTCGATGCGCGAAAGGGGAAAGCGCCGCAGCGACCCGGGCGCGAGCCCCATGTCCGAGGCGTCAACGAGGATGAAACGCGCGGGCCGCTCGCGCGCGAGCGTGGCGAGGTAGTTCCCGGGTGCCAGTTCGCAGGAGCGTAGCGAAAACCCGGCGGGGCGCTCCTTTTGGAGCAGACGGATCACCTCAAGCCCGGCCCCGTCGTCTCCCAGCAGGGGGTTGCCGATCCCCCACACGGTCGTGTGTACGTTCATGGCGTCAGTCTCCTTTGCGCCGCGCGCGTTGTTCGGTAAAAAACTTTTCCAGGCGGCGGAAGCTGTTTCGCGAAACGGGCGCTCACCCGGCGGGCGCCGCTCCGCGTTTGACGATGCCGGCGGTCGGCGTTTTGAGAGAGGGGGGCCGCGATGGCGCACGAAAAATCCGGCAACATGATCCGCAACGCGCTCGTGATGATGACGGGCACGTTTTCAAGCCGCGTGCTCGGGCTGCTGCGCGAGGTGATCACCGCCGCGTGTTTCGGCGCGGGGCGCTCGCTAGACGCATTTTTCGTGGCCTACACGATCGCCAACCTCGGTCGCCAGCTTTTGGCGGAGGGAGCGCTGTCGGCGGCGTTCGTGCCCGTTTTCTCGCAGGTGCTGGCCTCCGACGGAAAAAAACGCGCGGAAAGTCTGGCACGCCAGGCGCTGACGGTCATCCTGATCGCGTCGTCGCTCGTCGTGGGGCTGGGCGTTCTCCTCAGCCCGCAGCTGACGGCGCTGATCGCGCCGGGCTTCGACGCGCAAAAGACCGAACTGGCCGTGGCGATGACCCGGGCGATGTTCCCGTTCCTGCTGCTTATTTCCGTCGCCGCTCTGGCGATGGGCGCGCTCAACAGCATGGACAGTTTCTTCGTGCCGGCTCTGGCCCCGGCGCTCAGCAACGCCGTCTATATTATGACGGTCTTTTTCAGCGCGTCAAGTCACGGCGTGTACGGCCTTGTCGCTGCGGTGCTTCTCGGCGGCGCGGCGCAGCTGGCGTTTCAGTGGGTCTGGGCGGCCAAAAAGAAGGACATGCTGCTTGTGCCCGCCCGCCCGCGCTGGAGCGACCCGGAACTGCGGAGGATGATGGCGCTCTTTCTTCCCTACGCCGCCGGGCTTTCGCTCAACCAGCTCAACCCGGTGCTGAGCCGTCTGTTCGGATCGTTTCTGTCGGACGGGGCGATTTCCATGCTCAACTACTCAAACCGCGTGATCCAGCTGCCGCTCGGGCTGGTGGTCATCGCCATCTCGCAGGCGGTGCTGCCCGAACTGGCGCGCTGCGTCGGAAGCGGCGACGAGGTGTTCGCCGACACGCTGCGCGACGCGCTGCGGTTCGCGCTGTTCGTCATCATGCCCGTGACGCTTATGACGATGCTGATACCGGGCGAGGCGGTGAACTTCCTGTTTTTCAGAGGCGCGTTCGGCGTCGAGGCGTGGAAGGGCACGGCGTCTACGCTGTTCTATTCGGCCGTCGGTCTGCCGGGCATGGCCTGCTCGACCGTGATCATGCGCGCGCTGTTCGCCCGCTCGATGCCCCGGCAGGCGATGTACACCACGCTGGCCAGCGTGGCGGGGACGCTCGCGTTTTCCGCGCTGCTGACTTCCCCGATGAAGATAAACGGCATCGCGCTCGCGAGCTCGCTGGCCTTTCTGTTCTCGAGCGTCGTCGGCGCCGCGCTGCTGAAACGCTCGATGACGGCGCCGCTGAAGGTTTTCACGCCGCGGTGGCTGATTCGGCTGTGCGCCGCGTCGGCGCTGATGGCGGCGACGGCGCTGTTGTGGAAATATCTGTGGGCGTATCCCTACTCGGCGCGTCTGGCCGCGCGCGGCGTTTGGATCGCGGGAGTGGGCCTCGTCTGCGCGGCGGCGTTCGCCGCCTCGACATACGCGATGCGCTGCGAGGAGTGGGCGCTGATCCGTCAGGCGCTTTCAAAACGCAAGAGGTGAAAGAGATGAAAAAGTTTATCGCGGCGCTCTCTCTGGCTGCCGCGCTGTGTCTGCCCGGCGCGCCGGCGCTCGCCAAGAAACTGTCGGCGGACGAACTCCTCCAGTCCCGCGCCGCCGTGCTCTGGATCGGCGGCAACCGCGTGGGCGACTTGATGGTGGGCGCCGACGCGCGGCTGCGCTTCCAGTTCATCGACAGGGCGCTGACGGAGCGCATCTACTCCGAACCCGACAGCTTCCCGGATCAAATCCTGTGGAACGCGCCCTACATCGACAAGGCGTCGCGCTCGCGGTGCAATCTGGTGATCCTTGTTTACACGGCGGTCAGCCGCTGGAACTTCGATCCGTCCAAGATCACCGTGAACGGCGAGCCGATCCCCAAAAACCGCGTCTACTCGAGCCTGCTCGCCATTCCCACGGGCGCCCTTGCCGCGGGCACCGAGGACGTTATCGTGTTCGGGGTGCCGCGCGCTCTCTCCAGACCGGGAGGCACGCTGGTCTTCGCTTATGGGGATCACGCGATCGAATTTTCCATTCCCGGGAAGTGAGGCGATCCTCTCGAGATGTCCAGACATGTGTTCAAGTGCGTTCTCTGCGGGGAGCGCGTCTCGGCCGACGCGCGACCGGCGAGGTGCCCCGGCTGCGGCGGGCGCGCGTTTGTCCACGAATCGGGCGAGCCGCTGCGCCGAAAGCGCGGCTGCTCCGGCTCGTGCGGAAGCTGCGGCGGATGCTGCCGCTAGACGGTTTTCTCACCCTCGGCATCGAGAGCAGCTGCGACGACACGTCCGTCGCCCTGCTCGAGGGGCCGCGCGCGATCCTGAGCTGGAACATCTCCAGTCAGACGGAGCGCCACGCCGTTTTCGGCGGCGTGGTGCCCGAGTACGCTTCGCGTATGCACCTCGAGGCGATCCTGCCCCTGACGCGCGAGGCGCTCGCGAAAGGCGGCGTGACCGATCCGGCGCGACAGCTGAACCTCGTCTCCGTCACGCGCGGCCCCGGGCTGATGGGCTCGCTTCTGGTCGGCGTGATGACGGCGAAGGCGTTTTCCCAGGCGTGGGGCGTGCCTCTTGTCGGCGTCAACCACCTCGAAGGGCACATCTTCGCCAACGTCGTCGATCACGAAGACTTGGCGTTCCCGTTCCTGTGCATGGTCGTCTCGGGCGGGCACACGGAGATCGTCCTCGCAAGGAGAGACGGCGACTACAGGGTGCTGGGCGCGACTCAGGACGACGCCGCCGGCGAGGCGTTCGACAAGGTGGCGAAGTTTCTCGGCCTGCCCTATCCCGGAGGACCTGTCATCGACAGACTTGCCGGAGAAGGAAACGCCGCCGCGTTCAGTTTTCCGGCCGCGCTGCCCCGCGCCGGGGGGCTGAATTTCAGCTTCAGCGGCCTGAAGACGGCGGCGATCAACCTGGCGAACCGTCTCCGGGCCTCGGGCGGAGTGCCGGTTGAGGATTTCTGCGCCTCGTTCCAGGCCGCGGTGGTCAAAAGCCTCGTCACGCGCCTTGAACAGGCCGTCGAGGCCACGGGCGTGCGGCGCGTCGCCATTTCGGGCGGCGTGGCGGCCAACGGCGCTCTCAGAGAGGCGGTCGCCTCCCACCCCGGCTGGCGCGCCTTTTTGCCGTCGAAAATGTTCTGCACCGACAACGCCGTGATGATCGCCGCCGCGGGATACGCCGCCTACGCGCGCGGCGAGCGCGACGGCGTCGGCATCGCGCCCGACCCGGCGCTTGATTTCGGCGAAGACGAGGTGATACCCGATGAGGCGTGAAAAACGGAAACGCGGCTTTACGCTCGTGGAACTGCTCATCGTGATGTCCATCATCGGCATCCTTTCGGGCAGCCTGCTGCTGACGATGGGCTCCAGCACCGACAAGGCCGAGGCCACGCGCATCGTCAGCGATCTGCACAGCCTGCGCCTGGCCGCCGGGCTGTACTATTCCGACAACGCGGGCACGGACATGTCGCCGAACATCGAGCAGCTGAAGGTCTACGTCACGGCGCCCGAACGGCTGGACGGCGACCTGTACGAGTTTAAAGAGGGCGACACCCCCGGCCGGTGGTTCGTGGGTTGCAAGATCGCGACGCAGCCCGAGGGCGTGCGCGAGAGCCTGAAGAAAATGGCCGAGGCCAACGGGCTTCGCAACGGCGTCACGTCCTCCGACGAGGATGTCTACGACGGGGGCACAAACGGCGTCTACGTTCGCGTGCGCTGAAAACGCGCGCTCTCCCGGAAGGGAAGCGGCGGCCGCGAAAAAAATCCCGGAACTTTCGTTCTTTTAATGAAGAACGGAAGTTCCGGGATTTTTTTGTCGAGTGCGTCCGGGAAAAAAAGTGTTTAAAGGATCTCCACGAGGGTCACTTCGAAGTTCAGTTCCTTGCCGGCGAAGCGGGCGTTGGCGTCGAGGACGACGGAGCCGTCTTCGTTCACCGCCTTGACGGAGACGGGGCGGCGTCCCGCCGTCAGCTCGTCTCCGACGCGCGGCGCATAGCCCTTGGGCAGACAGTCGGCGCTCACGATGAACAGCAGGTCGTCGCGGTACGCGCCGTAGGCGTCTTCGGGCGGCAGCCTGAGTTTCCGCGTCTCGCCGGCGGCCATGCCGACGACGCCCCTGTCGAAACCGGGGATCATCATGCCCGCGCCGACTTTGAACTCGAGAGGCGGGCGGCCGTTCAGGACGGATGAGTCGAACACCGTGCCGTCGCCCAGCGTGCCCGTGTAGTGTACGCGCACGGTGTCGCCGTTTTTGACTGTCCGCGCCATGCTCACATATCTCCTTTTTCGATTTTGTCGATGATCTCCACCAGTTCTTCCCAGCGCGCCGTGGCTTGCTCGATCCGGGCGGACGTGTCGGACAGGCGTTTCATGAGTTCCCGCACGCCGGCGGAGTCAGCCAGCGCCTCGGGCCGGCAGAGTCGCGTCTCGACGCGGCTCTTTTCAGCTTCGAGTTCCGAGACAGTCTTCTCGACCGCCTCCAGTTCCTCGACGAAAGCTTTCTTGCGCCGATACAGCTCGTTGCGGCGCAGCGCCTCCTCGCGCCTTTTGTCGCGCCCGGACGGCCTGTCCGCCCGCGCTCCAGCGCCGGCCGCGGGCGGGGCCGCCCGCTCGCGCGAGCGAAGCTCGATAAATCGGCTGTAGTTGCCGGCGTAGTCGCGCAGCGCGCCGTCGCGTATTTCCCAGACTCTCTCCGCGAGCATGTTGAGGAAAAAACGGTCGTGCGAGACGATGAGCAGAGTGCCGTCGTAGGCGAGCAGCGCCCGCTGGAACAGTTCGCGCGTGGCCATGTCGAGGTGGTTTGTCGGCTCGTCGAGGATGAGAAAGTTCGACGGGTTCATCAGGATTTTCGCCAGCGACAGGCGCGATTTCTCGCCGCCCGAAAGGACGCCGACTGTTTTGTAGATGTCGTCGCCGCTGAACAGGAACGCGCCCAGCAGCGTTCTCTTTTCGGCCTCCGTCATGTCGGGGTTGAGCGGTTCGACCTCCCGCCAGACTGTGTTGGCGTAGTTCAGGTTTTCGGAGGATTCCTGCGAGAAGTACGCGGGTTTCACGCGGTAGCCAAGCTCGCGCGTGCCCTCGGTCGGCGGCTCTCGTCCCGAGACGACGCGCGAGAGCGTGGACTTTCCCGCGCCGTTGACGCCGACGAGGGCTATTTTCTGCCCGCGCTCGATCACCGCGCTCACGCCGGAGAACACGCGGTGCGCGCCGTAGGTCTTGCCGACGCCCTCCAGCGTCAGCACGACGCGCCCGCACGGCGGCGAGGGGGGAAAGCGCAGCGCCACGTGCCTGTCGCGCGGCTCCGTCCCGATGATTTCGGTCTTTTCAAGCAGTTTGACGCGGCTTTGCACCTGCGCCGCCTTTGTGGCCTTGTAGCGGAAGCGCTCGATGAACTCCTTCGTCTTGGCGATCTCGGCCCGCTGGCGCGCGGCGGCCTGCTCGCGCTGGCGCGCGCGCTCCCGCGAGACGCGCAGGTAGTCGGAGAAGTTGCCCTTGTACACGCGCAGCGTGCCGTCGCGGAGTTCGGCGACGCTCTTTGCGATCTTGTCCATGAAGACGCGGTCGTGAGAGATCGCCACGAGCGTGCCGCGATAATCGGCAAGCCAGTTTTCAAGCCATTCCATGCTCTCGGTGTCGAGGTGGTTCGTCGGCTCGTCGAGCAGCAGAATGTCGGGGTTGGAGAGGAGCAGTCCCGCCAGCGTGACGCGCATCTTCCACCCGCCCGAAAATTCGCGGCACCGTTTGAGATCGTCGCCTTCGCGGAAGCCGAGGCCGCGCAGGGCTTTTTTCGACATGGCCTCGAACGACCAGCCGCCCTTTCGCTCGTAGGCGGCCGCCGCCTCCTCGTAGAGTTTCAGATGCCGGCCGTGCTCGTCAGAAGGCGCGGCGGCAAGACGCTCCCGCCGCTGTTTAAGGAGCGCCTCCGCGGCCGTGATACCGGCGCGGTCTTTGAGGTAGTCCATCAGCGTCGTGTCGGGAAGTTCCGCCAAGTCCTGCGGCAGGTATCCCAGCGTCGAGCCGGCGGGCGAGACGACGATCTCGCCCGCGTCTGGCTGGATCTGGCCGACGATCGTCCGCACGAGCGTGGTCTTGCCGACGCCGTTCGGGCCGACAAGCCCGGCGCGGGCGCCCGTGTCGATTTGCCAGTTGAGGCCGCTGAAGATCGTCCTTCCGCCCGCGAACGTGAGGCCGAGGTTTTTGATCTGGATCATGCTCCGGCGTTCTGGCCCGAGGATCTGAGGATGTACTGCCGCCTGATCTCGTCGGCGCGCAGAGTGATCTGTTTTTCCATGTCCTGTTTGAGCGCCTCGAGGGCGCGGCGGTGATCCTCTTTCATCTGTTCCATCTGATAGCGCAGTCGGGCCAGCTCGTGGAGTTGGTCTTCGTTTGTGTGCCTGAGGCTCTCGATCTGCGTCTGGTACGTCTGCTCGGCGCGCGACTGCGCCAGCGCCAGCTTGCGTTCGTAGTCGCTCTGCATGTCGGCGGCGAGGCGCTCCTGCTCGGAGGCGGCGGCCTCGCGCAGCGCCAGCGCGCCGCGGAGTTTCTCCATCTGCTGTTTCTGGTCGTTCCTGCCGCGCTGGAGTTCCTCGAGCGCCGCCGCTTTCTCCTTCTCGGCGAGGGCCGCCTGCGACTTGTAGCGCTCGATCGTGTCGAGAATGCCGCGCGCCTTGTCGGCGGCGATCTGCGCGTTCTCTCTGAGCTGGATCTTTTCCTGCTCGTAGCGCAGGACGAGGGCGTCGATTTCGGACTTGTGGTCGCGCCGGAGCTTGGCCGCGTCGGCCTCGAGCGCTTCGGCGCGCGTTTTGAGCCGCGCGATCTCGTTGTTCGCGTCGCCGAGGAGACGTCGGCTCTGTTCGATCCGCTCGCCGTCCACCTTGAACGCGCTCAGCTGCTCCTTCTGCTGTTTGACCTCCAGCTTGAGCGAGTTCTCCCCCCTCCGCGACTCGGAAAGCTCCATCCGCACGTCGATGAGTTCTTTACGCAGCTGTTCGAGCTCGTTCTCCTTCTCTTTCACGCGCGCCCTGAGAAGTTCGCTCTCGCGCGCGCCGCGTTCTTTTTCGATGTCGAGAAGATCCTTGAGGCGTCGCGCCGTCTCGTGCGTCTGCTTGCCGAAACGCTCGACGCAGAGAAGGGACTGACGGAACTGTTCTTCGTCGGGGATGGCTTCGGTGTCTTTGTCTTTTGATGTCGGTTCCCGCATTGGCGTTCTCCTGTGTGGCCGCCGCGCCGGTCGGGCGTCGCGCGATGTTCGTATCGCGCGGGAAACGGCGCGGACGGGCTATTTGTCGCTGTTCTTTTTGAGTTTCTGGAAACTTGTAAAGCGGCGCGGCCCTTTCCGGGGCGCGTCTCCTTGGCGCTCCGATCCCGGGCGTCCGCCGAAGTCGCGATCATGCCTCGGCGGTCGGTCGCCGAAATCGCGCCCGCGCCCGAAGCCGTCGTGTCGGGGGCCGCCGTCGCGGAACTCGCGGCGCGGCGGGCGCTCGTCAAAGCCCCGCTCGTGCCTCGGGGGTCGGTCGTCAAAGCCGCGCT
>CAZRXR010000027.1:11648-14496 GCA_964604125.1 uncultured Synergistaceae bacterium
TCGCTAAAGTCATGCCCATACCTTGGTGGGTGCTCGTCAAAGCCCCGCTCATGCCTCGGGGGTCGGTCATCAAAGCCGCGATCGTGCCTCGGCGGACGGTCGCCGAAATCGCGTCTTCGCCCGAAGCCGTCGTGTTGGGGGCCGCCGTCGCGGTACTCATGGCGCGGGGGGCGGTCATCAAAACCGCGCTCTCGCCTCGGCGGGCGGTCGCCGAAGTCGCGTCCGCGCCCGAAACCGCCATGCCGGGGGCCGCCGTCGCGGTACTCGCGGCGCGGCGGGCGTTCGTCAAAGTCGCGATCCCGTCTCGGGGGACGCTCGCCGAAATCGCGTCCGCGCTCAAAGTCGCCATGCCGTAGGCCGTCGTCGCGGTATTCGCGCCTCGGCGGGCGGTCGCTAAAGTCATGCCCATGCCTTGGGGAGCGCTCGTCAAAGCCCCGGTCGTGCCTCGGGGGTCGGTCGTCAAAATCGCGCTCCCGTCTCGGGGAGCGGTCGCCGAAGTCGCGTCCGTCGGGCGCTTTGCGAGCGGCGCCGTTCACGGGCGTCACATCTGTCGTTCCCTTTTCGCGCGGATCCTTCCAGCCGGTGAATTCGGCGTCGTCCGTCGGGCCTGTCCGTATCGTCATATCCTCTCGCAACTCCTCTTGAGTGTTTTCGCCGTTTTCTCCGGCGGGGAAGGGCTTTTTCGTCTTGCCGCGTTCCCGTCTGGCGAACTCGTCGCGGCGCTCGCGCGCGCGTTCCATCTGCTCGACGATCTGCCTGTCGCTCGGCTTTTTGAACCCCAGAGACTCGGCGGCGGCGCTCCCGGCGACGAAGCCCGTGCTCCAGCACATCTGCAGGTTGTACCCGCCCGTGGGGCCGTCGGCGTCGATCATCTCGCCCGCGAAATACAGGTTCGCCACCAGACGCGAGCGCATCGTGAGCGGGTCGATCTCGGACGTGTCCACGCCGCCCGACGTGACGATCGCGTGCCGGAACCCCAAAAGTTCCGTGGGCGTGACGGTAAAGCCTTTAAGCGTGTCGCGCAGCGCGCGCCGCTCCTCGGGCGTCGTCTGCCCGCATGGTTTGCCCATGTCGAGCCCGGCTTTTTTGAGCGCCTCGGGGATGATCTCTCGCGGGAGCAGTTTGCGCACGGCGAAACGCAGGGCGTCGCCGGAGAACTCCTCGAAGTCGCGTTCGATGCGCGCGTCCAGCCGTTCGGGTTCAAGCGCCGGCTTCAGGTCGATGCTCAGCGTGACGGAGCGCGCGCTTTTGAGCGCCGCGCCGACGGCCGACGCCATGTCCATGATGATCGCGCCGGAGACGCCGAAAGGCGTGAAGTCCATCTCGCCGAATCTTTCCTCGATCGCCGCGCCGTCCGCCAGCAGCGTGACGCGCACGTTTTTGAGTTTGAGGCCCGCCAGCCCGTCGTCGAAGCGTTCGGCGACGCGCACGGGGCACAGCGCCGGTCGGGGCTCCACGATCGTGTGTCCCGCCCTGCGCGCCCAGCGGTACCCGTCGCCGGTCGATCCCGTGGCGGGGAACGACAGACCGCCCGTCGCCAGGACGAACGCCCGGCCGCCGATCTCCTCGCGGCCCGTGATGAGGCATCTCACCTTGCCGAAAGCCATGTCGAGCGCGCGAACCTCCACGCCGCGCAGCACCTCGACGCCGCCGTCCTTGAGGGCCGTCCAGAGGGCGTTGACGACGGACGAGGCGTCCTGCCCCTCGCGCGGGTAGAGCCTGTGTCCCCGTTCCTCCGCGGAGACGAGGCCGCGTCGGAGGAAGAACGCGATGGTCTCCTTGGCGCCGAACTCTGTCAACGCGGGCAGCAGGAAGTCGCCGCCGCGCCTGTAGTCTTTCGCGAGCGCCCGCGGGTCGTCCTGCGCGCGGGCGAAGTTGCAGCGGCCGCGGCCCGTGATCATCAGCTTGCGGCCGAGTTCCGTGTTTTTTTCGATCAGCGCGGCGCGGGCGCCGTACTGCGCGGCCCTCGCGGCGGCCATCATCCCCGCCGGGCCGCCGCCGACCACGACAACGTCGAATGTGCTCATCGTTTTTTGCTCCTTCGGTGTCGCGCGAAAAAAAGACGTTCCGTCGAAACTCTGTGAAGTGCGCGGGGAACGCGCCGTGAAAGTTTTCCGCGACAGTCTTGAGACTTTCCGCCGATAATTAAGTATAATACTATCACGACAATCCCCTTTTGTGTTGAGCGATCGTGTGCGCCGGAATTTTTTTAACCGCCTTTTCGCGCCGTTTCCCGGCGCGGGGGGAATGTGGAGGTGTGCGATGAAAAAAACGGACAGCGCTGTTCTGCTCGTTGACGTGCAGAACGACTTCTGCGCGGGAGGTTCCCTCGCCGTGCCGGACGGAGACGCGGTCGTCCCCGTCTGCAACGAACTGATCGAGTGGGCGTCGGCGCGCGGCTGGCTGGTGCTGGCAAGCCGCGACTGGCACCCGGTCGGCCACAGCAGCTTTGCCGGATTCGGAGGAGCCTGGCCCGCGCACTGCGTCGCCGGAACGCGCGGGGCCGGCTTCCATCCCGATTTGCGCCTGCCGGCCGGGGCGGTGATCCTCGACAAGGCCGTGTCTCCCGACGCCGACGCCTACTCGGCGTTCGACGGCACCGGGGCGGCGGGCGTCCTGCGCGGGGCGGGCGTGTCGCGGCTGTTCATCTGCGGACTGGCCACCGACTACTGCGTCAGGGCGACAGTGCTCGACGCGCTGCGCGGAGGCTTTTCGGCTGTCGTCGTCTCCGACGGCTGCCGCGCCGTGAACCTGCGCCCGCTCGACGGCGAAAAGGCTTTCGCGGAGATGGAGGCCGCCGGGGCGGCAGTCCTCACGCTGCCGCAGGCGAAAGCCGCGCCGTAAAGGG
>CAZRXR010000027.1:14596-23389 GCA_964604125.1 uncultured Synergistaceae bacterium
GCCGCCGGGGCGGCAGTCCTCACGCTGCCGCAGGCGAAAGCCGCGCCGTAAAGGGATCTTGTCCCCCGCGTTTTCGCGCGCGGCGGCACGCTCGTTAAAATCACGCTCATGCCTCAGCGGCCAGTCGTCAAGTCCGCGCCCGGCGCCCGAAGTCGTCCCGCCGTTGTTCGCCGTCGCGGAAATCGCGGCGGGCGGTCATCAAAGCCGCGTTTTCTTCTCGGCGAGCGGTCGTCGCGAAATCGTACTCGAGGGCGTGAAGAAATCCGCCGCAGCGCGCCAGCACACTCGTCAAAACCGCGCCCGCGCCTTGGGGCGATTGCCGAAATCGCGCCCGCCCGACAGAATAAAAAAACGCCGGGGCGCGACGGCGAGGCGGTTCAATCGCTCCAGTTCCGTCGCGCAAAAAAAACGCCGTTGTGGCGCGCGGTCATGAAGGTTCCATCGCCCCGGCGCTCGGAGTGAGCCTTTCGACGCGGGGCCGTGTCGCGGGCTAACAACGCGCGGCGTTTCCTGTAAAGAGAGGGAGCGCCGCGCTTTTTTTCTGTCCCCGGGGCGTTCCCGCGAAAAAACGGGCTGCGCGGCGCGCGAAAAACGCGCCCGCGGGCGCGAAAAAATCCGCCGCGGGCGCGGTCTGCGCTCGCCAAAGCCGCGTTTTCGCCTCGGCGGACGGTCATCAAGGCCGCGCTTGTGTCCGAAGTCGTCCCGCCGGTGTTCGCCGTCGCGGAAATCGCGGCGCGGCGGGGCGAAAAAAACGCCGGGACGCGCGGTTGCTTACCGCGCGTCCCGGCGTTTTTATACCCGGCTCCTTTTCTTCTCGCCGACGTTTTGCGAAAGTTCCATGCGCAGCGAGACGCGCTTTCGCGCCGGATCGACGCCGGTGACGATGACCTCAACGCGCTGGCCCGGCCGGAGGACGGTCGAGATGTCCTTGACGTAGCGCCCCATCTGGCTGACGTGGACGAGCCCGTCCTGGTGCACGCCGACATCGACGAACGCGCCGAACGCCGTGACGTTTGAGACAATGCCCGGCAGTTTCATTCCCGGCTTCAGGTCGGACAGCTCGCGCACGTTCGGGTCGAACGAGAAAACTTCTAAAGCGCTGCGCGGGTCGCGGCCCGGCTTTTCAAGCTCCGACAGGATGTCCAGAAGCGTCGGCAGCCCGACGTCGCCGGTGACGTAGCGGTTCAGATCCAGCTTCGCGCGCAGGGCCCGGTCGGCGATCAGGTCGCTCACCTCGCGGCCCAGATCGCGGGCGATGGCGTCCACCACGCCGTAGTTCTCGGGGTGGACGGCGCTGGCGTCGAGGGGGTTCTTCGCGCCGCGAATGCGCAGAAACCCCGCCGCCTGCTGGTAGGCTTTCGGCCCCAGACGCGGCACGTTGAGCACGTCGCTCCGGCGGACGAACGGCCCCCGCGCCTCGCGGTATTTGACGACGTTGTCGGCCAGCGACGGCGTCAGTCCCGACACGTATGAGAGCAGTTTGGCGCTGGCGGTGTTGAGATCGACGCCGACGGAGTTGACGCACGACACGACGGTGTCGTCGAGGGCGTTCCTCAGCCGCTTCTGATCCACGTCGTGCTGGTACTGCCCCACACCGATGGACTTCGGGTCGATCTTGACGAGTTCGGCCAGAGGATCCATGAGCCTGCGCCCGATCGAAACCGCTCCCCGCACGGTCACGTCCTGATCGGGAAACTCGCGCCGCGCCTGCTCGGAGGCGGAGTACACGGACGCTCCGCTTTCGCTGACGACAAAGACGGGGATGCCGGGCTTCAAGGCGCGCAGGAACTCCTCTGTCTCGCGGCTGGCCGTGCCGTTTCCCAGGGCGACGGCCTCGGGGCGGTACTTCGCGATAAGCCCCCGTACCACGGCGGCGGCCTGCTCGCGGAGCGCGGCGGACTTCTGGATAAAGATAACGTCGTGGCAGAGCAGGTCTCCCTTGGCGTCGAGGCACACCACCTTGCAGCCCGTTCGGATTCCGGGATCGACAGCCAGCACCGGGCGCGCCCCGAAAGGGGAGGCCATCAGCAGTTCGCGCAGATTGCGGGCGAAGACGGCGATCGCGTCGCCGTCGGCGCGCTTTTTGAGCGTCGCGCGGGCCTCGGTCTCGATCGACGGGGCGAGCAGGCGGCGGTAGCCGTCGGCGACGGCCGCTTTTACCTGGAGCGAGTCCTCGCCCTGCCCCCTGACGAGGCGCGAGCAGAGCGTCTCGAGGGCGAGCCGCTCGTCGGGCCTTACCGAGAGCGACAGAAAACCTTCCTTTTCGCCGCGCAGCACGGCCAGCAGCCTGTGCGAAGGGATCCGCAGCATCGGCTCGCTCCAGCTGAAATAGTCCGCATAGGTCGCGGCCCCGGGGAGATCCTTTTTCTTTTCCACGACGGACGAGGAACACACGCCCCGGCGCACGAACAGCACGCGCGTCTCGTGCCGGATCGCGGCGTCCTCGCTGATCTCCTCGGCGATGATGTCGCGCGCGCCGGCGAGCGCGGCCCGCGCGTCGGGAACGTTCTTTCCGGGATCGACGAACGGCTCGGCCAGTTCCAGGACGGCGCGGCCCGTCTGCTCCATCAGGGCTTTCGCGAGCGGCTCCAGCCCGGCTTCGCGCGCGGCCATGGCGCGCGTGCGCCTCTTAGGCCGGTAGGGCAGGTAGGCGTCCTCGAGGGCCGTCATCGTCGGGGCGGCGTCGATGGCGCGCCTGATTTCTTCCGTCAGCGCGCCCCGCTCGGCGAGAGACGAGAGGATCGCCGCGCGGCGCTTTTCAAGTTCCTCGACGCGCGCGAGGCCGTCGCGGATCGCCGCGATCGCCACCTCGTCGAGCGATCCCGTTTTCTCCTTGCGGTACCTCGCGATAAACGGAACCGTGCAGCCCTCTGAAAGCAGCTGAGCGACGGCGCCGACGCCCGCGGCGGGGAGCTTCAGCTCCCGGGCGACGCGCTCTGTGTAATCGGTCATGTGCGGTGCTCCTTTCGTTTATTTCGCGTTTTTTGCCGGTACGGCTGACTATCTTACCCGCGCCGCGCGCGTTTTGTCCACGACATTTTAACTTGCAAAGGACGCCCGCGCGCCGGCCGGTTTTTCGCCCGCGGTTATAACCCGTATACATAAAAAGACGCTTTCGGCGGGCGCTCCGGGAGCGGCGGGGCGGAAAACGGCCCTCGCGACCGCCTCGCCCGGGAAACGTCCTTTTTTCGTTCCGCGCGGAGGCGCTCTCTCTCGTTGGGAATTTTACTTTGTTTAGCTTTCGCGGGATTGTTTTTACCGTTCCGGGAGATGCTTCCGGCGCGCGGCCGCCGCGCGCCGGGGGCGAAAAAAATTTGCCCGGCGTATTGACAGCGACTTTATGTAAAATTATAATCCTATAGTGGTAGAACTAATTTTTCTTTAGGTTCGTCCCCGCAAAAAACATCGGGCCGCTCGCGTTTTTCGCGAAAAAAGCGGCTCCGTGTTTTAAAAGCGGCCGCGTTTTTTTCGCGCGCCCTTCAGTTCGCGGCGCGGTTTTTCTGCCCGCCGGGCGCGCGGACGGATGCTTTTATGGACGGTGAGCGGAGGAGGTGAACGTATGTCAACCAATCTGACCGAGGAGATCAGGAGCGTGGAGGCGGCGGCCGCCAAGAAGGTCGCCGACGCGAGAACGGAAGCGCAGGCTATCGTCGCCAAAGCGCGCGCCGCGGCGGCTCTTCGCGTGAAGGATGCCAAGCAGTCGCAGTTCCGCGAGTACCGCAGGCGCGTCGGCGAAGTGGAGGCCGAGGCCGCGAAAGAGTCAGAGCGGGCCGTCGAGCAGGGCAGGGCCGACGCTCTGAAGTTCGTGCAGGCCCACGGTAAAGCGCTGAAAAAGACGGCTCAGTGGTTAGCCGAAGAGGTGGTGTCTCGATATGGCCGTAGCGAGCGTTAAGAAAATCGAACTGTACGTGCACCGCGCCTCGGTTGACGAAGTGCTCGCGGTGCTTCAGGAGCGCGGGATCTGCGAGATCTCCGCTGCTGAGAAAAACGCCGGGGACGCCCCCTCGCTCCAGCCTGTTGGATCCGTCTGCGACTACGCGAGCCTGCAAAGCGACGTGAACTATCTTGTCCGCTACCTTTCGCCCATGTACAACGACCCCGTCGGGAGTCTGGGGCGGATGCTCGGCGAGCGGGACGACGTCAGCGTCGAGGATCTCGCGGCTTTGGAGCGTGAAACCGACGTCGCCGCTTTGGCCGCCGAGGTGCGGGCCAAGGAGCGCCGCCTCGCCGAACTGAAGTCGGACGAGTCGCAGATCTCGTCGCTGAAACAGACGCTCGAGAGCATGGACGGTTTCGAGCCGCCTCTTTCGATGGTGACGGAGGGCAGCAGGCTCGTCGCCGGTTTCCTCGGCACGGGCAGGCCCGAGAACCTGTCGGAGTGGAAGGCCGACGTCGAGTCGGCGCTCGGCTCCGACGCCGAGTGCCTCGTCCGCGTCCCCGGGAAGGGCGGCCGGACCGCCCCTTGGGCCTGCGTCTTTTATCTGCGTTCCCTTGAAGATCGTGTTACGGAACTGTGCCTCAAACACAGCGTCGCGAAGGTGGATCTTCCCGCCTCGCTGACGGGCACTGTCGCCGAGGAGCTTCAAAAGCTGGCGTCGCGTGCCGGGGCTATTTCCGCCGAGGAGGCGGAGATCGCGAAGTGGCTGGCGGATTTCGCGCGGGAGCATATGGACGCGATCCGCAAGCTGGGCGACTACTACGCCATCATGAAGACCCGGCAGGAGGCTCGCGAGGACAGCGAGCGCACAGCCGAAGTCGTCCTGCTCCGCGGCTGGCTCCCCGAGAGCCGCGAAGACGATCTCCGCCGCGCGCTGGCCCCGTTTGAGAAGACCGCCGCTTTGCGGCTGCTCGAGCCCGAGGAGGGCGACGACCCGCCGATCGCGCTGGAAAACCCCGGGTACGCCAAACCGTTCGAGATGCTCACCATGCTCTACGGCGCGCCCGTCTACGGCTCGGTTGACCCGTCGTTCCCGATGATGCCGTTCTTCCTGCTGTTCTTCGGCATGTGCTACGCCGACGCCGGCTACGGCATCGTGATCACGGCGATCGCCATGTACTTCCTCAAGAAGTACCGCAGGATGCCCGACAGCATCAGGCAGGCGCTCGTCATGGTGAAGTACTGCGGCATCGCGACGATCGTGTTCGGCGCGGTCACGGGCAGCTGGATGGGCGACATGATCGACGCCTTCCCGTTCCTGTGGTTTATCCGTCCCGTGAAGAACTTCTTCACGCTGCTCGAGCCGATGAAGGATCCCATGCTCCTTCTCGGGATCTCTCTGGCGCTCGGTATCGTCCACATCTATTTCGGGATTTGTCTGGCCGCCTGGGCGAACGTGCGGCGGAAGGACTACTTCGCCGCGTTCGCCGATCAGGGCGGCTGGCTGGTGCTGCTGACGGGCCTGCTGATATTCGGCGTCGGCTCGTTCGCCAACCCCGCGCTCGTGCCGTTCGGCAAGTGGATGGCCCTCGCGGGCGCGGCCGTTCTCGTACTCACACAGGGCCGCGAGAAAAAGGGCGTTTTCGGGAAACTGGTCTCCGGCTGTCTCAGCCTGTACAACGTCACAAGCTACCTCGGCGACGTTCTCAGCTACAGCCGTCTGCTGGCTCTCGGCCTTGTCGGCGGCGCCGTGGCGATGATCATCAACCTGATGTCGTCGCTGTGCGGCGGCACGGCTTTCGTGGGCTGGCTGCTGGCTCTTGCCATCTTCTTCGGCGGGCACGTGTTCAGCATGGTCATCAACATTCTGGGCGCGTTCGTCCACCCCCTGCGTCTGCAGTACGTCGAGTTCTTCGGCAAGTTCTATTCGAGCGGCGGCGCGGCGTTCCGCCCGTTCCGCTACAGCACCGAGTATGTCAACGTCGCTCCGCGCGAGAAAGCCTAGGCGCGGAACACCAATTTGAACCCAAACTTTTGAGGGGAGTGTCGTTTATGGATTACCTTGGTATCGCTTTTGTTGTGCTTGGCGCGGCTCTGGCTGCTGGTTTGGCCGGCATCGGCTCGGCCATCGGTGTCGGTATCGCCGGCGAGGTCGGCGCGGGCGTGATGACGGAGGATCCCGGCAAGTTCGGCCTCGTGCTGATGCTCCAGGCTCTGCCCGGAACCCAGGGCATCTACGGCCTTCTGATCGCGTTCTTCGCCATGCTCAAAGTTGGGCTGGTCGGCGGCTCCGCCGTCCCCTGCGACTGGGTGCACGGACTGGCCGTGCTGTTCGCCTGCCTGCCGATCGCTCTTGGCGGCTGGATTTCGGCTATTTCGCAGGGCAAAACCTCGGCGGCCTGCATTCAGATGATCGCCAAGCAGCCCGGTGAAGCCGGCAAGGCCGTTATCCTCCCGGCCATGGTCGAGACCTACGCGGTTCTTGCTCTCCTCGTCAGCATCCTTCTTATGAACGGCATCAGCCTGTAAGCCAGGGGGAGTAAGCCCATGGCACTCGCTGATATCAGAAACAAGATCGAGCGCGACGCGGCCGCCGAGGCCGCCAAACTGCTCGACGAGGCCAAAGCCCAGGCTCTGGCTCTGGAAAGCGGCGCCGAGTCGGAAGTTTCCAAAAGCAAGGCGTATTATGACGGCATGTTCGAGGCGGAAGCTCCCGAGGTGCGCCGCCGCGCCCAGATCATCTCCAATCTCGACGTGAAGAAGATTCAGCTGGGGGCGAAACAGGAGTTGATCGGCCGGGCGTTCGCGGGCGCTCTTGAGAACCTGCGCGGCCTTGACGACGCCAAGTACCTCGCGTTCATGGAAAAACTTCTCGACAAGGCCGTCGGCAGCGGAGACGAGGAACTGCTGATCTCGGCCTCCGAAAAGCGCATCGGCAAGGGCTGGCTCGACACGTACAACGCCGCGCGCGGCACAAAGCTGACGCTGTCGCCCGAAAAGGCCGACATCGGCGGCGGCTTTATCCTGCGCAGCGGCAGGATCTCCGTGAACTGCTCTCTCGAAACCCTGGTCCACTGGCTGAAGGATGATCTGGAGTCCGAAGTCGTCAAACGCCTGTTTGACGCCGAATAGGTGGTGTGATCATGGCCCCGAAGGAGCGGTATGGTTACGCTGTAGCGCGTCTGAGGGCGCTTGAAAACCGTCTGCTTGACGAATCGACGCTTTCGCGCATGATCGACTGCGACTCGCTTGAGTCGGCGGTGAAAGTTCTCGGGGAAACGCCCTATTCGGCGTCGCTGATGGAGCAAAAGTCGCCTCAGGATTTCGACAAGGCGATCGAAGCCGAACTGCTGCGCACCTACACCGAAGTGGAAACGTTCGTGCCCGACGGCGGCCTGACGGCGATCCTGCGTCTGGTCTACGACGTGCACAACGTCAAGACGCTGCTCAAAGGTCAGTTTTTGGCCGCCGCGGGCGAAAAGCGCCGCCTCGACCTGCTCACGCCGCTTGGCAACATTGACACAGACAGGCTCGTGACGGCGGTGGAGGGCGAGGAGTACTGGGAACTTCCCTACGGGTTCGACAGGGCGATCCCACAGGCTCTGGCCGCGTGGGAGCAGACGCGCAACGCGATGGCGGCGGACAAGGTCATCGACGGCGTGTATTTCGGCTCACTCCTCGACGCGGCGAAGAAACTTTCCGTGCCGAGCGTGGAAAACTGGGTGCGCTCCCGCATCGACGGCGAAAACATCAAGACGCTCCTGCGCCTTTCGCGACTGCCCCGGGAGCGCGCGGCCGCAGCCGGTTTTCTGCACGCGGGCGGCACGCTGCCCGTCAACCGTCTCGAGCCGCTGGTGGCCGAGCCGGTCGAGAACTGGGCGCGTCTGCTGGCGTTCGCCGACATCGGCAGACTGCTGCTGCCCTTTGCCGAGAGCGAGAATTTCAACGCGCTGCTCGTGCGGTACGAAAAGGATCTCGACAACTTCATCTCCGCGCGCATCGGTTCGTGCCGTTTCGGCGCGTTCGAGCCGGGCAACGTGGTTCGCTACCTGTGGGCCCGCGAGATCGAGGCGAAGAACCTTCGCATCATTCTCGTCTCCGTCGCCAACGGCGTGGAGAAGGACGTTATAAGGGGGTTGCTGCGCGATGTCTGCTGAAGCCGGTAGGAAAAACATGGCGGCCGTCGGAAGTTACGACACCGTTCTGCCGTTTCAGGCCGTGGGCGTGCGTCCCTTCCCCGCCGAGACCGCCGAGGAGACAGCCGCCGCCGTCACGCGCCTCGCGCGCGAAAACTACGGCGTGATCTTCGTCGAGGAGCGCCAGTTCGTCGCGCAGGCGGAGCTGATCGACAAACTCGTGCAGGAGTACGCCGCGAGCATCATCCCGATCCCGGGCATTCGCGGCTCGATCGGCGTCGGCTTGAGCGCGGTGCGCAGCAGCGTCGAGCGCGCTGTCGGCATGGACATTTTCTCAGTAAAATAGCTGATTTAACCTGGAGGCGATTAGTTTGGCCGCGGATGTCAATGTAAAAGGCACGATCGAACGTATATCCGGCCCTCTTGTCGTCGCGAAGGGCATGACCGGCGCGAGCATGCACGAAGTGGCGCGCGTCGGCGACATCGGCCTGGTCGGCGAGATCATCGAGCTCGATGGCGATCTCGCTTCGATCCAGGTGTACGAGGAGACTTCCGGTCTCCGTCCCGGCGAGCCCGTCTCGGGCACCGGCGAAGCCCTGAGCGTCGAACTGGGGCCCGGTCTTATCGAACAGTTCTACGACGGTATTCAGCGTCCTCTGAAGTCGATCGAGGATGCGTCCAGAAGCGTGTTCATCGCGCGCGGCATCACCGTCCCCGCGCTCGATCACGAAAAACTCTGGAAGTTTGAGCCGCGCGTCGCCGTTGGCGACGAAGTGGGCG
>CAZRXR010000028.1:0-4856 GCA_964604125.1 uncultured Synergistaceae bacterium
CGCCGTCTTCCGGCGCGAGGAGTCTTTCGAAAGCGGCGCGAAACCGGCCGATCATGTTCCGACAGCGCGACGGTGTCGCGCGCGGCGCGTGCGGCTCCCCGGGACGCGGGACAGATCTTCGCCATGCCGTGCTTTCGCGCGCGGGGAGTTTCCCTGTCGTCCCGACCGCGAAAACAGTCTTTGCGGCCGTTCAGGTTCATACCGTTCGGATAAAACGCGCCGGCCTCGCGCCCCGTCTGTTCGGCGCTCCCGGCAAACGTTCCGGCCGGCTCGGGAGCGTTCCCGCCCGTTCGCGGGCCGCCGTTCGGGATCGCGTTTTTTCTCCTTTTCCCCGGTCTCCTTTCCGCGTTTGGGTTGACTTCTTCGCGCCGCGGCGCTATATTTATAATCAACGTGATGTTGAAAAACAAGTACGAACGTTCGTGAACTATACTATCTTGGAGGAAAGCGGAATGAGTCGGGAATGTATCGACGCCTGCAGGCTGGCGGACACGGGGTTCAATTACACGATGTCGCTCATTCAGGGCAAATACAAGATGTTTATCCTCTACACGCTGATGGAGTTCAAGGTCGTGCGCTTCAACGAGATGCACAGGTATATCGGGGGCATTACCTGCAAGACGCTCAGTTCCGCGCTCAAACAGCTCGAGGCGGACGGGCTTGTCGCCAGAAAAGAGTACCCCCGGATCCCGCCCCGGGTCGAGTACAGTCTGACCGAAAAGGGAAAATCGCTGATCCCGATACTGGACAGGATGTGCGACTGGGGATGCCGGAACCGGAGCGGGAACGCCGGCGGTTAAGTCCGCCGTTTCTTCCGCTCTCTCCGTTTTCTCCCGCCCGGAAGTGGTTGTTTTTACAGCGCGCCGGGGCGGCGCGCGAAAAAGCCGCGACGCCCCGCGACGGCCGTCGGCGCGGCGACAACGGAAAAAACAGCGCGGGCGGCGGGAGAAAATCCCGCCGCCCGCGAAAAAACGTTCTTTCCCGCGTTCCCTCGCGCCGCCGGGCGTGCGCGCTCCCCGGGGAGAGCGCACGAAAAACGCGAAAGCGCCGCCCGACAGGCCGGGAGGCGCTTTCGCGTTTTTGCGTGTCCGAAAAAAAAGAAAGGGGAGTACTACTGCGCCCTCACGCCGGGGCGGTCGGGGTCGTACTTCCAGCGGCGGTGGAACCAGAACCACTGCTCGGGCGCCAGACGCACCATCTCGTCGAGCGCGGCGTTGGCGCGCCGCGTGTACTCGGCGACGTTTTCCCTGTTCCGTCCTTCTTCGCCCGTGCAGACGGGGGGCCTGACGCACATTTTGTAGCGGAACGGCGCGAGGCGGAGGGTGTACATCGGGATCAGCGGCAGACGGGCCGTCAGCGCGAGGAGGGCGGGGCCTTCCACCATCGTGGTGCGCCGCCCGAGGAACGTGACGGGTACGCCGTCGGCGCCCGTGTCCTGATCGGCGATCAGGGCGATCCACTTGCCGGCGCGCGCGTCGCGGATCATGCCGCGCACGTTCATCGCGCCCTTGCGCAGCGTGTGCTCGCCGAGGCGCGCGCGGTAGCTCTCGATCAGCGCGGCGAACGAAGCGTCGTCGGCGTCGCGCGCCGCCGGCTCCAGAGGGTAGCCGTTGCGGGGGAGCCACGGCCCGCCGATCTCCCAGTTGCCGAAGTGCCCGCTGAGGATAAAGCACCCTTTGCCGCTTTTCAGCTGACGATCGATGATCTCGCGGTTTTCGACCTCGACGAACATTCTGTCGATCAGCGACGGATCGTTGACGGCCGCGAGGAACTCGACGATCATCCACGAAAAATGCCTGTATAGGCCCTTCAGCGTCTGTCGGCGCCACTTCTCGCCGCGTTCGGGGAACGAGCGCTTCAGGCTCTCCAGCACCAGCTTCCGGCGGATGGGCACGAGCGCGAAGACGCAGCGGAGGAGACAGTAGAGCGCGCGCCCGCGCCGGTCGGGGTAGGCGAGGGCGCGCCGCAGGAAATCGAGGGACGACGCGGAAACGCTCATCTACGCGCGTCCGACCATGAGGTACTTTTTCTTGCCGAGGCGGATGAGCGCGTAGGAGCCGCGGAGCACGTCCTTTTCTTCGAGGACGGTCTTCTCGTCGGCGCGCAGGCCGTTGACGGACACGCCGCCGCCCGATATGAGCCGCTTGGCCTCGCCCTTGCTTTTGCACGCGCCCGTCTCGGCGAGCACGTCGGCGAGCGGCTTGGGCAGGCCGCCCACTTTGCCGCGCGGGGTCTCGGCGGCGAGCGTGCGGAGCGTGCCCTCGTCGAGGTCGTCGGGGGTGAACGACGCGCCGAACAGGATCTCGCTGGCGTGCTTCACGTTGTCGGCGACGCGCGCGCCGTGGACGATCTTCGTGATCTCGTAGGCGAGCGCGCGCTGGGCCTCGCGCCTCTCGGGGGCCTTTTCGTGGCGCTCCAGCAGCGATTCGATCTCGTCGAGCGGCAGGAACGTGAAGTACTTCAGCGCCTTGGCGACGGTGGCGTCCTCGCTGTTCACCCAGAACTGGTAGAACTGGTACGGCGAAGTCTTGGCGGGGTCGAGCCACACAGCGCCGCCCTCCGTCTTGCCGAACTTGTGCCCGGCGGAGGTGAGCAGCAGGGGGTTGGTGCCGCCGTAGACAAGCGCGCCCTCCTCATGCTTGCGGATAAAGTCGATGCCGCTCGTGATGTTGCCCTGCTGGTCGTTGCCGCCCAGCTGGATGCGGCAGCCGTAGACGGTGTAGAGGTGGTAGAAGTCATACGACTGGAGCAGCGTGTAGGCGAACTCGGTGAACGACAGGCTCTTTGCCGGATCCTCGATGCGGCTCCTGACGTGTTCCTTGGCGATCATCTTGTTGATGGTGAAGTACTTGCCCACGTCGCGCAGGAACTCGAGAAAGTTCATCGAGCTGAGCCAGTCGTAGTTGTTGACGAGGATGGCGGAGTTCTCGCCGCAGTCGAAACTGACGAAGTGCGCCAGCTGGAGTTTGACGCGCTCCACGTTGCGCGCGATCTCGTCCATCGACAGCAGGTTGCGCTCCGCGCTTTTCATCGACGGGTCGCCGATCATGCCCGTGCCGCCGCCGGCCAGCACGATCGGGCGGTGCCCCAGCTTCTGCAGCCACGCGAGCCCCATCAGCGGGATCAGGTGCCCCACGTGCAGACTGTCGGCCGTGGGGTCGAAACCCACGTAGGCCGTCACCATGCCGCTGTCGAAAAGTTTTTCGACGCCCTCGTCGTCCGTCGTCCAGTCGATAAAGCCGCGCGCGCGCAGAACTTCAAGCGCATTTGCCGTCATAGAGATCAGTTCCTTTCAAGAGGAGAGGTTGGCGGGACCGGTATTTCTCCGCGCCCGGCGTTCCGGCCGCGCGCGTTTTTTTACGAGACCGCGCCCCGCCCGCGCGCCGGACGGGGCGGATCGCGGGAAACGCGCGCCCGGGGCGGGACGGGGCTTTTTCGGCCGGTTCACTATCATAACATATTTTGAGCGTAAAAGGCAAACGCCGGAATGCGCCTTAATCGAGAAAAAGCGGAGCGGCGGGAGGCAAAAAACGCGGCATTTTATCTGTTGTAAAAATACGAAAAATCTGTCTTAATAAAGAGGCTTTTAGACTTTCTGTACAAAGGTGATCGGCCATGTACGAACAGGATCAGGAGGAGAACGCGCTGCTGCGGAAATCGGCGCAGGAAATCGCCGACGCCGTGTCAGATCTGATAGGCTTCCCCGTCGCCATCACCGACACGCGCGGCGTCGTGATCGGCGCGAGCGGCGAGCGCTGGCAGGGCGTGATGATAGCCGCCGCCGGCGCCGCGGCGGAAAGCGGCGGGCCGACGGAGTCGATGTCGGGCGATTTTCGCGGCGTCGCGTCGCCCGTGCAGTCGATGAACGGGCGCGTCACGGGCGCCGTGGCGATCGAGGGCGCGCCGTCGCTCGCGCGCGGTTTCGCCGCCATCGTCCGCAGTCAGGTCGAGCTGATGCTGCGCGAGCGCGAACTGTACGCCTTCGCGGGCAACCGCGAAAGCACGCTCGAAAAGCTGGTGCGGGACATCGGCTCGTTTGTTCCGGGCGTCAGCAACGAGGACATTCTCGCCTCGCGCGCGGGCGAGTTCGGCTACAGCCGCGATCGGGATTACACCGCCATCGCCGTCGATCTGTACCAGTTCGGGAGGTTCGCCCTCCGCACGCGCGAGGAGGCGCGCGGCCGCAGCGAAAGCGTGCAGACGAGGATCCTCAACGTCAAGAAGGCTGTGCTCGCCTCGATCCGCAAGGTGTTCGACGCTCCGGCCGACATCTGCGCCACGTTGGGCAACAACCGTTTCGTCGTCCTGCACGCGGGAAGCGCGACTCAGGCGGAGCAGACGCGCGACATGGCCGAAAAGGCCCTCTCGGCCATCGAGGCGTTCGGGCTGAAGGCGGCCGTGGGCATCGGCACCCCGGCGCGCGGCGTGCCGTCTTTGGCCATCAGCTACCAGGAGGCGTGGAAAGCGCTGTTCCTCGGCAAAAAGTTCTGCGCCCGCCCCGGCGTGTACGACATCGCCGCCTACCGCGTGGAGGACATCGTCACCACGATAGACGCGCCGGCGCGCGCGCGCTATATTCAGGCCGTGACGGGCGCGTTCCGCGGCGACCCCGACTGGGAGCAGATGCGCGCGACCATCCGCGGCTGGTGCGAGAGTTCGTTCTCGCTGATCGAGACTTCCAAGCAGCTACATATCCACCGCAACACGCTTATTTACCGCATGGACAAGATCTCGCGCGAAACGGGGCTGAACCTGAAGGACTTCCGCACGTGCCTCAACCTGTATCTGGCCATCGTGATGGATCAGTACACAGGCCCGGCGATGAAGGAGTGACGCGCGGCGGGCGGCCCGCCCGG
>CAZRXR010000028.1:4956-21723 GCA_964604125.1 uncultured Synergistaceae bacterium
CCGCCCGGCCTTCGGGGAAAAAGGACGCCGTTGCCGCCCGCCGTCTGCCCGGCGCCGCGCCCTTCCGAACGGCTCCCCGCGCGAGACCGGCCCGGGAGCGCGCGCTTTCGCCAATCGTCCGCGCCCGGCCGGGGCGGTTCGCCCGCCGGGGAGAAACCGCTCCGGCGGAAGGAGACGAATATTCTATCGAAAGGGGACGTGTACCATGTATAACCTGCTCCTGAAAAACGCCGACCTCTACGCGCCCGAGCACAAGGGCGTCGTTGACGTGCTCGCGCTGAACGGCGCAATCGCCGCCGTCGGAAGCGGCCTCGACGTGAAGCTGCCCGGCCTGGAGACCATCGATCTGGAGGGCGCCGTCGCCGCTCCCGGCATCGTCGATCATCACAACCACTTCGGCGGCGCGGGCGGCGAGGGCGGCTTCAACTTCCGCACGCCGCCGGCGCAGCTTTCCACGTTCGTGAAGGCGGGCGTCACCGCGGCCGTCGGCCTGCTGGGCACCGACGGCATCAGCCGCTCGCTCGTCGAACTGCTCGCCAAGGCGCGGGCGCTCGACATCGAGGGCGTGAGCACATGGATCTACACGGGCGCGTACCAGCTTCCCGGCCCCACAGTCACCGGATCGGTCGGCGCCGACATCGCGTGGATCGACAAGGTGATCGGCTGCAAGATGGCGCTATCCGACCACCGCGGGTCGCACCCCTCCGTCGAGGCCATCCGCGCGCTCGTCTCCGAGGTGCGCGTGTCGGCCATGCTCGCTGGCAAGAAAGGCGTCGTCTGCGTGCACATGGGCGGCGAGCCGACGGGGCTTGAGCCGCTGCGCGCCGCGCTGGCGGGCGGCGAGGTGCCGAAAACGCACTTTATGCCCACGCACGTCGCGCGCACGCGCGCGCTGCTCGACGACACGATCGCCTGGGTGAAGGAGGGCGGCCTCGCCGACCTGACCGCCCACGACGACACGTGGGAGGCCGTGGGGCGCTTGGCCGAAAGCGGCGCCGATCTCGGCCGCGTCTGTTTCAGCTCCGACGGCAACGGCAGTATGCCGAAGTTCGACGACAAAAAGAACTTCATCGGCATGGCCGTCGGCGATCCCGCGTCGATCCTCCAGACCGTCGGCAGCTGCGTGCGCCGCGGCGTCGTTCCGCCCGACCGGGCCTTCGCGTTCGCGTCGGCCAATCCCGCGTTCTGGCTCGGCCTGCCTCGCAAGGGGAAAGTCGAGAAGGGCTACGACGCCGACATCATGGTGCTCAACCCCGACTACACGCTCCGCTCGCTGATAGCGCGCGGCCGCGTGATGATGCGCGACGGCGCCGTCCTCGTCAAGGGCACGTTTGAATAGCGTTTTGGCGCGAAAAAAGCCCGCGTTCCCGTTTTAACGGAAAACGCGGGCTTTTTTTTCACGCGCTCGCGCGAGGCTTTCAGCGCGCGGCGCGCAGCGTGAGGACGGTGATCTCGGCGGGGTCGAACACGCGCAGCGGGAACCCGTTCCACAGCGACGTGCCGGGACTGTTGAACAGCTTCATGCCCCCCACGTCGTACCAGCCTTTGACAAAACCGTTGTTCGCGCGCTTGACGAGGAACCCGAGGCCGGGCATCATGCCGCCGTGCGTGTGTCCCGAAAGCTGGAGCGCGACGCCGTTTCGCGCGTACTCGCGGGCGTCTTGGGGGCGGTGGGCGAGCAGGATCACGGGAACGCCCGGGGGCGCACCCTTCAGCGCCTTCCCGATGTCGGGCGCGGCGTAGCCCATGCGGCCTCCCTGCGGGTCGGGAACGGCGGCGAGCACCAGTTTCCCCGATCCGCGGACGAGCACGCGGTGCTCGTTTTCGAGCCATTCGATCCCCCACAGGCGGAGCCGCTTTTTCCACGGCCCGTACCCCGAATAATACTCGTGGTTGCCCGACGAGGCGTACACGCCAAGCGGCGCTTTCAGCCGCGCGAGCGGCTCCAGATCGCGCGCGCGCCGCTCCACCGTGCCGTCCACGAAGTCGCCGGGCATCACGATGAGATCGGGCGAGGCGGCGATGGTTCTGTCCACGATCTTTTCAAACAGAGGGCGGCGGTTGAGGGCGCTGGCGTGCAGATCGACGAGCAGCGCGACCTTCGCGCCCTCGAACTCCGGCGCGAGGCCCGCGATCTCGGCGTCGCGGTATTTCACGGACGGGACGCGCACGGCCTCCCACGTGCCCCACCCCGTCAGCGCCGCCGCGAGGGCGAGGACGCACGCCGACGCCGCCGCTGCGGGAAACGCGCCCGGCAGGCGCGGGAACAGACGGCGGAGGGGTGGCAGTTTCCACAGCAGCCACAGCGCGTCCTTGACCGGCAGCAGCGCGAGAGACACGACGAGCATATTGTACAGCAGCGAGCCGGAGAGGACGGCCCACCGGGGCAGGTCGGGCGCGAAGAACATGCCGCCGCCGAAGCGCTGGAAGATGTGGTTTTTAAAGGCGCCCGCGAACAGCAGCGCGGCCAGCGCCAGTTTGCCCGGAAAGCGCAGACGCAGGGGCGCGATCATGCTCAGCGTCTCGTACACGGCCAGCGCGAGCGATGCGTAAAAGAGCGTTCTCATGGAGTCCTCCGGCGTGAAAGATCGTATGGCCTTATTAAACACATGGAGCGCGCTCAACGTCAAGACGGCCAAACTAAAAAAACTCCCCCGCGCGCGAGCGGGGGAGAGAAAGGGCTTTTCGCGAAAAAGGCGCGTCGCGCGCCCGGCGGGAGCGCGCGGGAAGTTCGGGATTTTCTTGGGGAAGGGCGACGGCGTCGCGCGCCCCGCGAAAAACACGACCGCGACGGAGGACGGCTTTTTCGCGCTTCGATCACCACGCGGCGACGCAGCCGTCGGCGCGCGGCTCCGTGGCGCCCGCGAGCGTGCCTTCGGCCGTGCGCAGGATCATCTCGCCGCGCCCGAAAGAGCCGGCGTCGGCGGCGAACCTCACGTCGTGCCCCATGCGCGCGAGACGGGCGACGGACTCGGCGGGGAAGCCCGGCTCGAACTCCACCGTCTTTCCGCCCGTCCAGCGCCACCTCGGCGCGTCGATGGCCTGCTGCGGGTTGAACCCGAAATCGATCATGTTCGTCAGCACCTGCACGTGCCCCTGCGGCTGCATGTAGCCGCCCATCACGCCGAACGGCCCGACGGGCACGCCGTCCTTTGTGAGGAAACCGGGGATGATCGTGATGTAGGGCCGCTTGCCCGGCTCGACGACGTTGGGATGCGACGGGTCGAGCGAGAAGCCGCAGGCGCGGCAGTTCAGCGAGATGCCCGTCCCGGGGACGACGATCCCCGAGCCGAACTGTTTGTAGTTGCTCTGGATGAACGAGACCATGTTCCCCTCGCCGTCGGCCGCGCACAGGTAGACCGTGCCGCCCGGCTCGGGCCTGCCCGCCTCGGGGACGAGGGCCTCGCGGCCGATGAGCGCGCGCCTTTCGGCCGCGTATCCTTCGCTCAGCATGGCCTCCACGGGCACGCGCGAAAAACGCGGGTCGGCCACGTAGCGCGCGGCGTCGGCGAACGCCAGTTTGACGGCTTCGATCTGGCGGTGGTACGTCGCGATGTCGTCGCGGCTTGTGAAGTCAAAGCCCGAAAGCATGTTCAGCGCCATCAGCACCGTGACGCCCTGCCCGTTGGGGGGAAGCTCCCACACGTCGTAGCCGCGGTAGCCGGCCGACAGCGGCTCCACCCACTCGGGTTCGGCCGTGGCCAGATCCTTGGCGCAGAGGAAGCCGTCGGTGCGCATGGAGAATTTGAGGATCTTTTCGGCCAGTTCGCCCGTGTAGAAGTCCTCCGCGTCCGTCTCGCCGATGCGTCTCAGCGTCGCGGCCTGGTCGGGGTTTCTCCACAGTTCCCCGGGGGCGGGGGCGCGGCCCGCGGGCGCGAACGTGTCGAACCACGGCTTGAACACGGGGTCGGTCATTATCGCGGAGTAATCCCGAAAGTCTCTGGCCCAGAAGTACGCCACCGTCGGCGCGACGGCGTGGCCGTCCTCCGCCAGAGCGACGGCGGGCGCGAGGTCGTCGGCCAGACTCAGCCTCCCCATGGATCGCGCGAGGACAGCCCACGTTCTGGGCGCGGCGGGTACGGTGACAGACGCCCAGCCCTTGTCGGGCATCGACGAGAAGCCCCGCCGGCTGAACTCCTTGAGCTTGAACGCCAGAGGCGCGCGCCCGCTCCCGTTGATGCCGCGCAGCCTGCCGTCCTTCCAGACGATCGCGAAAACGTCGCTGCCCAGACCGTTGCTCGTCGGCTCCACGACCGTGAGCGCGGCGGCCGTCGCCACGGCCGCGTCGATGGCGTTGCCGCCTTTTTTCAGCGTTTCAAGCCCCGCCTGCGCCGCCAGAGGGTGAGACGTGGCGACCATGCCGCGCGAGCCGTAGACGACGTTGCGGCGCGAGGGAAAAGGATTGTACCACGGGTCGAATTTCATGACAATCACCTCAGTTTAGTTAAGATTCCGCTGCCCGGCGTAGATTGTACCAAATTTTGGCGAACCTGTGCGCCAAAAATTCCCGGAGCGTGATAAAATATCCGCGGAAGAAAGCCGCGCGGCGAAGTTTTCCCGAGCGCCTAGACGAAAACGTCGCCATGCGGTACAATGCTGACGGACTTTTCCAAAAAGATTCGCTTTTCCACAGGAGGGAACTGAAGAACATGAGGAATTTACGCCGGGTTCTGGCTCTGCTTTCCGTGCTGGCGCTTGTCGCCGCGGGCCGCGCCGTCGCCGCCGACAAAATCGGCGTCGTCAACCCCGAATACGTTCTGCGCAACCACCCCCGCGCCGATCAGACGATGAAACTGCTCGAGGCCATGATGCGCTCCAAGCAGCAGGAAGCCGCCAAGGAGGCCGAGAAGGCCACCGACCGCGAGAAGAAAGCGCAGATCGTCGCGAAGAAACAGCGCGAGGCCGCCGAGGAGGAGCGCAAACTGCTCCAGCCCCTCGAGAAGGAGGTTCTGGCCGCCATCCGCACCGTGGCCCGCGCCAAGGGCTGCGAAACCGTCTACCACTCGCAGGCCGTCATCGTCGGCGGAACCGACATCACTCAGGACGTCATCGCCGAGCTCAAAAAGAAGAAGTGACCGGTTTCTTCCCGCGGCGCGCGCGCCCGGCCCCGAACGCCTGAAAAAAGAAGGGATCACCGCCGTGATCCCTTCTTTTCATCTTTATCGAGTTCCCGGCTTTTCAGCCCGGCGCGCGGCGCCGCGAGCGCGCGGGCGTGTCATGGTATAATGGAAATCGCGTCCGCACGAGACGCCAAAAAAAAAGACGGGGCGGGCGAAAGCCGCGCCGTAAGCCGCGCGGGCGCGGCGGAGCGGGACGGTCGCGCGTTTCGCCCGCCGCGTGAAAAGAAAACCCGTTTCCCGGATCGAAAGAGCGTATAAAAAATTTTTCCCGCAAGCCAAAGGAGGCAGCGACAATGGCACATGTGGAACTACAACTCGTTCAGGCGGAGTTTCCCGAGGACTGCAACGTGATCGTCGGGCAGAGCCATTTCATCAAGACGGCGGAGGATCTGTACGAGGCGCTGGTCACGTCGTGTCCGGGCATCGAGTTCGGCGTGGCGTTCTGCGAGGCGTCGGGCGACCGCAAGATCCGCCGCGAGGGCAACGACAGCGAGATGACCGACCTGGCGGTGAAAAACGCCGCCGCCATCGCCGCCGGACACACGTTCTTTATCGCCCTGCGCAAAGCCTACCCGATAAACGTACTCGATCGCGTCAAAAACTGTCAGGAGGTGTGCCGCGTGTTCGCCGCCACGTCCAACCCGCTGCAGATCGTCGTCGCCCAGTCGGAGCAGGGGCGCGGCATCGTGGGCGTCATCGACGGCTTTCCGCCCAAGGGCGTCGAGGACGAGCGCGACATCGCCGATCGCCGCGCGCTCCTGAGTTCGATCATCGGCTACAAGCGCTGAAGGCCGCATGGCGCTCAAAAAAGCTCCAAAGCGCTACCGCTGCGTCGAGTGCGGCTACGTCTCGATCGTGCCGTCGGGCAAATGCCCAGGCTGCGGCGCGTGGGGGACGCAGGAGGAAGAAGTCCCCGTCGCGCCAAGCCCCGCCGCCGAGGGCGAGGCGACCATCCTCACGCCCGTGTCCATCGGCGAACTGCGGCCGCCGGAGCGCCTTTCGTCGGGCTTCGGAGAGCTGGACAGAGTGCTCGGCGGCGGCTGGGTGCCGGGAGGGGTCGTGCTGCTTGGCGGGCAGCCGGGCATCGGCAAGTCAACGCTGCTTTTGCAGGTCTGCGGGCACATCGCCTCAAACGGCGGCTCCGTGCTCTACATCTCGGGCGAGGAGTCGCCGTCGCAGCTGGGGCTGCGCGCCAAGAGGCTGGGCGTGCTCAGGGGCGGCCTTGACGTGTGCTGCCACACCGTTATCGACAACGCGCTCGCGCTCGTGAAGGATCACGACCTCGTCATCATCGACAGCGTGCAGGCGATGCGCACGTCGCAGGCCGAAGGCTGGCCGGGCACGCCGACGCAGGTGCGCGCCGTCGCGCAGGTGTGCGTCAACCGCGCCAAGGACAGCGGCGTGCCGATGGTGCTGGTGGGGCACATCACCAAGGAGGGCCGCATCGCCGGGCCCATGCTGCTCGAGCACATGGTTGACGCGGTCGTCATGTTCTCCGACGACACGTCGTCGGTCTACCGCACGCTGCGCGCCAGCAAGAACCGCTACGGCGGCACCGACGAGATGGGGATTTTCGAGATGCGCTCCGACGGCTTGACCGAGGTGCCCGACCCCAGCTGCCTGTACTGGAACCGATCCGACGGCGCCGTCTCGGGCGTGGTAATGACAGTAGTTCTGGAGGGTTCGCGTCCGCTCGTGGCCGAGATACAGACGCTGGCGAGCGAAACGGCGTTCGCCTACCCGAAGCGCGTCGGTCTGGGCCTCGGCGTCAGCAAGATAGGCATGCTTCTGGCCGTCCTGCAGACCCGCGCCGGTCTGCCGTCGTCGCGGGCCGACATCTACTGCAACGTGGCGGGCGGGCTGGAGATCCGCGACCCCGCCGCCGATCTGGCGCTCGCCGCCTCGATGGCCTCCGCGCTGACGGGCCGCTGTCTGCTGCCCGACTGTTGCCTGATAGGCGAGGTGGGGCTGGCGGGCGAAGTGCGCCCCGTCTCCGGCCTTGGCCAGAGGCTGCGCGAGGCCGCCCGCCTCGGCTTTCGGCGCGCCGTCGTCAGCTCGCGCGAGAGCGGGAGCCAGACGCCCGACGGCCTGGAGGCCATCCGGGCGCGCACCGTGGCCGAGGCGCTTGCGCGCGCCGGCGCGGTGGGGGAATGACTTTTCAGATTTTTTGCGCGCGTCCGAGAAAAAACTGTTATACTTATCGGATAAATTTTGTTCCGAGCGAAACGTTCTTAGGAGGAAGCTTTTTATGGAATACGATTTCAGGTCGGTTGAAAAGAAGTGGCAGACCTACTGGGAGGAGCACAAGACCTTCAAAGTCACCGAAGATCCCGCGTTCCCGCCGGAAAAACGCCGCTACGTCCTCGACATGTTTCCCTACCCCTCGGGCGTCGGGCTTCACGTCGGGCATCCCGAGGGCTACACCGCGACGGACATCTACTGCCGTTATATGCGCATGAACGGCTACAACGTGCTGCACCCCATGGGGTTCGACTCGTTCGGCCTGCCCGCCGAGAACTACGCCATCAAGACGGGCACGCACCCCAAGGTCACGACCGAGAGGAACATCGGGATCTTCCGCGAGCAGATCAAATCCCTTGGCTACAGCTACGACTGGGATCGCGAGGTTTCGACCTGCGTGCCCGAATATTACAAGTGGACGCAGTGGTTTTTCGTGCAGATGTTCAAGAAAGGTCTCGCCTACGAGGCGCAGATCCCCATCAACTGGTGCCCTTCGTGCAAGACCGGTCTCGCCAACGAGGAGGTCAAGGAGGGGCACTGCGAACGCTGCGGCGCGCAGGTGCACCGCCGCAACCTGCGCCAGTGGGTGCTGAAAATTACCGCCTACGCCGAGCGCCTCCTCAACGACGTGGACAAGCTCGACTGGCCCGAGCCCATCAAGATCATGCAGCGCAACTGGATCGGCAGGAGCACCGGCGCCGACGTGACGTTCGAGATCGAAAACGGCCTCGGCGAGATGACGGTCTACACCACGCGCCCCGACACGCTTTTCGGCGTCACCTACATGGTGCTTTCGCCCGAACACCCGCTCGTCGAGAAGATTACCGCGCCCGAACAGCGCGACGCCGTGCGCGCCTACGTGCGGGAGGCGGCGCTCAAGTCCGATCTGGAGAGAACCGACCTCAACAAGGACAAAACCGGCGTGTTCACCGGCGCCTACGCGATCAACCCGCTCAACGGAGAGCGCGTGCCCATCTGGATTTCCGACTACGTCCTCATCAGCTACGGCACGGGCGCCATCATGGCCGTGCCCGCGCACGACTCGCGCGACTGGGAGTTCGCCAAGAAGTTCGGCCTGCCCATCGTCGAAGTGCTCAAAGGCGATGTCGATGTGCAGCGGCAGGTGTACGAGGGCGACGGCCCGCACGTCAACTCCGGCTTCCTCGACGGCATGGGCACCGACGAGGCCATCGAGGCCGTCTCGAAGTGGCTCGAGGAGCACGGCAAGGGCCGCAGGGCCGTCAACTACAAGCTGCGCGACTGGATCTTCTCGCGTCAGCGCTACTGGGGCGAGCCGATGCCGCTTGTGCACTGCCCGCGCTGCGGCGCCGTCGCCGTGCCCGAGGATCGCCTGCCGCTCGAACTTCCCGAGGTGCGGAAGTACGAGCCGACCGGCACGGGCGAGTCGCCTCTGGCGAACGTGGAGGAATGGGTCAGCTGCGAATGTCCCGTCTGCGGTTCTCCCGCCAAGCGCGAGACGAACACGATGCCCCAGTGGGCCGGTTCGTGCTGGTACTACCTGCGCTACCTTGACCCGCATAACGACAAGGAGTTCGCCTCCCGCGACAAGATCGACTACTGGATGCCCGTCGATCTCTACGTGGGCGGCGCCGAGCACGCCGTGCTGCACCTGCTCTACGCGCGCTTCTGGCACAAGGTGCTGTTCGACCTCGGCCTCGTCAACACCGACGAGCCGTTCATGCGCCTCGTCAATCAGGGGATGATCACGTCCTACGCCTACCAGCGCCCCGACAAGTCGCTCGTCGCCGTCGATCAGGTGGACGAGGCGGGCGGCGTGTTCACGGAAAAAGGCACGGGCGTCAGACTCGAGCGCGTCGTCGCCAAGATGTCCAAGTCGCTGAAGAACGTCATCAATCCCGACGAGATCATCAAGACCTACGGCGCCGACTCGCTGAGACTGTACGAGATGTTCATGGGCCCTCTGCAGATGTCCAAGCCATGGTCTACGCAGGGCCTTCAGGGCGTGCACCGTTTCCTCCAGAAAGTCTGGAAGGTCGGCTCCAAGCCCGTCTCGGACGCGCCCATGCCCGACGGCCTCAAAAAACTGCTGCACAAGTCGATCAAGAAGATCACGGCCGACACCGAGTCGCTCAGCTTCAACACCGCCATCTCGCAGATGATGGTGCTGATCAACGAGGCGGCCAAGCCCGACTGCTGCTACCGCGAGATGATGGATCCGTTCGCTCGGATGCTGTCGGCCTACGCGCCGCACATGGCCGAGGAACTGTGGGCGACGCTGGGCAACGCGCCGAGCGTGGCCCTCGCGAAGTGGCCCGGCTACGACGCCGCGCTCGCTCAGGACGAGTCGGCCGTCATCCCCGTGCAGTTCGGCGGCAAGGTGCGCGAAAAACTCACGCTGCCCGCTGGACTCGACAAGGACGCCCTGCTGGCCGCCGTGCTGGCCGACGAGAACGTGAAAAAGCGTCTGGAGGGCAAGACCGTCGTCAAGACCATCGTCGTGCCCGGAAAGCTGGTCAACTTGGTGGTAAAGTAAATGCCCGCGCTGGTGCTTGTCGCGGCGCCGGCGGGTTCTCATCCCCGGCTGCGGGCGGAGACGCTGGCGCGGCTTGAAAAGTCCGGCTACTCGCTCGAACGGCGTTTGGAAACGGCCCAGTGGGCCGATCTGTTTGAAGACGCGCTGACGCCGGGCCTCTTTTCTTCGCGGCAGATCTACGAGGTGGACGACGGGCTGTCGCTCGGCCCCCTGCCCGCCGCGTATGCCAAAAACGTCGAGCCGGACGGCGCCGAGACCGTGTTCTTGATCTTTTCCGAAAAGTCGCTGCAAAAGAACCTCGGCGCGGCGTACCGTCTCGCCGAGGTCGTGCCCTACGAGCCGGCTCCCTACTGGCCCAGACAGCGCGCGCTCTGGCTGCGGAAAACAGCCCGCTCCAAGGGTTGGAGCCTCGACGCCGACGCCGCGTCGCTACTGTCCGAGTGGATCGAGGACGAGGAGGAACTGCGCGCCGAGCTTGACAAACTGGGCGCGGCGTCGGGCGGGCGCGTCACCGCCCGGGTCGTGGAGGAACTGTCGATCGACGAGGGCGGCAAGGGGATGCTCAATCTGCTCGACGCCGTCGCGAAGGCCGACGTGCCGGCGGCTCTTTCCTCGTTCGCGGCCCTGCGCGAGGAGGGCGAGATCATCCCCGTGCTGGCCGCCCTGCACAAGCGCGTGCGCGGCGCCTGCATGGTCGCCTCTCTGGGGGACGAGGCGGCCGAAGCCCTGAGACTGACGAGTTTCCAGTCGAAGACGGCCGCCGCGATGGCGCGTCTCTACGGCCCCGAGTTGCTAGCGCTGGTTCTCGGCGAGCTTATACGTCTGTCGTGGAGCGAGCGCACGGGCGACGGCGAGGGTTGGGAGGGGCTGGAGAAACTGCTGCTGGCCGCCATGTCGCGGGCGCGCTAGCGAAAACGGAAAAAAAAAGACGCCCGCGGGACGTTCAAAAACGTCCCGCGGGCGGTTCTTTTTTTAGGGCGCGCGCTTATTCGGCGGCAATCGCGTCGCCGGAGAGGGATTTGACCTTCGCGGTCATCAGAGACTTCTTGCGGGCGGCCGTGTTGCGGTGGACGACGCCTTTGACGACGGCCTTGTCAAACACGGACTGAGCCTCGTTCAGGCAGACGTTCGCCGCGGCCGCGTCGCCTTTTTCGACGGCGGCGAGCACCTTTTTGAGAACGGTCTTGCAGCGGGTCTTCCAGAAACGGTTGTAAAGGCGGTTTCTCTCCGACGTGCGGACACGCTTCATGGCGGACTTTTTATTGGGCATTCGGTTCACCTCCTCCAGTTCGACAAAGGATATTCTACCACGTCCGGCGGATCGTTTGCAACAGACAAGGGGTATTCTAGCAGAAAAATCCCGAAAGCGGGAGCGGCGGAGGCATTTTTTTTACAAAGAAACTCCGTCTCTCCCCCGGTTCGCCCGCCGAGCCGCGCGGGGACGCCCGTTCCCCGGACGCGGGGACGGCGGAAATCCCGCCGTTTCTCCGGGCGGGCGAAGGTCTGGAGCGGCCGCGCTCGCGCGCCGATCGGCGCTTTCCCAAAACGGGCGGCTTTCGGCGCTCCCGCGCCGCGAAGCCGGTTTCGCGCCGGGTTTTGAGCCGCGCTCCCCGCGTCTCGGAGGATCCCGGCGCTTCTGGTTTCGCTTTCGGCGCGCCGTCCCCGCGCGGCGAAACGCTTAAAAAAACGCCCGGCGCGTTTTTTTTCGCGGGCTGTCTTCGCCGCGGGCGCGCGATTCGTGTTATGATTATGGCGCGCGACCGGCGCGGAGACGGCGTTTTTTTTGCGTAAAGGCCCGGTGATTCGATGGAAAGATATTTTGGCCAAAACGGGCTGTTCCGGCGACGCCTCGCCGGCTTTGAATACCGCCGCCAGCAGATGGAACTAGCGGAAAGGATCGACGCTTTTCTCGGCTCGGGGCGTCGTCTGCTGGCGGCGGAGGCGCCGACGGGCGTCGGCAAGACGTATGCCATGCTCGTGCCGGCGATGCTCCGCGCGGCGGAGAACAACTGCACGGTGCTGGTGCTCACATCGGGTATCACGCTTCAGGAGCAGCTGATCGGCAAGGACATCCCTTCTCTGCTCGCCGTGCTCGGCCTCGACCTGCCCTACGGGCTACTCAAGGGGCGCGGCAACTACGCCTGCATCCGCCGCGCGAGGCAGATCGCGCAGGAAGGGTTTCTCGACTTCGGCGGCGACCGCGGGCAGGCGTCGCGCGACATCGCCGACTGGCTCTACGGCACCGAGACGGGCGACTTGAGCGAGCTTGACCTGGGCGAGGGGCACCCCGCGCGAGAGATGATCGCGTCGTCGTACCTCACGTGCGCGGGGCCTCTGTGCCCGCACCGCGAGCGCTGTTTTTACGGCCGGGCGCTGCGGAGCGCCGCCGGGTGGCGCGTCGTGGCGGCGAACTACCACGTTTTCTTCTCGTATGCGCTGGGGCAGGGCAAGCCCTTTCCCGTGGAGTACGGGCTGCTCCTCTGCGACGAGGCGCACAAGATGGAGGAGGCCGCGCGCTCGGTGACGCGGGTGTGCGCCGACAGGCGGGACTGGAAACGGCTGCTGCGGCGCGCGCCGAGGCTGGATCGTTTCGGCGCGCCGCTTTTGCGGGCGTCGGGCCTCGACGCCGGGCGTTTCGCCGAGCGTCTGGCGGGGCTGTCGAACGTGTCCGAGAGTCTTTTTTCGCGTCTGGCGGACAGTCTGCCCGACGGAAGGGGCTTCTCCCGGTACCCCGACGGGCTGAAAGCGGACACGGCCGACCTTCTGGGGCGGTGCGACGAGTTGCTTGCCGACATGGACAGCCTTGGGGTGCCGTCTTCGGAGCGCGGCCTCTCCGGCGGCGAGGAGGAGGGCGGCCTGTCGCTCTGGACGGGGGAGCTGAAGCGGCTCCGCGACGCGCTCCGCTGGTGCTGCGGCGCGGAAAACTACCCCCGGTGGGCCTACTGGCGCGAGGGGGAGACGCTCAAAAGCTCGTGCGTCAGCGGTAGCGGCATCGTGCCGGCGGCGTTCGCCGGGGACGCGCGGACGGTGGCGCTTTCGGCGACGATGACAGTGGACGGGTCGTTCGACTACTGGGCCGGGGAGACGGGGCTTTCGCCCGACGAGACCGCGGCGCTCGACTCGCCGTTCGATCTGGCGCGCCAGATGGAAATCGACGTCGTCGATCTGGGCATGAAGGTTCTAGACGAAGGCTACGCCGACGTCGTCGCGAGGGTGTGCCGCAAGTTCGCGCGCGAAAACGGCGGCGCGACGCTGATCCTGCTCTCGTCGCGCAGGCTGCTGAAGACCGTCTCCGAGTACATGGGGCGGATGGCTGAAAAGGACGGCCTCAACATTCTCGCGCAGGGGGAACTGCCGCGCACGGAACTGCTCAGACTGTTCCGCGCGAACGACAGGTGCGTGCTGATAGGCATGGCCTCGTTCCGCGAGGGCATCGACGTGCCCGGCGAGGCGCTGACGCAGGTGATCATCGACAGGATCCCGTTTCCCCATCCGGGCGACCCCGTGGGGGAGGCCAGAAGCAGGCTCGAGGGGCGGGACAACTTTATGAAGGTCGTTCTGCCCAGCGCGAAGATGCAGCTGCGTCAGGCGGCGGGCCGCCTGATCCGCTCGGGCGGCGACAGGGGGCGCGTCGTGATCCTCGACGGGCGGATCTTCACGCGCCCGGAATGGAACATTCTCGCCAGCCTTCCGGCCGTTCCCGTGAAAAAATTTCGCCTCGTTCCGCCGCGCCGCCGAAAGTTGGATATTTACAAGAACACCTGAAATGTGATATAGTTTCATAGATGAACAGAATGGCGCGGAAGCGTCGTCCGCATAAGATGTTCCCACGAGGAGGTGGACGGATTGAAGCAGACATTTCAGCCTCACGTCAGGTCGCGCAAAAGAGCCATGGGTTTCCTTGCCCGTTCCCGCTCGCACGGCGGACGCGGAGTGCTCGCCGCGCGCCGCGCGAAGGGCCGCAAACGCCTTGCGGTTTAGCGGGGAAGCCCCGGATTTTCGGTATCCGGCCGCTTTTCGGCTCAAACAGGGCTGGGAATACGACACCCTCTTCCGCACCGGCAGTCGGTTAAAAGGCAGGCTGGTGCGGTTGTTGTTTGTCAAGGCGCCCGACGGTCAGACGCGATTCGCGATGGCGGTCGGCAGGAAGATGGGCAAGGCGGCCCGCCGCAGCCGGGGCCGCCGCGTCCTGAGGGAGGCCGCGCGCCGTCTGCGCCCGTGGCTGCGCGGCGGCTGGTGGTTCGCGCTGATGCTTTCCGAGCGCGGCATGGGCGCGTCCGCCCCCGAGGTCTACGCCGACCTCGCCGGGGTTTTAAAGCGGGAGGGGTTTCTGAGCGATGACTGGCCGGGCGCTGTCTGGTATCGTTAGGCTGCCGGCGGAGATCTGCGCGCTGCTCATCCGCGGCTACCGCAGGTTCCTCTCGCCGCTGCTCGGGCCTCATTGTCGTTTCTATCCCACGTGCTCCGCTTACGCGCTCGAGGCGTTCACCGTCCACGGCTTTTTTAAAGGCGGTTTCCTCACGGCGCGGCGCCTGCTGCGCTGCGGGCCGTGGTCGGAGGGCGGTTTCGACCCCGTGCCGCCGAAAAAATGACGGGGCCGAGGCCCGGCGCGGCGCTCTCTCCGCCGGAGCGGGGCTTTCCGCGCGGCCGACCCGCCGGGCGAAGGCGCGTTTTTTTTCCGCGCGAGGGCCGTGTCCGCCCGCGCGCGGGCGCCGTACAAAATTTTACGGGAAGGTGACTTCATCTTGTGGACCGCGGCAAGTAACTATCTTGGTCAGTTTTTGGAATTTCTGCACAATATCCTGTTCGGCTCGTGGGGCTGGGCGATCGTCGCTTTGACGGTGATCTTCCGCCTCGTCACACACCCTCTCAACGCCAAGCAGATGCGCAGCATGCAGCAGATGCAGCGCCTGCAGCCAAGGCTGAAGGTGCTCCAGGAGAAATACGCCGACGACCGCGAGGCTCTGAGCCGCGAGACGATGGCGCTCTACAGGGAGCACAAAGTCAATCCGGCCTCGGGCTGTCTGCCGCTGCTGATCCAGCTGCCCGTGCTTATCCTGCTGTTCAACGTCCTGCGCGCGTCGGCCGCCAAGTTCGGCGAGCAGACGTTCTTCGGCGTGCCTCTGGCGGGCACCGTGCTCTCCGCGCTGGCGAAGGCCGTCGGGCACGAGGGCGCGTCCAACCCCCTTATCGGCGTCGGCGAGGCTTTCAGGGCCGTCTCCGCCAACCCGGCCGGTCTTAGGCACGCGACGGTCTATCTGCCGATTCTTTTGCTGCTGGCGCTGATCGTCTTTCTCACATGGTACCAGCAGAAGCTGACGTCGAGCGACAACCCGCAGATGGCCTCGATGGGCGTCATCATGCCCATCTTCATGGGTTTCATCTGCCTTTCCATGCCGGGCGGGCTGCTCGTGTACTGGATGCTGTCGTCGCTGTTCGCCGTGCTGCAGCAGATGTACACCGTGCGCAAGGTGGCCAAGGAGGAAAAGCCCGTGCTCTACGCCGAGCGTCCCCGCGAGGGCGAGACGGCGAAAAAGGCCGTCTACGCTCCCAAGCGCAAGGGCGGTTCAGCCGCCCCCCGCAAGGGCGACGGCGCCGACATCCCCGCCGCGGGACAGAAGCAGTCGTCCTTCGTGTACGACGACGATTCGTTCATTCCCCGCAGGAGCAAGTAACAGCGCGGGATGAAGGAGGTTTGATCACGTGGAAAATGTAACGACATCCAACAGCGACGACGTTCTGGTGCTGGAGGTCTCCTCGCGGGAGCAGGCGCGCCGCGAGGCGGCCGGGAGGTGGGGGATCCCCGCCGACGAGGTCGTCCTGAACGTTCTGGAAGAAGAAAAAGGGTTCCTCGGCCTGTTCGGCCGCAAGCTGAAGGTGGAGGCGCGCCGCGCGGCCCCCGCTCCGGCGGCGGAGGAGGAAGGGGCGGGCGGCTCCGGCTTCACGGCGCTTCTGGAGCGCGTCATCAAGGCCGCCGGGCTGGAGCTTGAGATCCACGTCCAAAGCGACGGTTCCGTCAACCTGACGGGCCCCGACAGCCGCTACCTGCTCGCGGAGCGCCGCGGCGAAGGCTTGAAGGCGCTCGATTACATCGTCAACCTGATGGCCCGCAACGAGGGGCCTGTTCCCCATGTGCGCGTGGACTGCGAGGGCTTCCGCCGCAGGCGCGAGAAGGAGCTTGAGCGCATCGCGATGGACGCCGCGAAAGAGGCGATGAGGACGCGCCGCACCGTCTATCTGCCTCCGATGAGCAGCTGGGAGAGGCGCGTCGTGCATCTCACGCTGCGCGAAAGCTCGAACGTCGAGACGCACTCCATCGGCGTGGAGCCGGGTCGCAAGGTCGCCGTGCGCCTCGTCGGCGCGCCGCGCCGCCTCGACGCGCGCGAGGGCGCCGAAAACGCGCCGCGCCGACGCGCCCGCGCGGGCCGGGTTTACGGCGGCCGCCAGAGCGCGGGGCGTCCGCAGCGCCGCGCCCGCCCGAACGTCCAGACATCTCCGGGCCGCGACGGGGACGAATAGGCCGCGACACGACACGGAAAACGGCGTGCTTTTCCACCGCGAAAGGCACGCTTTTTTCGCGCGGAAAAACTCGCCCCGACGGCCCGCGCGCATAAGCCGGGACACGGCGGGCGGGAAAGACGCGCGCGAACAGAACCGCGTCTGTCGCGGTGCCGGAAAAGCGCCGCCCGCGCGCGGATCGCGCCGCGAAAGCGCCGTTTGAGATTTCCGTCGCGACGCGCGGCGGGGCGGGAGAGTTTCACGCCGCCGACCGCGACTTCCGCCGTTCGGACGCGCGCGTTTTCCGGGTCTTTCCGGGCGGCGTCCGCGCGGGAAACTAAGGGGCGATCGCGGCGGTATCGCCCCGGCGGAACATACGGGTACGGCTTTTCG
>CAZRXR010000029.1:0-21423 GCA_964604125.1 uncultured Synergistaceae bacterium
TTTCGTTTTTTTTCCGTCCGCTCGAAGGCTTTCCGCGGCCGCCGGAGCGCGCGCGGGCGAGCGGAGGGCCGCTAGAGAGAGCGCGATCGCCGCGTCTCCGCCGCGATAAAGCGGCGCGGCGGGCGGGCTTCCGGCGGGGGCGAAACGCCAAAGCGCGACGCGCGAGGGCGTACCGCCGACAGCGACGGGACGCGCCGCGAAAGCCCGATCGCGGCGGAGGTTTCGCCGGGCCTCGACGGATCGTCCGCGCGGCGCGCGCCCCTTCAGGCGGGCGGCGAAATGGCGTAAGCGCCCGTCCGCGCGTAAAAACAAAGCGGTTCGCGCGCGGACGAAAAAAAACGCCGTCGGCTGAACGCAGCCGACGGCGCTTTTTTTTACTTTTCAGGCGCGAACATCCCGTTCAGCGCCCGCTCCAGATCGGCCATCGCGTTCCCGTAGGCGGCCCAGTCGCCCGCTTTCAGCGCGCTTTGCGAGCGATCCCACGCGCCTTTGGCGTCGCGGGCGAGCGCTTGAATGGCGCTGTCGGGGACGGCCCCGGCGGGGATCGGCCCGGCGTCGGGGGCGTTTTGCGCGCCCTCGTCGGCGGGCTTCCAGCGCAGCAGCTTTTCAAGCGCGCCCTCGAACGTCTCGTCCCAGACCACATGACCGGCGCTGGACAGGATCACGCGCTTCAGCTCGGGCAGATCGCTCTGGCTGGCTTTGAGGTACAGCGGCCGCACGTAGAGCAGCGAATTGTTCACCGGCACCACGAGCAGGTGCCCGTTGATCACGTCGCTGCCGCGCTGCGACCACAGCGAAAGCTGGGCGCTGATCTCGGGCGTCTGGTTGATGAGCGCGCTGATCTGGTTCGGCCCGTAGATGAGCGTCTGCTTGGGGAAGCGGTACAGCACCAGCCTGCCGTAGTCGGCGCCGTCGCAGCGGCCCGCCATCCAGGCGATCATGTTGTCGCGCCCCACGGGCGTGTAGGGCGTCATGATCAGGAACTCCGGCAGCTTTTCGCCGATCAGCTTGTTTATCACGTAGTACGACGACAGCGAGCCTTCGCTCTCCTCGTCCTTCAGCGTGTTCCACACGTCCTCCTTGTTGTAGAACGTGTTGGGGTCGGCCATGTGGTACGTGCGGTAGATGTCGGCCTGCACGGCGAACAGATCCTTGGCGTAGCGCAGGTGGGCCTTCAGCTCGGCGCTCATCTCGCCGGCGGGGGAAAACAGCGCGGGGAAGATGCCGCGCCAGCACCGCGCGATCGGGTCGCTCTCGTCGATCACGTAGAACTTCATGTGGCCGTCGTAGGCGTCCACAGTGCATTTGACGCTGTTGCGGATGTAGTTGACGCCGCCTTCGAGCCGCCCGCGGCGGTAGCGCCTGCCGACCGGCTCGGAGTAGGGGTAGAGGCTCGACGTGGTGTAGGCGTCCACAATCCACACGATCCGCCCGCCGATGACGGCGATGTACGGGTCTGAATCGTAGGTGAGGAACGGCGCGGCGCGGTTCAGTCTGGCGCGGATGTTGCGCTCGTAAATGACGCGGCTTTCGGGCGTGAACACGTCGGAGAACAGGATTCGGCTGTCGGCGAACGCCAGCGCGTACACCAGTCTCCGCCACAGCGAGCCTATGGGCACGCCGCCGTCGCCCTCGTAGACGCTGCGGGCGTTGCTCTCGCCCATCGGGTAGTCGAACTCCTTGGCGCTCGTCTTGACGAAAGCGTAACTCATCGGGTTCTCGCCGAAGTAGATCTGCGGGCGTTCCACGGGCAGGTCGATGGCGCTCACGGGCGGCAGATCCTTTATCAGCAGATCGGGCTGGCCGTTTTGGCCCACGTCGCGCGCGCCGTTCATCACGATGCCGTAGCCGTGCGTGAACTCCAGATGCTCGTTCACCCACGTGCGGTTCTGCATACCGCTCAGGTCGAGCTCGCGCGGGGCGAGCATCACCTGGCGCGTCTTGCCGCCGATGACGTAGCGGTCGATGTCGATGGCGTGGAAGTCGTAGTAGCTGCGGATCTCCTGCAGCTGCTTGTAACTCCGCAGAAGCGCGCGGTAGTCCCACAGCCGCATGTTGTCGAGCGTCTCGGGATCGGCCTCCACGTCGTCCGTCGTCACGCCGGCGTCGGGCGTGATCTCGCTCGTCTCGATCCTGTCCATGTTGTAGGCGCGCAGGGTGGCGGCGATGTTGTTGGCGATGTACGGCTTTTCCTTCTCGAACTCGTTGGGCACGACGATGTACCTCTGCACCAGCTCGGGGTACACGCCGCGCAGCAGCGCGTTGGACGCCGCGAAGACGCCCGCGACCACCGCGATGAACTTCCAGCCGCGCCGCGAGCGGATGGCGAACAGCAGCAGCCCCGCCGCCGCGAACGCCAGCGCCGCCATGACGTTGAGCGCCAGCAGCGTGGCGTGGATGTCGGTGTAGCCGGGGCCGAAGACGACGCCGTTGGGGTTGTACAGCAGCAGATAGCGCTGCATCACATACGAGAATCCCCAGCAGGCCGTCAGCAGCGAGGCGAGCGTGAGCGCGTGCGCCAGCGGCGGGCGCGGCAGATCGAACACGCCGGCGCGCGCCCGCGGGAAGATCAGGAAGGCGTAGAGCGCGCCGCACACGGCGAGAACGTCGAGCAGCAGCTCGCCGACCCAGCCCTGCAGAAAGTTCCAGAACGGCATCGAGAAGACGTAGAAGCCCACGTCGTTGCCGAAGATGGCGTCTTTCACGCCGAACGCCCCGCCGTGGACGTACTGCAGCACCATCTGCCACCGCCCCATCGAATCGCTCCCGGCCGAAACGGCCATCGCCAGCCCGAGGACAAGCGGCAGCCAGCCGGAGAGACGGTGGTTCAGGATCGCGCCGGCCACGCCGGTCTGCGCGCCGGGCAGGCCGCGCGCGATCTTCAGGGCGACTTTAAGGTTGGGGAAGACAAAGGCGAACGCGGCGGCGGAGAAGACGGCGAGCAGCAGCCATTGCGGCAGCAGGCGCGTCCAGAACACCGACGCGATGTTCTCGGCCTCGTACCAGTAATAGTCGGCGAGGAAACCGGCGATCAGCGGCAGGCCGACGGCCGCGAACAGCAGCAGCGCCAGTAGCGCCAGCGTCCTTTTGCGAAACGGCGGCCTTCCGCCGCGCGGCGCGGGACGCGACTCTCCCGGCTCCGGGGCGTCTTCGCCCGTCTCTCCCCCGAACGGAAACCCGCCGAACGGGAAGCCCCCGAACGGGCCGCCCGCGTCCTTCCAGTCGTTCAGCCTCATAGACGCGCCTCCTTTGATCACTCTGTCACGGGGGCGGGACGCTGTCCGCCCGCCGACGGGGCGTCCGTCCCGCCGGCCCGATCGGATCCCGTATGACTGTAACGCAGCCCCCCGTGCACCGGTCTGGGCGGGATGCGCGTGGCGACACGGCAGACGCCGTCGCTCAGCTCGATTTCCGTCAGGTACAGCGGCAGGTTGTACTTTTCCATGTCGAGGAACGGCTGAAGCTTGTCGAGCGCCGCCTTGATCATGCCCTTTGACATCCTGCGGTTGTTCACCTTGAGCGACACGTCCTCGAGCCACAGCGCCGTGCCGCGCGCGGCGATGCGGCAGGACAGTTCCAGCTTGACCTTGACGCGCATGATCTTGAGATTGGCCCTGTAGTAGCCAACGGCGTCGATGCGGTCGTCGTGCAGGCGCACGGCGATGTTCTCCCACTCCTTGTCGTGGCCGAACAGGCGGTCGCGCAGAAAGGCGTTCACGTCGGCTTCGGAGAAGATCCCCTCGGCGTGGCAGGCCAGCATCTTCTCGACGCGGGGACTCTCGACATCCTTCCACAGCGCGGGCGGCGTGACGACCGCGTCGAAGCAGTCCATCCTCAGCGAGCGGATGTTCATGCCGCGCACGTCGGCGTTGACGCACTCCAGGTACGCCCAGGGGATCTCTCCGTTTTCCGACGGCTGGCTTTGCAGGTGGAGCTCCGCCCTTTCGGGACGCATCTTCTGGAGGAAGAAGTCGAACAGCTCGCGTCCGCGATCTTCGCCCGCGCGCGCGGCGCCGCACGCCAGCGGCAGGATCGCGAGGAGAAGGGCGCTCAGTCTTTTCAGTTTCACGGGTAGGTTCTCCTTGGATTTTACAAACGTCAGAACAGCAGCGACAGCCCCGAAGCGATGAGGACTATCATCACGCCACGCCGGAACAGCTTCTGATCGACCCGGCCGACCAGATACGCGCCCAAAGCCGAGCCGCCGAGCACGAACGGCAGCAGGACGCCGAGCAGCCTGAAATACTCGGCGGTGTAGGCGCCGCGGAGGCCGAAAGCGACGGCGGACATCACGTTCTGCGCCATCAGGAACGCCGCCGTCGAGGAGCGGAAAACGTGTTTGGGCACGTTCCCCGCCGCGAGGAAGATCGCCAGAGGCGGCGTGCCCAGCGAGATGCTCGACGACAGCATCCCGCTGAAAAAGCCGACGAGCGCGCGCTGAAAAAAACCGTTCGCCGAGCGCTTCCACCCCGCCCACAGCACCGCGCCCGAAACGGCCACGAACAGCCCCACGCCGGCCTTGAACACGTTCACGGGGACGATGTGCGGCAGGTACGTCCCCGGCCAGATGCCGCACGCGCTGCCGATAAGGAGCGGCAGGATCATGCGCCAGTCGGCGTCTTTGCGCAGCCGGAGAAACAGCGACAGGTTCATGAACACCGCCAGCCCCACGTTGATGGGCGCCATCATCGCGGGCGGCAGGACACGCAGCGTGATCGGCGCGGAAAAAAGCCCCATCCCGAAGCCGACCATGCCTTGGATTATCCCGCCCGCGAACACGGCGGAACACGCCAGAGCCAGCGCCCCCGCCCCGATCATGAAAGCTCCGCGCGCCGGCGCGCAATCACAGCGAGTATCCCGCGGAACGAATCCGCGAACGCTTTCAGCCCGTCGGCCAGCAGCCGGGCGTTGACCTCGGCCAGATCCACCCCCGAAGCCGGGAGGGCGGCCAGCGTTTTCTCATACCCGGGCAGATCGACCGTTCTCGCCGGGCGCCCCCGCGACATGAACGCCTCGAGCGCGGCGGGCGGCAGCGTGTTCACCGTGTCCGGGCCGATGAGCGCGTCGGTGTAGAGCGTGGGCGGGTACGCCTTGTTCTTCACGCCCGTGCTGGCCCACAGGGGGCGCTGCGCGCGCGCGCCGGACGCGGCCAGCTTTCGCCACTCGGGCGTGCCGAAAAGCTCGCGGAAGCGCGCGTACACGGCGCGGGCGTTGGCGATCCCCGTCTTGCCCGCCAGTTCGGGGGCCGCGAGCGAGAGAACCGGGTCTACGGCCGTGTCAACGCGGCTGACGAACACCGAAGCCACCGAGGCCACGTCCGGCCGCTCGCCCTTTCCGATCCGGCGGGCGACGCCGCGTATGTAGGCGCGCGCCACGCTGTCGTACTGGGCGACCGAGAAAATCAGCGTCGAGTTGACGTTGACGCCCGACGCGACGGCCTCCTCCAGCGCCGCCGCCCCCGCCTCTGTGGCCGGGATCTTGATCATCGCGTTGGGGCAGTCCAGCTTGCGCCACAGGCGCAGGGCCTCGCTCACCGTCGCCGCCGCGTCGTCGGCGATAAGGGGGTTCACCTCCAAACTGACGAAACCGTCCCCGCCGCCGCTCGCGTCCCACAGCGGGCGGAACAAGGCGCACGCCTCGCGCACCTCGGCGCACGTCAGCTCGTCGTAGACCTCGGCGTCGGTTCGGCCCCCGGCGAACAGGGCTTTCATCTCGGCGTCGTACACGCCCGGCGTGGACAGCGCCTTGGCGAAGATCGCCGGGTTGGTCGTCACGCCACGCACGCCCGCGCCGACGAGCGCTTTCAGCTCGCCGCCGCGCGTCGCCGCGCGCGAGATCGAATCGTACCAGATGCTCTGCCCCAGCCGGTACGCTTTGGCAAGGTTTGCGTTCATGGAACACGACTCCTTTGTCGAAAAAATCGTTTTTCCCCGCGCCCCGGCGCGAGAACCGCGCGGCATTTTCCGGCGCGCCGCGCGGGAAACGGCGCCGTTTCATATTATAGCCCGCCGCTCCGAAATTGAACATCGCCCGCCGCGAAATATTTGCGCGGCGGCGCGGCTTTGGAGCGCGCGCGATGAAAAGGCGCGCGCTCTCCGACGGAAAGCGACGCCGGGGGCCGCGCGAAACGCCGCATCCGCCTTCGCGCCGAATCGGGGAAAGTTCGAGCGCCGCCCCGCATAGAACGGGAGCGCTCTCGCGCGGCGGCGCGGGAGCGGGGTTTTCCCCGCCGCAAAAGCGGGAAAGGACGCGGAAAGCGGGCGCGGCGCAACTGTCTTCTCTCGGGCTTTCTTCCCGCCGGCGCCCGCCGTATCGCCGCGATCTTTTTCCGCCGGCGGTTCCCTCTTTTCGCCCGTCGCCGCGCTCACGCTGTTTCGGGGCGGTTTCCGCCTGTTCCCTGTCTCCGCCGGGGGCCGCGCGGCGGGCGCGTCGCCCGGCGCTATTTAAACCGTATGGAGTTGAAGATGTCCGCCGTGTCGGGCGCGTCGGGGTCGCCGATGACGGTGATCACGCCGAGGCGGCCGCCCGCGAGCGTGAAGACCTGCGCGTAAAGCGGCTGCCGCGACGATACGCCGCGGTATTCCCAAACCTCGCCGCCGGGGCCGCTTTCGAGGCGGACGAGCGAGCGCGAGCCGCCGTGCTCCGCGGCGAGAAATTCCGCCGCCTCGCGGGGCGACAGCCCCCCCGAGGGCGTCGCCGTGACAGTCAGCGCGACCGAACAGTCGTCCGAGACGAGCGCGGCCGTGCCGGGGGAGATTTCGCGCACGCGCCACTCGCCCGCCGGGGCCTCGGCCGTGAAAAACGTTCCTTCGAGGCGTTCGAGGGCGGCGGGCGCGTCCCCGGAGGCCGGAGCCGGGGGAAGCGGCGCGGGCAGCGCGGGCGCGGCCGGAAAAACGGCGGAAAGCGCGGCAAGAAGCGGGATATACGCTTTTTTCATCGAAGTTCTCTCCTTTGTCGGGTTCGTCGCGGGCGGCGCGTTCCGCCCCCGCCTTATTTTATACGCGAAGGCCGGTTTTTCCAACCGCCGGATCCGCGCCGGAGACAAAACTCCCCCGCGCGAGTGGAGACGCGGGGGAGCCTTCATGGAGGAGCCTGTATGTGAACGCCAAGGGTCAGCCGCCAAGACGAAGCAGAGCGGCCGCGATGGCGATGATGTCGTTTTCCGGTTCGTTCCCGGGCGCGGCGGCGCGGGACGACCCGGACAGGTTTTGATGTGCGCGCGCGGGCGCGGACGGAACGGAAACGGCGAGAAACGCGAGCGCCGCGACGACGGACACGAGTTTTTTCATGGAAACGCCTCCTCGCGGCCTCGCGAACCGCGTTTTTTCTTTCGACGCTCACAGTATATCCCGCCCCGGGACGCCGCGCATCGTTGTTTCGCTCTATTTTCGCATTGTCGTTTTCTCCAATTTTGGGTGTGGGGAACTCCCCCGCGCGAGTGGAGACGCGGGGGAGCCTTCATGGAGGAGCCTGTATGTGAACGCCAAGGGTCAGCCGCCAAGACGAAGCAGAGCGGCCGCGATGGCGATGATGTCGTTTTCCGGTTCGTTCCCGGGCGCGGCGGCGCGGGACGGGCCGGACAGATTTCGATCTGCGCGCGCGGGCGCGGCTGTTTCGCGCGCCGCCCTGGCGGACGCGGACGGAACAGAAACGGCGAGAAACGCGAGCGCCGCGACGACGGACACGAACTTTTTCATGGAAACGCCTCCTCGCGGTCCTGCGAACCGCGTTTTTTCTTTCGACGCTCACAGTATATCCCTCGCGGGGAGGCCGCGCATCGTCGTTTCGCTCTATTTTCGCATTGTCGTTTTCTCCAATTCCGGCGCGGGAAAACGCCCCGCGCGCGAAAAGCGGGCGTCTCCGCCGCGACGCGGGAGAGATCGGACGCTCGTCGGACGCGGTGTCCGCGCGTCGCGGTACGCGGACGCGAAGCCGCGTTTCTCTCCCGGACGCCGGACGCGGAAAAGACCCGGCGACCGCACGCGCCGACTTTCGGACGGGCGCGCGCTTGGAAAACCCGGCGGCGCGCGTCGGCTTCGACATATGGGTAAAGTTCATGGGCGAACAGTTCGGCCTGTGGATCATCTTCGCCGACGTGTTCATAATGCCGGTCGCCGTCGGCCGCGAACAGGCCCGTCGGCTCGCCCGCGCCGCGCGGGAGACGTGAAAAAAATCCGCGTCCCGGACGATCGGAACGCGGATTTTTTTACATACAGGTGGGGCAGGGGCGGTACCCCCGGCGGCGCGCCTCGGACGGCGACACGCGGATAAGACCGCGCAGGCCTCTGACGAACTTGCACCCTCCGCGGTGGTAGTACTGGCCGCCTCGCGTGACGAACACGTCGCGGGCGCGGGGCGGAGGCGGGGGCGGGGGCGGCGGGCGGTGCCCCCGTCGCGGAGGAGGCGGGGGCGGGGGCGGAGGAGGCGGAGGCGCTTTGCGGTGAGGCCCGCGCCCCGGGGGAGGCGGCGGGGGCGACGCGGCGATCGCGACGGCGTTCAGGCAGAGCGCGGCGGCGAGCAGCGCGCACAGCGCGAAACGGAACGACTTTTTCATGTGAGCATCTCGCTTTCTTCCCGGGATAGCCGGAAGGACGGCGCCTTCCGACTCTTTCAATATACCATGAAAATGTTCTTTGTCAAACGCGCGCGGCGCGGCCCCCGGACGAGGCCGCCGTTTTATTCGCGCGTCGGGGCTTTCGGGCTTTGGGGGAGAGAAAGGCCGGGGAAATGCGCGCGCGGCGAGTTCCGTGCCGATACGGGCTTGAAAAATCCGCGCTTCCGTCCCGCGCGTCGTCATGTTCCGGCGGGGAGCGCCGGATTTCATTTCACGGCTGCCTTCCGACTTCCGAAAGGCCGTCTCGCGTTACCGCAGCGCGCCGCCGGGGCATCGCGCTGCGCGACATGACCGACGCCCGGGCGGCCGGCCCGAGAGCGCGCTGACACCCGGACACATCGGCTTTTTTCGCCGTTTTTTTGGAGCTTTTCCCCGATCGATACAGGTTGAAACACGCGGTGAACGGGTGGGCGGCGATCGCGGAAAGGCGGAAAGGCGGAAAGGCGGAAAGGCGGAAAGGCGGAAAGGCGGAAAGGCGGAAAGGCTGTTGCGGCCCCCGTTTTCGCCCCGCGCGCCGGCGTGTTCCGGCGGGGGAACGCGCCGGATTCCATTTCACGGCTGCCTTCCCGACTTCCGAAAGGCCGTCTCGCGTCGCCGCCGCGCGCCGCCGGGGCATCGCGCGGCGCGAAGTGGCCGGCGCGGCCCTGTTTCGCGGACGGTCGGGCCGGTTCCGCGCGATTTTCGGGCGTCGTTCCGGCGCGCTCGGGCGAAACCGCGTTCGTTCTTTCTCCCCCGCTCCTCTCGCCGTCATGACATCGGGCCGGCGGCCGAATCGGCCGCCCTCGGTCGGCGACGGCCGTTTTTTCACCTCACCGGACTTTCCGGGAGGCGGGCGCGATAAGGGACGGAACGTCCCGCGCGCCGGGGGGTTCCGCCGGATACGGGCGCGCGCTTTTGAAAAAGCGGCGTCCCGCGCGCCGCGCGCGTTTGCCGGGAGCGCGAAAAGCTTCCCGCCGGGCGCGGGAACCCCGCCGTCAGCGCCTGACGCCGAGCGTGCCGAGCAGAACGCCCGCGACGACGACGCTCCCTCCGAGCGCCTGGAACGGCGTCACCGTCTCGCCGAGCGCCAGGTACGAGCAGACGACGCCGACGACCGGCTGCAGGTTGAGCAGCAGCGAGGAAACCGTGACCGACAACCCCTTCACGGCGAAGTTGAAGAACACGAACGACAGCAGCGAGCAGCACACGGCCAGATAGACGGCCGCCATGGCCGAGCGCGGCGTCGGCGCGAGGAGCGGACGCCCTTCGAGCAGCGCGAGCGGAACGAAGGCCGCGGCCCCGACGAGCATCTGCCACGCCGTCAGCAGCGTCGCGGGATAGCGCTCCGCCAGCTTTTCCGACGAAAGGCAGTAGACGCCCCACATCACGCCGGGAACCAGCATCGTCAGGTCGCCTTTCAGCGAACCGCCGCCCGGGGCGCCCGTCAGCATCCCCACGCCGCACACGGCGACGGCGATGCCGGCGATCTGCCTCGGCGCGGGCAGCTCGCGGGAAGCCGCGCACTTCATCGCGAGGACGATGGCCGGGTAGCAGGCCGTGATCAGGGCCGCGCGCGCCGGGCCGGTCATCGCCAGAGCCGCGTTCTGGAACGCGAAATACAGCGTGACGCCGGACAGGCCGCCGACGGCGAGGGCGGGCCAGTCGCGCCGGGCGACGCTCCCGCGCTCGCCGCGCGCGGCGCGGAACGCGAAAAACAGAAGGCCCGCCAGCGCCGCGCGAGCCAGCCCGAGCTGCTGCGGCGAGATGGTCTCGTAGGCCAGGGCCGTCGCCAGGTACGACGTGCCCCAGAAGACGACGGGGCACATGATCGCGAGATAATATCTCCACATGTCCGATCCTTTCCTTGATGCCAAAGCGGCTGAAGACGACGGCTCCGCGCCTCGGTCCCGGCGTTCCGAAAGAAACGGAGGCGCGCGGTTTTTTCCCCCACCCTCGCGGCGGCCGGAAACGCCGGGCGGGCGAAGGCGTTTTTTGGCAAAGGCGCGTGACAGGCGGTTGATTTTCGCTGACCTTTGCCGGGGACGCGGGATGTTTTTTTTCGTCGTGAGACAGTTCTCTCGCTCCCCGAGATTTTTGAAATTTCATTGTGGAATCGAGCCATCGTTAGTGATATTATATTATAAGGTCGGTTGCGTTCAACGTCTGAAAATGACCGAGATCATACGTGCGGGGAGGAATCGATATGAGAGGTTTGGCGAGGGCGTACCGAAACATGATCCTGCTGATGCTGGCCGCCGTGCCCGTGGGGCTTGCCGCCGGGCTTGTCGGCGTGTTTTTCGGCACTGTGCTGGGCTGGATGACTTCGACGCGGCTGGCGCATCCTTACGCGCTGATCCCGTTTCTGGGGGTGGGCGGCGCCGTCATCGCGTGGGCGTTCCGGCGCCTGGGCGGCAAGAGCGTGAAGGGCATGTCGCTGATCTTCGAGGCCGGCCACGGCGCCACCGACGACATCCCTCTGCGGCTGATTCCGCTCGCGATGTGCGGCACGTGGCTGACGCATCTGTTCGGCGGCAGTTCCGGCCGCGAGGGCGTCGCCCTGCAGATCGGCGGGACGATGGGCTACGCCGTCGGCAAGGCTCTGCCTTTAAAGAACGCCGACCGTCTGCTGCTGATCGCGGGCATGGCGGCAGGGTACGCCGGGCTGTTCCGCACGCCGATGACGGCCACGTTCTTCGCCATCGAGGTGTTCACGGCCGGTTATCTCGAGTACAGGGCGATCATGCCCGCGATGGTGGCGGCGTTCGCCGCGAGTTTCCTGTCGGGCGTCCTTGGCTGGAAGCCTTTCGTCTATCCCCTTGCCGGCACGCTCGAACTCACGCCGCTGACGGGCGCACGGCTGATCGTCATCGGCGCCATGTTCGGCGTTCTCGGCGGCGTCTTCGCGTGGGCTCTGCACCACACCAGGGACGCGCTCGCCCGCCTGATTCCCTCGCCTGTCCTGCGCTCGCTCATCGTCGGCACGGCGCTGGGGGCGCTGCTGCTTGTGTTCTGGGGCGGGCGCTATTCCGGCTCGTCGGCCGAGCTGATCGTCGAGGCGATCGAGGGAAGGTCGTTCCGCTGCGACTTCATCTTAAAGGCCGTCCTCACGGTTCTGACGCTGGCGGTGGGGTTCCTCGGCGGCGAGGTGGTGCCGCTTTTCGCCACGGGGGCCTGTTTCGGGGCGCTGGTCGGGCCGTCGCTCGGCCTTCCGATGCCGTTCGCGGCCGCCCTCGGGAGTTCCGCCGTGTTCTGCGGCGCGACGAACACGCTGCTGGGCGCGATCGCCGTCGGCTGCGAACTTTTCGGCTTCGCGCACATGCCGCTGTTCTTCATCGTCTGCGCGGCGGCCTACGTGTGCAACGGCAACGCTTCCATTTACCAGCTGCAAAAGCGCGAAAATCTGCGCGACCACGCCTGACGCGGGGCGTGCTGCCGCCCGGCGCGCGGCGTTTGGCCGCGGCGCGCGAAAGCGCGCGGGGCGACTTTTCGCGCGTTCGGACGAAAAACAGCGAGTTTACGGGGGAACGGGCTTCGCGCCCGCTCCCCTTTTTTTCGCGCCCGCGCGTCACGGGACGTGTCGTCGCCGACGTTCGCCGACCGGGGCGGCGGAGCGCGCGAAAAAACGGGGACGGCAAAAATGTTTTGGACGCGAACCGAATTGGTCAGAATACATCAACCGCTTAACACGCTTTTGATGGAGATAAAAAGCCCAATCGCGCGGCGGCGGGATCGCTCTCCGCTTTTTTTTTGCCGGCGCGAAGGGCCGGGCGCTCCTCCTTGCCGTACATCGCCCGCGTGGCGCGTGACGGACGCGGCGGACGGGTTCGCCGTCTTTGCGCGCCGACGATCGGGGCGCGCCGCCTGTTATACCGGGAAAAGCGGGCCGAACGACGCGCGCCCCCGCCGAGAATAATCGCCCGCCGCGCCGGGTTTTCGTTTTAGCGCGCGGGTTCTTTCTCCGAATCGGGCGCCCGGCCGGCAAAAGGAGCGGCGAACGGGAAGAACGCGCGGGCCGCGCGTTCTTCACCCCGCACACGGGATAGGAAAATGAGCGCCGCCGGTAATCCCCCCTGGGTGGCGTTAGGACGGGCAAATCCCCCGCGAGCGATTTAAGTTCCCCTCGCGCCGGTTTTTCGCCGGGCGCGTAGGTTCCTTTTTTAACCCCCGCCCGCGAGAGCGGAAAAAAGCGCGCGTCGCCCCAAAACGCTTCATGGCGGCGGGAGAGCCGGAAAGGCGCTCCATACGGCGTGTGTTTTTTCACCCCGCGCGGGAAAGGCGCGCCGGGAATCCCGCCGGGTCGCTCCGGCGCGTCTCCCGGAGACGCCGTTCGCTCCGTCGGCAGGCAATAGGGGGCGAGCCGTCGTAAAACGCCTTTTCAACCCCGCGCGCGTTCCGCGCTTTGCGAGCCGACGCGCTGTTTTCGCGCCGCCGCGAGTCCGCCTCGTCTGCCCGCCGCCGGGGAGAAAGCCGCGAGCTTTTCGCCGACGCGGCGGAATTTTTCGAGCGCGGCTGGGGCCGTTCCTGCGCTCCGGCCCGAAACGGGGAAAACCGCGCGCCGCGCGGGGCGCGGTTTTCGCGCCGCCGTTTGAAAAAAATCCCCCGGAACCTTCCGGGGCGCGCGATCTTTTCGCGCGCCTTTTCCTCCCCCTTTCGGAGAAAAAACGCTCACAGGCGCGCGGGCGGCCTGTTCGGGCGTTCCCCGCCGCCGGGAAGAAAGCCGCGCGCTTTTCGCCGACGCGGCCGCCGAGGAACCGAGGGGCGCGATGCCCTTTGCCGTCGGGGAAAGCAGCGTATTCGACCCCCTTGCCGCCGCTTTGAAAACGCTCGCCGCGCGTCGGCGTTTTTGCGAACGCGCGGGCGCGCTCGGCGCGGCGCGACATTCGGCGCCGAAAAACTGAACTAATTTTCTCTATTGACATCAAAAATAAACTGTGATATTATTCAGCCGCGTTAAAATCCAGTTCGTTTTTAACGGGTAAATAAACTCTAGGAGGAATCACGATGAAAAAGTTAATGCTCGCCGTTCTGTCCGTTTCGCTGTTCGCCGCGTCGTGCGCGTGCGCCGCCTACGTTCCCGGCAAGACGAAGAAACTCGTCGTCGGCACGTCGGCCACGTTCCCGCCGTATGAGTTCCCCGGCACCGACGGCAAACCCGCCGGGTTCGACATCGACCTGATGGAGGCCATCGCCGCCAAGCTGGGCGTGGAGGTCGAGTGGATCGACATGCTCAAGTTCGACTCGCTGCTGGCCGCCATCCCCACGGGCAAGGTTGACTGCGCCATCGCCGGCATGAGTTCCACGCCCGAGCGCGCCAAGAGAATGCTGTTCTCCAAGGTCTACGAGCTGTCGCGCAGCGCCGTCATCGCCAAGAACTCGCTCACACTCAAGAGCGACGCCGACCTCAAGGGTCTCGTCGGTGCTGTCCAGCAGGGCACGATTCAGGAGGGCGCCCTCGCGGCGATAAAGGACGAGATCGGTTTCGAGCTGAAGCTGTTCCCCAAGTTTGACGACTGTATGCTCGACATGGTCACCGGCCGCACCGATTTCTGCCTGCTCGACATCCCCGTCGCGCACAAGTACGTGTCGCTGCCCGCGTTCAAAAACAAAGTGCACATCGCCTACGCGAAGTTCATCAACGGCTTCGGCAAGGCCATCGCGATGCAGCTGGGCAACGACGCCCTCGCCGCCGACATCAACAAGGCGCTCGACGAGCTCGAGGCCGACGGCACCGTCAAGGCACTGCACGAGAAGTGGAACATCAAGTTTGAAATTTAAAGGTCTGACGCGGAAACGTGTCTCCCGGGGCGCGTCCTCGCGCTCTCCGGGCAGATCCCGTCCGCGCGGGGCGCGTTTTCGCGCTTTCCCGCCGGGCGGGATTTTTTCGCGGCGGGGCTCGCGTTTTGTCCGGCGGGGGAAAAAGCCGTTCCGCGCCCGAGAGTATCCCCGGCGCGGGCAGTTAGCCGTTTGCCCGAAACAATACACAACGCGCCGGATAAGACGACGGCTCACAGACCGCGCTTATCCGGCGTTTTTTTGTCTTTTTATGGGAGAGCGCGGGGGCGGAAAGTCTGAGTGCGGGAGAGGGCCTTGCGGCGAGCGTCGCGGAAAAAGCGCGCCGACGGAAAATATCGGCGCTGAAAGTCAGGCATGAGCGACAGGGGAGGCGGGCAAAAGCGAGCGGCGACGACAAGACGGGAGCGCTGGCGGAGCGGGAAAAAAGAAAATACGACTGAAATTCGCGGCCGAGCGGCACCTGCGCGAGCCGCGCGGATAAAAAAGAAAGCGTGGGCGGAGCGGGAACATGACGGAGGCGAATTGAAATCGGGAAACGGCAGGGGGAAAGGTTCGTGAAAACGCCCGTGTCAGGTTGCGCGGAAAAAGCGCGAGCAAAGTTCTCGAACGCCGCCACACGAGCAACCGCCGCGAGCAAGGAGAGAGCGCGGCGGCATCGGGGCGGCTAAGAGCGCGGGCGCGAAAGCCCCGCCCCGTCGGAGTCGGTGATCGCTTTTTCGCGCGGGCAGTCGGGAAGCCGGGGTAAAAAAGAAAGTTCCCGGCGGTGTGAAAACGCCGTTTCAGTTTACCGTTTGCCCGAAACAACGCGCCGGACAAGACCGCGACTCACAGACCGCGCTTATCCGGCGTTTTTTTGTTTTTTTATGGGATAACGCGGGGGCGGAAAGTCTGAGTACGGGCGAGGGCCTTGCGGCGAGCGTCGCGGAAAAAGCGCGCCGACGGAAAATATCGGCGCTGAAAGTCAGGCATGAGCGACAGGGGAGGCGGGCAAAAGCGAGCGGCGACGACAAGACGGGAGCGCTGGCGGAGCGGGAAAAAAGAAAATACGACTGAAATTCGCGGCCGAGCGGCACCTGCGCGAGCCGCGCGGATAAAAAAGAAAGCGTGGGCGGAGCGGGAACATGACGGAGGCGAATTGAAATCGGGAAACGGCAGGGGGAAAGGTTCGTGAAAACGCCCGTGCCGGGCGGCGTGTGAAAAGCGCGGGCAAAGTTCGCGGACGCCGCCGCTTAAACCAAGCATCGCGATCACGCGGGCTGCCGGGTGCGGAGGGGGAGTTCCCATCACGACCGCCGCCACGCAGACCGGCCCCCGCGAACAAGCGAACCGCGCAGGAGCGCGCAAAAACGGGAATGAACAAAGGGAGGCGCGGCGGCGCACTCGCGACGCGGCGGGGGAAAACCGCGCCGGGGCGCGGCAAAAAACGCGCCGACGGAAAAATTGGCGCGTAAAGACGGGCGCGCGGCAAGGGAGCGGCTGGCAAAAGCGAGCGGCGGTTACAAGACGGGAGCGCTGGCGGAGTTTGAGGCACGCGCCGCCCAGATCGACGACAGCGAACAAACAGATCTCGCGGCGGCGTAAACCCGAGCGGGGCGTGAATCCGTCCGGCCCCCGCAGATAAAAAAGGGGAGCGCGGACGAAGTTTGCGGTAGTCACAAACGTCGGCATCGGAGCGGCACGAAAAAAATACGAGTGAAGACTGTAGCGGCCTCGCGCTATCAACTGCCGCGAGCAAGCGGACAACGCGGCGGAAAGTCTGAGCGCGGGCGTGGGCCTCGCGGCAAGTGGCGCTAGCCGATCGGAGCGGGGCCGGGACGCCGTTTTAAAAAAAGCACCGCCGAACGCGCCGTGACTTGGCCAGTTTTTCGGCAAAAATGCCGCTTGGCTGCCCCCTTTTTTTTCGCCCGTTCCGCCCGCCGCGCTCACGGACGCTCGGCGGACACGGCAAAACCGCAAAACAAACGCCCTTCCCGCGTGAAGGCATGAGCACGGAAACCGGCTGTTTTTCGCCGCGTACATGACCGGCGAGACGGCGCAACCCTCGGCGCGCGCGGATACCGTGAAAAACGGGACATATAGCAATCGCCCGTTGTCCGGCGCGTGTCTCCCGTAAAAAGCGTCGGCGCGCGCCGTGAAACGTTCCTTTTTATTTATTAAAAAAATTTCCGCGCTCGGGAGTTTTTTCCCCGCGCGGAATTTTTTCTCCTCGACAGGTTCGTGTTCTGTGTCAGACGCCGGAGCGCGTCGCGACCGTCGTTTCCGCGCGCGCCCGCGCCGAATCGGGATACGTTAAAAGGCGGAGCAGGGCGGAACTGACGGCTTCCGGAGCCGTCAGTTCCGCCTTTTTAAAATACGCGCCATTTCCGCTCGCGCCTCGCGTCCACCCTCGCGCAGAGTATTCGCTCCCGCGGCGACGATCTCGCGAGCGCCGCCGTCCCCCCGCCGAACGGAACGGTTCGCTCAGTTCCGAAACCGGCCGTTACCCCCGGCGTCCGCCCCGCGCGCCGGTGACAAGGATCGTCTTGAGTTTTCTCATGTGAACATTCTCCGCGTGTGATGAACGTGAGACAGGGGGAGAAAATTTGAAACGGCTCGCGATTTCTCCCCGGAATTTTTGACTTCTTGCCCCCGCTTAAGCGCGTCAGAGTTTTCCGTCCGTTTTTACAAGAAAGAGGGTCTCGGATCGGCGGCCGGAGAATCCAAAGCGCAAAACGCAAAAAACGATCGGAGCGTGGCGGACACTCCTTTCAAACACGCGGGACAGAGCCGCGCGGGGCGAAGGTCATCCGAGGTGAAAACGCGCGGGAACATGCTGAAACGCCCCGTGCGAAAAGAGCGGCTTGCAAAAAAGTGTACTTTTTTGCAAGACGCTCTTTCTTTATGACATTCGACATTTTTTCATAAAATCGCGCTCATGTCAATTCCGAATACTCAAAAATTCACGGCGGAGCGGGGCGCGCGGGCCGGGATTTCCGCTTGCAAAAAAGTACACCTTTTTGCAAACGCCGGTATGGATAAAGGGCAGATATAACAATACACTTTCAAAGAAAGGACATCGCGAACATGGACCAGCGGCTGCAGTACCCTTTTGACCCCCAGACACTGCTTCGCAAACGCAAGGCTTTGAAACGCGAGCTTTCGCGGACCCCCAGCCTCATAGAAAAGCACATCGCCATCCTCGGCGGCTCCACCACGCACGACATCAAAGACATGCTCGAACTGTTCCTGCTGGATCAGGGCATCCGCCCCGTCTTCTTCGAGTCGGAATACGCCCAGTACTGGCAGGACGCCATGTTCGGCAACCGGGAGATGGCCGCGCTGAAGCCGGACGCCATCTACATCCACACCTCCAACCGCAACATCTCCGTCTACCCGGAGCCGGACAACAGCCCGGAAGAAGTGGACACCCTGCTGGAGCGAACGGCGGAGCATTTCACGGCCATGTGGGACAAACTGCGGGAGACATATCACTGCCCCATCATACAAAACAACTTCGAGTATCCCTTTTACCGGCTGCTGGGCAATCAGGACGCGGTGAACATCCACGGCCGCACCAACTTCATCTCGCGACTGAATCAAAAATTTTACGAGTACGCCCGCGCCCACGAAAACTTCTTCATCAACGACATCAACTACCTGGCGGCGGATTACGGACTGGAAAAGTGGAGCGCCCCCTTCTACTGGCACATGTATAAATACTGCTGCTGCCTCGACGCCATCCCCCGGCTGGCCTTCAGCGTGTCCAACATCATCAAGGCCCTTTTCGGCAAGAACAAAAAAGCCTTCGCGCTGGATCTGGACAACACCCTCTGGGGAGGAATCGTCGGCGACGACGGCGTGGAGAACCTCGCCGTAGGCGAGGAGACCAGCATGGGCCAAGTCTACAACGAATTCCAGCGCTATCTGAAAGAGCATAAAAAACTGGGCGTGCTGCTGAACGTGGTCTCTAAAAACGAGCGGGAGAACGCCATCGCCGGTCTCAACCACCCCGACGGCGTGCTGAAACCCGACGACTTCATCTGCATCAAAGCCAACTGGGAGCCGAAAAGCGTGAATTTGGTACAGATGGCGCGGGAACTGAGCCTGCTGCCGGAGAGCTTCGTCTTTGTGGACGACAACCCGGCGGAGCGGGCCATTATCCGCCGGCAGGCGCCGGGAACGCCGACGCCGGAAATCGGCGAGGTGGAGGACTACATCCGCGTCATCGACCGCAGCGGCTTCTTCGAGGTGACCGGCCTTTCGCGGGACGATCTGAAGCGGAACGAAATGTACAAGGAGAACATGAAACGGGCGGAACTGCAGGCCAGCTTCGGCAACTACGAGGACTACCTTCTTTCTCTGAAGATGAAGGCCACCGTCAGACCTTTTGAAAGCATGTACATGCCCCGCATCGCCCAGCTGACCAACAAGTCCAACCAGTTCAACCTGACCACCAGACGCTATACGCAGGAAGAAATCGAAGCCGCCGCGGCGGATCCCGCTACAGTGACACTCTACGGCAAACTGGAGGACTGCTTCGGCGACAACGGAGTGGTAGCCGTGACCATCGCCGAAGAAGATGGAGATGCCCTTGACATCATCCTGTGGCTGATGAGCTGCCGCGTGCTGAAGCGGGAGATGGAGTTCGCCATGATGGACGAACTGGCGCGAGTCGCTCTGGAGCGCGGACTGAAGAAACTTGTGGGACATTACTACCCCACCGCCAAAAACGCCATGGTGAAAGACTTCTACGCGCAGCAGGGCTTCGCGAAAACGGAAGAAGACACGGAAGGCAACACCCGCTGGGAGCTGGATCTGACAGGCGGTTACGAAAAGAAACAGCGCGTGATCGAAGTGCGGAATTAAAACACCGCGACACAAAAGGAGAGAGAACGATGGACAGAACCGAGATTTTCGCCAGACTGAACGGAGTATTCAGGGACGTTTTCGACAACGACGGCATCGAAGTTCGCGAAAACACCACCGCCGCCGACGTGGAAGGCTGGGACTCGCTGAGCCACATCATGCTGCTGGCGGCGGTGGAGGACGAATTCGGCGTCAAGTTCGACATGAAGGCCGTGCAGGGCCTGAAAAACGTGGGCGCGATGGCGGACATCATCGCGTCCCAGATGAAATGAACGGGGCGCGTCGGCCTATTTCGGCCGTTTGACGGCGACGGAGGCACATTCTGATGGAGCAAATAAGTAAACACACCGAAAAATACGGGGGGGGGGGGTATCCCTCCCTGTCGATGCGGTTTCACGTGACGAAACCGCGGACGCGGACGTAACGAAACTGCTTTCGCGCGTCTGCGAAAAGAACGTCTTTCAGGCGAAGGCCCTGAGCGGCTTTCTGGACAGCCTCTCGCCGGACGAGCGCGAAGGGCTGCGCGCGCTGATCGGTTCCTACGTGAAACAGGGGGACACGGCGGAGCATCTGGCGGATTGCTATTTGAAGTTTGTGCGGGACATCATGGAGGAACAGCTTTACTTTATCAGAAACAGACGCTACCGCTATTCCGGCAGCCGGGACGTGAACGAGTTCTTCTACCGGAACCCGGAATACATGGAATACTACATGAAAGGGCTGGCTGTTTCGACCTACTTGATGGAAGCCCACAGGAAATGCCGCGAATGGTACGGCGAAAAGATACGCGGCTTATCCGGGGAAGGCGTGTGGCTGGACGTCGGCGTGGGGCACGGAGAGTATTTCGTGCTCGCGGCGCGGCTCACGGATTTTAAGCGCTACCTCGGGATCGACATTTCAAAAACCTGCGTGCTGATGTGCCGTCAGATGGTGGAGCAACGAGTGCCCCGGGGCGAAAAAGACATTTCCGTCCGGGAGCAGGATTTCTTTCGGTATGAGGGGCCGTGCTGCGACGCCGTCGTCCTGGGCGAGGTTCTGGAGCATGTGGAGCGGCCCGCGGCCTTTTTGGAGAAAGTGCGCGAGATCACCGGCGGGAACTCGTTTATCTACATTGCCACCGTGGTTAACTGTCCGCAGAAAGACCACATTTACCTGTTCCGGAATGTGGATGAGATAGAAAACCTATATCGGAGCGCCGGGTTCGACATTCGCGACAGGTTGATATGCCCGACCAACGGCTATTCCGTCGAGAAGGCGGTCAAAAAGAAAACGGCGATTATGACCGCCCATATATTGAAAAAGCGCGAAACGGAAATTTTCTAAGACGTAAAAACCGGCTGACGGAAAAAACGGGACGAAGGGTTTCCGCGTCCCGCGCGGCCCCGTGTACACGGGAGCGGATCGGGAAGGCGACGCCCGGGGAACCGGCCGTCGGCCCCGGAAAAAGCGGCGCGACGGGAGCGCGAAACTGAATGAAAGAAGCGTAAAAGCCGCGCCGCTCGCGGAGCCCGGATTTCCGCCGGAGCGGGAGGAGTGTTCGCGGACGTTTCCGGCAACGGCGGCGCCGAAGTTCGCGAAAACATCGCCGCCGGCGGGCGTATCCGGCGCCGCGTCCGGCATGAAAGCCGCGCGGGAGCCGGAAAACGCGGGCGCGGCGGGTATCACCGAGTAACCGGCGGCCCCATCCCCGCGGGCCGCCGGTTCCCAAGGAGCGGGACGGCAACAGGCGGCAGTCTGCCGAGGTAACTGTTTATGACATTAACATCACAATCTTTCTTGTTCTTTTTCGCGGCGTCGCTGGCGGTATACTATCTGCTTCCAAAACGCTGGCAGTGGATCGAACTGCTGGTGTTCAGCCTGTTATTCTTCCATTTTTCCGCCAAGGATTACACCGTGCTCTACATCGTCGCCGGGGTGGCGGCCACCGCTTTCTGCGCGCGCGGCATCGCCGCCGCGAAGCGGGCGGGGAACGCGGCGGCGGCCAAAAGAGCGCTGGCGGCGGGGCTGGCCGTGAACGTGGGACTCCTCGCCCCGCTGAAGTACGCCAACTTCGTCGTCGTCAACGTCAACCGTGTTCTGGCCTTGGCGGGGGCCGCGGCCCGGCTGCCCGCCGCGCGTCTGTCCGTACCCATCGGCGTCAGCTTTTACACGTTGCAGGCGGTGGGCTATCTTCTGGACGTGTACTGGAACAT
>CAZRXR010000030.1:0-21404 GCA_964604125.1 uncultured Synergistaceae bacterium
CCGCGCCCGGGAACGCTTTTTGTCCGTCGGGGGATTCCCCGCGCTAAAAAACGCGCCGTCACCTGACGAGATGGTACCGATTCGTGGGGCGGCCGACTTTCTGGTACTCCAGTTCGAGCGCGGCGCGCTTTTGCGCGACGAGGTACTCCAGATAGCGGCGCGCCGTGATGCGCGACACGTGCAGCGCGACGGCCGCCTCGATGGCCGACATGGGCGCCGGGGCTTTGGCAAGCAGCTCGACGAGTTTTTGGAGCATCTGCGGGTTCAGCCCCTTGGGCAGATCCTCGTGCGCGTCCGGATCGTCGCGTTGTTTTTGGAGCAGCTGATCCAGTTCTTTCTGGTCGATCTGGGAGGCGCCGCGGTTGAGGCGCGTTTCCAGCTGCTCGAACGAGCGCAGCGAGTTCTGGATGCGCTCGAACACGAACGGCTTGATGATGTAATCAAACGCGCCGGCTTTGAGCACGGCGTTGACCGTGTTCGTGTCGCGCGAGGCGGAGACGACGATCACGCCGACGGTGCCGTTCGTCTCGCGGATCTTCTGCAAAGTCCGCACGCCGTCCATGCCGGGCAGGAAAATGTCAAGCAGCACGAGCCGCACCGGGCGTTTGCGCAGAAACTCCAGCGCGTCGCGCCCGCTCGAGACGACGCCGGCGACGACGAAACCGGGTATCGCGGCGATAAACTGCCTGTGCACGGCGGCGACCATCGGGTCGTCCTCGACGACGAGCACGTCAATGGGATCGGACATCGGTAACGAAACCTCCTCATAGGTGTGGAAACCGAAAAAATCTTTTTCCCGCCGCGCGCCTAACGGCCGCCCGGCGGGGCGGCGGCGACGCCGGCTTTGTCCTCCTTGTTCCCGCCGGGGATGGGGATCGTGACGGTGAACTCGGTGTACTCATCCTCGGCGTAATCGACGGCGATGTCGCCGCCGAGCGCGTCTACGATCGAGGCCACGTTGTACAGCCCGTAGCCGGACGGGCGGCCCTTCGTGCTGAACCCCTTGTCGAAGACGTGTTCGGCCGTGTGGGGATTCATCGTGCCGGCGCTGTCGCGCACGAGGATAAAGATGCGCCCCGATTCGTCGTAGATGGCGAGCGTCACCCGCGACAGCGGCGTGACGCCCTTTTCCAGAAGGGCCTCGATAGCGTTCTGGAGCAGGTTGCCGACGATGATCACGAGCGATCGGTCGCTGATTTCGGCGCTGTGGTCGGCGCAGAAACTCTCGGGATCGAGCGCGAACCTGATGCCCTGCTCGCGGCACAGCCCCGCCTTGCCCATCACGATGCCGCACACGGCGGCGTTCTTGATGCGCTCCGTCATGAACGTCTGCGCCGACTGCGACGCGCCAGTCTCGGCCGCGATGTACCGCACGGCGCGGTCGTACTGTCCCAGCTGCACGAGGCCCGATATGGCCTGCAGCGTGTTCATGAACTCGTGGTTGTGGATCCGCAGCGTCTCGACGTACATCTTGACGCCGGTCATCTCCTCGGCCATCGCCTGAAGTTCGCTGAGGTCGCGCAGCGCGACGATGGCGCCGCACACGCGCCCGTTGATGACGACGGGCGCCTTGCTGCACGACAGCAGCGCGCCGCGCAGGTTCTCCTCGGCGTCGTACACGGGCGTCTCAGTCTGCACGACGCGCATGATGTCAAGCCCCGGGATCAGCGCGTCGGCGTCCTTCCCCAGCACGTCGCCACTCAAGTCGAGCAGCGTTTTGGCCATCTGGTTGAGCATCGTGACGCGCCCGCGCGCGTCCACGGCGAGGATGCCCTCGCGCAGCGAGTCGAAGATGCGCTCGCGCTCGCCCACGGTGACGCGGATCTTCCGTTTGAGCAGATAGTTCCACACGACAAGCGCGCCGAAAGCGAGCAGCGCCATGCACGAGACACGCGCGGCAAACTGCGGCGTGAGCCAGAAATCGCTCGAGTCGTTCAGCCAGCGATCCAGAATTTGCGTGTACCTGCCGCTCTGCCGAATCCCGCGCAGCGCCGAGCCAACCTTGACGGCAAGCTCCATATCGCCCTTCAGCACGACGATGGCGCGGTCATACGACTGCAGCGGCAGCGAGCGATGGCGGATCCTGTAGCGGTAGCGGCGCGTCTTCGCCATCTCGTAAAGTCCTTGGAACGTCTCGCACACGAAAGCGTCGCAGATGCGCACGGCGAGCGTCCGCAGCCCCTCGGCGACCGAGCCGCAGCGGAAGATCTCCTCGCCGAAGCCCAGAGCGCGCAGCAGTTTTTCCTCGGGCGCCCCCTGCACCACGCAGATGCGCTTGCCCCGCAGATCCTCCACGCTGTCGGGGCCGCCGCGCGGCAGGAACAGCGACGACGACTCCCACAGGAAAGGATACGCGAAACACAGCGCGCCCTGCCGTTCCTCGGCCGTCAGATCGAGCATCTGTCTCACCGACCTCGCCATGCGCGGGTCGTCGGGGTCAAAATTCCGCACGGGCAGGCAACCGTACAGTTCCCGCCCCGTCTCGACGGGGAACATCGAGCCGACGACGAGATCGGGAGCGCCGTTTTTGTCGTCGTCCTCGGGGCCGAAAACGTAAAAGTTCAGTTCCGCGCGCCGCGCGATCGCGTCGAGCAGATCGATGTAAAGCCCCGTCATTCGCCCGTCGGGGCCTGTGAAAACATACGGCGCCAGACGGTCGAGGCAGCGCACCGTCAGTTTTCTCCCGCCCGGCGCGCCCACGCGCTGCCCCGCGCGGCAGACGCCCGCGGCGCGGGCGAAAAACGCCGCCGAGACGAGGACGATCAGGATCCTTGCGGCACGCCGCACGTTTTTCACCTCCCCCGCGCGATCGTTTTTTTACAAAACCGCGCTCTCCGCGCAGTATCATATCACATATCGGGCTTTTTTCGCACAGCGCGCGCGTTCCTTCCCGAAAAAGATTGACCCGGCGGCGCGCGAAAGCTTTCGCGGCGGCCGTTTTTTTCGGACGGATCGCCGCGAACGGCTCGGACGCGGCGGCTTCGCGCGTCCGAAAGTGTTTCGTAAAGAGCTTTTTCTCGCGTTCCGTGTGCGAAAAAGAGCGTTTTATGGTATGCTTATGCCGAACCGGCACGGGAAGAAAATTAAGTTTTTAAGTGAACGGCGCGGCGGGGATCGCCGCGTGATGTGAGAAAGGAAACCGGCGGCACGACGCCGCGTGCCGGCGACTGCCCGTCCGGCGCGGACAGAAAGACCGGCCGCGACCGGCTCCGGGGCGAGAACCGCCGGCACAGGGCGGGCCGGGGAGCACGCCGGAGCGTCTCCCCCCGGCGGAGTTCCGTCGCGCAAACGGCCCGCAGCGGGCGAATACGGCACAGGCCGCGCCGTGTACGGGCGCGACGGCAGGCGAAACCAGCCCCGGCGCGGCCGCCGAACGTCACGCCCGACCGCGCGGCCGCGACAGCTTTTCGGCGACGCGCCCGCACAGCCGAGCCGCGCCCCGGGCGGAATGAACCGTTTCGCGCGAAAAGCCGCGCCGCCCGGAGAACTTCGCCGCGAAACGCTCATTCCCCGGCCTTCCCGACAGCCGTCGCCCGACGCGCGCGGGAAAAACTCACGCGCGGCTCGTCTCCTCCCGTCCATATCGCCGCCGTCGCCGCAAAGTCCCTGCATACCGTTTCATCGTCAACGGACGGACTTAAAAGCCGCCCGTCCCGCCGCCCCGGACTTTCGCGGGGCCGCGCGGGCAAAGTTTTCCTATATCTCAGGAGGTGTTTTTTCATGCGAAGATTTCTGGCCGCCCTGCTTTTCGGCGCGTTTCTGGCCGCGCCCGCGCGGGCGAAGGACGTGACCGTCTCCGACTTCTCGCCGCGCGGCAGGCTGACCGGCGATCAGCCGCGCCCGAGTTTCACGGTCGTTTTCAGCGGCGACGTCGTCCCCGCGTCAAAGCTGGACGCGCCCCTGACCGGCGGCGACGTGCCGATCAAGTTCCGTCCCGCCCTCGAGGGCACGGCGAAGTGGGTCGCGCCCGACACGCTCGTGTTCACGCCGTCGGCCAATCTCCGACCGGCCACGCGCTATGCCGCCGATTTCGGCCCGGGCGGTCTGAGGACGGCCGACGGGACGCTCGTGGGCGGCGCGCAGAGTTTCGAGTTCACGACGCCCCCGCTCAAATTCGAGCGCGTGTCGCTGCTGGGCCTTTCCGCCGACCGCCGCGCGACGCTGAAGATCGACTTCAACGTGCCCGTGTCGCCCGTGAGGCTGCGCGGCTTCCTGTCGCTCTACGACGAACAGGGCGCCTCCGTCGGCTACGCCGTGCGCGGCGCCGCGCCCGGGGCCGAGGTTCTCGTCGATACGCGGGAGATCTGGGGCAAAAGCCTCAGACTTGTCATAAACCCGGGCCTGATGCCCGACAAGGGCGACCTTCCGTTGGAAAATTTTCTCGAAAAGACGATCGACCTGATCGCCGAGACGCGCGTGACCGGCTCCGAAGCCCTGATGAACGCTTTCGGCAGAGGCAGCGTCCACATTGAGCTGAACAGCCCCGTCGATCTGGCCAAGGCCAAGGGCTTTATCGAACTTTCGCCCGAAGTCCCCTTCACGCTCGAGTCGGTCTACGACGGTTTCAGCGTCGCCGGCGATTTCGCGCCCCGTTCGCGCGTCACGCTGACGATACGCAAAGGGCTGAAGGGCGCGGAAGGCGAGGCGATGAAGGAGGATTTCGTCAAGTCGTTCATCTTCCCCGACGTGCCGCCGTCTGTCCGCTTCCCCGCCGCCGGGATGTTCCTGACGCCCGCCGAGACGCCGAGGATCGCGCTTGAAACGACGAACGTCCAGACGCTGCGGATTTCGGCGTGGCGTCTGTACGCCAACAACGTGGCCGTGGCGGCCCTTGACAGCGCCGACTGGAACAACAACTTCACACGCTGGGCAAAGCCGCTCGGCAGCCGCGAATTCCGCGTCGATGCCCCGCTCAACGAGACTGCGCGCCGCGCCGCGGACTTGAGCGCGCTCGGCTGCGAGGGCGAGGGCATCTACATGATCGAGGCGCGGGGCGCCGACCCCGGCGTATGGATCAGCGCGCGCATGCTCCTTGCCGTTACCGACACGGCGGTGTCGGCGCGGCTTTACAAGCGCGGACTGCATGTGTGGGCGGCCTCCGTCTCCGGCGCGAGGCCGCTGGCCGGCGCGAGCGTGAAGGTGTACTCCGCCAGCAACCAGCTTCTGCTCTCGGGCACGACCGACGCCGAGGGCGCCGCGAGTTTCGCCGTTGACGGCTGGGAGGACGATCTCCGCCCCGTTCTCGTCACGGCCGAGATCGACGGCCGGATCTCGTTCGTGAAGCTGGGGAACGACCAGCTCGCGGGCCGCGATGTCGATGTCTCGGGCGCGCCGTGGAACGACGGCTACGACGGCATGTGGACGCTGCCGAGGGGGCTTTGGCAGCCCGGCGAGACACTCCGGGCGCAGGCGATCGTGCGCGACGCCTCTCTCGGCCTGCCGGGCGAGTTCCCGCTCGCGTGGAAGCTTTCCGGCCGAGGCATCGACCTGGCAAGCGGCGTCCTCAAGCTGGACGGAAACGGCGTCGGCTCTATTTCCGTGCCTATTCCCGAGGCGGCGGGGAGCGGGGAGTACTCGCTCGCGCTGCTCGTCCCCGGCACGCGGACAGTCGTCGCCGAGAGGAGCGTCTTCATCGAGGAGTTCCGTCCGCCTCAGGTCGAGACGGCGCTCAAAGCCCCCGACGCGATGTTCCCCGGCGTGGAGGGAAAGTTCGACATCGGCGCGCGCTACCTGTTCGGCGGTTCGGGCGCGGGTCTGAACTGGGAGCTGAGCTACACCGCCGTCCCCGAAAAGTACGTCTCCAAGACGTTCCCCGGCTACGAGTTCGGCTGCGAGACGGCGAAGGACGCCGGGCGGTATTCCGGGGAGATCGGCGTCGGAACGCTTGACGAAGGGGGCAGGGCCTCCGCCGTCTGGACTCCCGGCGAGGATATACGCGCGCCGTCGATCGTGCGCGCCCACTTCCGCCTCAACGTCATGGAGGCGAACGGCCGCTGGACCGGCAGCACGGTCTCGGTTCCCGTGTACCCGACGAAGGCGCTCATCGGCGTGATGGCCCCCAAGGGCGGCGCGCGCCCCAACGCCGACGCCGAGATCGCTCTCGTCTCCGTCGATACAAACGACGCCCCGGTGAATCTCGGCGCGGTGGACGTCGAGATCCGCAAGGTCACGGAGCGCTATGTGATGCTCACGGACGACGGCGGCAGCCGCATGGTGTGGCAGGAGGAGTTCTCCGAGCCGGAAAAATCAACCGTGGAACTGAACGGCACGGGCAAGTTCGTCTTCCGCCCGAAGGACGAAGGACAGTACAGGATCACGTTCGCCCACGCCGACGGCCGCGCCTCGCTGCGCCTGTGGGCGCTGGAAAACTGGCGGGGTTCCGCCGTGACGGGCGCCGTCATGCCCGATCGCGTCGAGATGAGGGCCGACCGCGAAGCCTACGCCGTCGGCGGCACGGCGAAGATCGCGATCAAGCCGCCTTTCGCGGGACGCGCCGTCCTGACTGTCGGCGGCGACAGGCCCGTCGCGATAAAGTCGTTTGAGATAAACGACGGCGAGAGCGTCGTCGAAGTGCCCGTCACCCCGGAGATGCTTCCCAACGGCTGGGCCGCGCTGCAGGTCGTCAGGCCCGAAAACGCCGGCTCCAAGCCGCCGCACCGAGCGCTGGGCGCTATCCCGATCAAGCTCGATCTCGCCTCGCGCAGGCTGAACGTCGCCGTCGAGGCGCCCCGCAAGTCCGAGCCGGGCGGCTACACGGCCCGCGTGCGCGTCACCGACGCCGCCGGCGCCCCCGCGAAAGGCTCCGTTTCGTTCGCGCTCGTCGATCGCGGCATCCTGCTGCTCGCGGGCGGCGACAACGAAGATCCGTGGGAGTACTTCACGCGCCGCCGCGGCCTGAACGGCAAGTTCTGCGACGTGTACGACGCGCTGCTGCCCATCGAGGCCCGCGGCACGATCCCGCTTCACCCCGCGGGCGGCGCCGAGGGCGCGATGGCGCTCAGAATGATGGCCAACGCCGACATGATGTCGCCCGTGCGCGCCTCCGACTACACGCCTCTGTCGTTCTGGCTTCCCGACGTCCCGCTGAAGGATGGCGCGGCCGAAATAACCGTCGCGATCCCCGAGTACGCCGGCTCTCTGCGCGTGGAGGCGATAGCCGTAGACGGCGAAAACATGGGGCGCGCCACGGCCGAGACGGAGATCGCGCGGCCCGTCGTCGTAGACCTGTCGCTGCCGCGCTTTGCCGCGCCCGGCGACACGCTGCGCCCCGCGCTCAACGTCACGTCCGCTGAAAGCGGCGGCGCGACCGTCTCCGTCTCGCCCGCCGAGGGGCTTTCGCAGGAGGGCGGCGCGTGGACATCCGGCGAGACGCTGTCCGCCGGCGCGCGCCTGCCGCTTACCGACAGGCTCCCGGCGGTGACGGTGGGATCGGCCGCGAGCCGGGGCGTCCTCAAAGCGGCCGTGACGATGAACGGCCGCGACTATCCCGCCGAAGCCTCTTTGAGCGTGCGCCCCGGCCGGCCGCTGATAACGCTCGTCGGCGGCGGCGCGGTCGGCGAGGGCGTCGCCGAGTTTGAAGTTCCCGCCGACTGGTACCCGGGCACGGCAAACGTGAGCGTTTCAATCTCCGGCGCTCCCGCCGCCGACGCCGTCTCCCTGCTCGAGACCGTTGACTCGTGGGGCTGCGGACTCGACCGCGCCGTCTCGCGCGGCTGGATCACGCTCGCGCTGCCCGGCCTGTTGAGCGGCGCGGACACGGATCTCGCCAACCCCGCCGAAAACCGCGCGGCGCTCGGCGCCCTGCTGGCGGAGATGGCGTGTTACCGGCTTTACGACGGCTCCTGGAGCGCGTGGCGCGGCGAGGGCGCCGACCCGTGGGGATCCGTCGCGGCGCTGCATCTGCTCACCGCCGTCGGCAAATCGGGCGTCTTGGAGCCGGACGCGCTCGATCTCGGCTATCAATGGTTGAGGCGCTACATGGCCGATCCGCTGCCCGAAAATGCGTCCGGGATGGCCGCGGCGATGAACGCCCGCGCCTACGGGTGCTACGTGCTCGCTCTGGCGGGAAGCGCGCCTTTGGGCTGGATGAACTGGCTTGACGAGCGCGGCGGCAACCTCGACGGCTCCGGCCGTGCGTTGCTGTCCGCCGCCTACGCTCTCGCGGGAGAAAAGGAAAAAGCCTTCGCTCTGATAGGAACCGAGAGCGCTTCGGCTGACGCCGCGCTCTCGCTGCCCGAAGCCGGGTTCAGGATGCTCGCTCTCGACGCGATCGAGCCGGGCGGCGCTCCCTCGCGCGACCTTGCCGCCCGCGTCGCCGCAGAACTCTCCAAGGGCGGGGCCTGCCGTAGCGCTCGCGACGCCGCGAGCATGCTCATGGCGCTTTCCGTCTTCTCGCGGCACGTCGTTCCCGGCCCCGTCGCGGCAAAGCTGACCGGCCCCGACGGATCCGAACTGGCCTCGTTTGACGGCTCTCCCGTCTCGTGGAAGGGTTCCTCCGGCGGGAAGATGAAGCTGACGGTCACGGGCGGCGGCTCGCTGTGGTACTCGTGGACGGCTTCGGGCGTCCCGGCGGGCGAAACGGAAAGCTACAGCCGCGGCCTGCGGGTCGAGCGCGCCCTGCTCGACGCCAAGACGATGAGCCCTATCGACCCCGCCGCCGTGGAGTTCGGCGGCGAAGTGCTGATGAAGGTGAAACTCACCGGCCTCGCGGACGACGCGCGGCTTCGCGTCTCGATGCTCCTGCCCGCCGGGTTTGAAGCGCAAAGCCCCGGCGAGGGCGCGGAGAACACGGGCTTTTCGGCCCGCGCCGACCTTCGGTACGACCGTCTGCTCCTCGCCGTCGAAGGACACGGCAAATCGTTCGAGTGGACTCTCCCCTGCCGCGCCGTCGCGCGGGGCACGTTCGCGCTGCCGCCCGTGTCGGCCGAGGCGCTCGGCAACCCGGGCATCGCCTGCCTTGGCGAAAGCGGCTCCGTCACGGTGCGGTAAAAGACGCCATGAAAAAAAGCGCGAAAGCGCCGCTGACGCTTGTCCTGCTGCTGTGCGCCGTCTGGGCGGCGAGGACGGGCGCGCGCCGGTGGGAACGCCTCGCGGCGCCCGACGCCGTCGAAAGCCGTCTTTCCCTGTGGCCCCGTTCGACGGTCGTCCGCGACCGCGCGGGCGCGCCGCTTTGCGTGAGCCTTTCCGAGGACGGGGAGTTCTGTCTCCCCGTCCTCCTTTCCGAAATGGGGCCGTGGCTGCCGATGGCCGCCGTCGAGGTGGAGGATCGCCGTTTCTGGTCGCATTCGGGGATCGACCCGTTCAGGCTGCTGCGCGCGGGGTTTGATTACGTATTCGGAGGACGCCGCACGGGCGCTTCCACCATCACGAGCCAGATCGTCCGCATCTGCGTCCCGGCGGAGCGCACGCCCGCCACGAAACTGCGCGAGTTCGCGCGGGCGCTGTCGCTCGAAAAACTTCATTCCAAGGAAGAACTTCTCGCCGCCTACCTCAACACTATCCCGCTGGGCGGCGCCCTGCGCGGCGTCGAGGCGGCCTCGCTGGCGTGGTTCGGGCGTCCGGCCCGCGATCTCAGCCTGTCGCAGGCGGCGCTGCTGACGGCGATGATCAAAGGCCCCACGGCCTACAGGCCCGACACGCACCCAAGCGCCGCCCGCGCGCGCCGCGACTGGGTCGTCTCTCTGCTCGAGCGCCGGGGCCGAATCACGCGCGAGCAGGCCCGTCTGGCCCGCTCGGAGCCGCTGCCCCGGCGGATGCTCCCGCTGCCGTCGGACGAGTGGCTGTTCTGCCGCAAGGCCGCCTCGCTGACGGGCGAAAAGGACTTCGTCTCAACGCTCGACCGTTCGATGCAGAGGACGCTCCGCGCGTCGCTGCGCGAGGCGCTGGCGGGCATGGACAGCGCCGTCACGGCCGCCGGGGTGCTGATCGAGAACGACACGGGCGCCGTGCGCGCCTACGTGTCCAACGCGCGGCGCGGGCAGAAGGACGCGCCCGCCGAATGGGTGGACTGCGCGTCTTCCCCGCGCTCGCCCGGCTCGGCGCTCAAACCGTTCGCCTACGCGCTGGCGTTCGAGGACGGATCGCTCTCGCCCGCCTCGCTGCTGGCCGACACGCCGCTCACGTTCTCGGGACGCGCGCCGCGCAACTTCGACCGCCTGTATCGCGGCCCCGTCAGCGCGGCCGCCGCGCTTGTCGATTCGCTCAACGCCCCGGCCGTGCGCGTTCTCCGGCGCGTAGGCGGCGAGCGTCTGCTGCAAAGGCTGCGTCTGCTCGGTTTCTCGTCGCTCGCCCAAAGCGCGGCGCACTACGGCGACTCGCTCGTCCTCGGCGGCTGCGAGGTGTCTCCGCTGCGGCTGGCGACGGCGGCCTCGGCGCTGGCGCGCGGGGGCGCGCTCGTCGAGAGCCGTTTCGCGGAGTCACAGCCGGTCGTCGAGCGCCGCGTCTTCTCGCGCGAGAGCGCGTGGATCATCACGGACACGCTCGCCGACCCCGCCCGTATGCCAACGCTGCTGCGCTCTGTCGCCCCGCTCCGGGGGCGCTTCGCGTTCAAGACGGGCACGTCGTATGGCCTGCGCGACGCATGGACAGTCGGCTGGAACAGTCGCTGGACGCTCTGCGTATGGTTCGGCGACCCGACCGGCGAGCCGCACGCCGAACTGGTGGGGCTTGCCCTCGCCGCCCCCGCCGTGCGGAAGACGCTGCGCGCGCTCCCGCCCGGCGGCTTTCCACCGCCGCCGCCCGGCGTGGCGGAGCGCGAAGTCTGCGCGCTATCGGGCCTTCCGCCGTCGCCCCTGTGCCCGCGAATGGTGAAGGAGTACGCAATCCCGGGCGTCTCCCCGGCGCGGGTCTGCGCGATGCACCGTCTTGAAGGCGGCAGGGTGGTCGTGTCCTGGCCGCCCGAACTTTCCGCTTTCATCGCGAGTCCCAACGACGCCCTTGCCGGGCTGTCCGTCAGTTCGCCCGTCCCGGGAGCCGCCTATCTGCTTCACGAGCGCGGCGCGAAACTGATCCTCCGCGCCGAGGGCGGCGGCGAGTACTTCTGGTTCGTGGACGGGCGCTACGTCGGACGCGGCACGCCCGAAACGCCGTGCCTATGGACGATGTCGCGCGGCAGTCACCTGCTCTCCGTGACCGACGCCCTCGGCCGCGAGCAGGCCGTCCGCTTCTCTGTCTACACGCTCGACGACAACCCTTCGGCGCGGATCCCCGACCTCGTCCCCATCGACGACTAGAGGCGCGCGTCCGCAAAAAAAACAGCCCGCCGGGTATGTTCCCCGGCAGGGCTGTTTTTTTTGTGTTTTTCCGGCTCGAATGCGCCTCTTTGGCGCGGCGTTACCGCGCGGCGGTTTTCGCGCCCTCGGAAAGCGCGGCGCTCGGATCGCCGGGCAGGAGACGAAGCACGTTCAGCACAAAGGCGCTTGGCGTCACCTCGAGCGCGAAAGTCTCCGCGTCCTCGCTCACGAGCGAGATCGCGTCTACCCATTTCAGGCCGTCGATGATCGTGTCAATTTCATCGCTCCGGGCTTTCGCGGCGTCGCCGCCCATGCCGAGAATCTCGTCGCCATAGGTGTCGAAGATCCGCCGCAGCACGGGACGGAGCGCTTTCGTGTTCAGCGCGAAAGCGAAGTTCCGGGGCTCCGTCGCCGCCGCCAGCCCGGGGTCGGAACAGCTGAACTCGCCGAACCGATCGGTGTCCATCGCCGCCGCGAGCAGCCCCTTTTCCCCCGCGGCAATCAGCCCCGTGAACATACCGCCGAAATGGTAGCCCTTCCACCCGCCGGCGTCATACGGTTCGGCCTCGCCGAAAGCGCCGCCGAGTTGCGAGACGCACATCTCGACGAGAACGGCCGCTTTCGCCGCGTCGATGCCGGAGACGTTGAGGTAGAGGCCGGGCACTTCGCCGATCATTGGCGCGTGGAACTTCCCCGCGAGGCCCAGCGTGATGTTCCCGCGCAGGATTTTAACGACATCGTCCCACCCGAAACCGAACCGCGCCAGTTCGCCGACCGCCCTTTCCTCCAGAGAGGAAGCCTCGCCCGCCCGTTCGGCGGGCAGCGCGTCGGAAAGACGGAACCCCTCGGGCAGGAACGAGGCCGAGACGTTGAGCAGCGCCGCCAAAGGCGCGTGCCCGAACAGCAAAGGCGGGGCCGCCGGTACGCCGCCGGAGAACGCGCCGCGCACGTCCTTTCCGGCGAGGCCGCTCAAGATCTCGGCGGCGTTCGTCCAGACGACAAGTTTCAGCGACATCGGCGTGTCGGTCAGGCCGAGTTCGATGTCCATGCCGTCCGATACGCCGACGCCCCGTGCCGCGAGCGTTCCCGCCGTCTGGTACACCCGCATCCAGACGTTCGCGCCGACGTGGCGCGCTTCGGCGGGGCCGCCCTCGGGCGCGGCGGCCATGGCGGTCAGCACCGCCGGCGCTCCGCTCGCGGCGATCAGGTACCTGCCGCCGCCGCGTTCGAGCAGAGCGACGTTGAGCCTGCCCGCGTAGATATTCGATTCCATCACGGCCAGAGGCGTCACGGCCGCGCCGGCGGGGGACGCGACGCCGAAGTCGGGCGCGCGCACGCCGCCAAAGCCGAGAGAAGCAAGATCGTCAAACGACAGTTCGCCGTTCAGTTCGGCGGCGAATAAACAGAGTTCGACTTTTTTGAAGTTCGGGTCGAACGTTTCACACAGATTCCACGCGCCGAGCGCGTCGATGGCCTTCGGCAGCGGGACGAGATTCAGCGCGCGCGCCAGCGGCGATTCGGCGGACGGTTTTCTCAGGGCGTCCATGTCGCGCACACCGAACGCCACCCACGCCCCGCCGCTCAGCGCGCCCGCCGTGAGGTCGCCGGCGCGCGGCGCGGCAAGCGCCGACGCCGCGAGGGCCGCCGCCAGCAGACACGCCGCGAGAAATTTTTTCATCGCACATTCCTTCCTTTCACGCGCGGCCGCGACGCCGCGCGTCCATGGCCGGGAAACGGCGCGGGCGGACGCCCCGAAAAAAAACGCCCGGCGCTCCGCTCCCCGCGGACACGGGCGCGGGGAGAGAAACGCCGGGCGCGTTGCCGGCGGACTTTCGCGCGCCTCCCCCCGGAAAGCGGCGCGGGCGGCGACCCCGGCGGCCGCGAAAGTTCCGCGTGCCGGGGATACGGCGCGCGGCCGCCCCGCCCAAAAGACAGAGCGGCCGTGTCCGCGCGCGTACAGCTTTTACTTGGAGGCTTTCTGGAGCAGGTACACGCCGACGCCCAGCGCCACGCCGATCAAGTCGGTCACCCAGCCGGGCTGGATCAGCAGCAGAGCACCCGCCAGCAGCACGGCGCGCTCGTACCAGTGCAGGTTGCGCGTCCAGTAGCCCGCAGCGGCGAACGACAGCAGCACCGTGCCCGCGATGGCGGTGACGGCCGGGAGCGTCGTGTTCGCTATCGAGGCGTTGATCATCAGCAGTTCGGGGTTGTAGGCGAAGAAGTACGGGATCAGGAACCCCGCCACGGCGAGCCGCAGCGCTGTAAAGCCGGTGCGCATCGGGTCGGCTCCCGCGATGCCGGCTCCCGCGTAGGCGGCCAGCGCCACGGGCGGCGTGAGGTCGGCGATGATGCCGTAGTAGAAGATGAACATGTGCGCCGCGAGGACGGGCACGCCGAACTGCTGAATGGCGGGCGCGGCCATCGAGGCAAGCACGATGTACTTTGCCGTCGTCGGCAGCCCCATGCCCAGCAGAATGGAGGTGATCATCGTCAGCACGAGCGTGAAGAACAAATGCCCGCCCGCGAGCGAGACGATGCCGTTGGCCAGCTTCAGTCCGATGCCCGTCAGCGTGACCGAGCCGATGACCAGCCCCGCGCACGCGCAGGCGGCCGCGACCGAGAGCGAACTGCGCGCGCCCTCGTCGAAAGCGTCGATGATGTCGGTCAGCTTCAGGCGCGTGTTCTTCCTCAGCATCGCCACGACGACGGTCAGGATAATACTGTAGAACGCGGCCTTGAGCGGCGTGTAGCCGCGCACGAGCATGTAGATGATGACGAAAAGCGGGATCAGCAGATGGCCGCCTTCAAGGAAAATCTTCTTCGTGTTCGGCAGCTGCTCGCGCGGCAGTCCTCTCAAACCGAGACGCTTGGCCTCCATGTGGATCATGATGAACACGGCCATGTAGTACAGCAGCGCCGGCAGGATCGCCGCGATGGCGATGGTGATGTAGGGGATGCCGATGAAGTCGGACATGATAAACGCCGCGGCCCCCATGATGGGCGGCATCAGCTGGCCGCCCGTGGACGACGCCGCCTCGACGGCGCCGGCGAAGTGGCCTTCGTAGCCGATGGACTTCATCAGAGGGATCGTGAACGTTCCCGTCGTCACCGTATTCGCCACGGAACTTCCCGAGATCGTGCCGAAGAAGCCCGACGAGATGACGGCGACCTTGGCCGGCCCGCCCGCCTGGTGCCCCGCCGCCGCCAGCGCCAGATCGATGAAGAACTTGCCAAGCCCCGTCTTGTTCAGGAACGCCCCGAACAGGATGAACATGAACACGAACGTGGACGACACGCCGATGGGCGATCCGAGGATGCCCTCCGTCGTCAGATACATGTGGTTGATGATCCTCGTCCACGTGAAGCCGCGGTGCGCGAAAAACCCGGGCATGTACTTCCCGAGCCGGGCGTAGAGCACGAACACGAGGGCGACCCACACGATGGGCCAGCCGACGATGCGGCGGGCCACCTCGAACGTAAAGAGGATGGCCAGCGCCCCGAAGATCAGGTCAAAGGTCGTGGGAACGCCGCCCCTGTACATGATCTCGTGATAGTTGACGACAAGGTAGAGCATCGTGCAGCCCGCCGCCGCGGCGAGCGCCACGTCGAGCCAGTGCATTTTGTCGCGCGGGAACGACGCGCGCGACGGGTAGAGCAAAAGCACCAGCACGAACGCGAAGAACACGTGCAGCGGGCGCTGGATCTGCGCCGGCAGCACGCCGAACCCCGCCGTGTAGAACTGGAACAGCGAAAAGGCGATGCACAGCGCCCGTATCGCGTTCTTCCAAAAGCCTTCCGGCCGGCGGTAACGCGATTCGCTGTCGTACTTTTCCAAATTTTTCTGGACGGCGCTGTCGTCGCTGACAGTGCTCGAGTTGAGCTGCTTCTTTTCGCGGAGATCATCCATCGTTTTATTCCCCTTTCTGCCGCCATGCGCGCAGATTTTTCCGCAGAGACAGAATCCGCGCCGGCATCAGACGGCGCACCTTCAGCGTCACGGGATCGCCCGGCGACGCGACAAGACGCCCGAGCGGGACGTTCTCCGGGCCGATCAGCAGCCTGTGGTCGGCCACGACCCTGCCTGTGCGGTACGTCAGCGCGGGAATCCTCAAATCAAACCCGCGGATGTGGAACTTGCCGTTTTCGACGGTAAAAGTCTGGCCCTCCAGAGGCTCGGACGGCAGCCCCGCGCCCATCATGTCGTAGACGGTCTCGCGAAGGACGGAGGCGCCGCGTGCCACCTCGTAAATTTCGTCCACGGGCGTCCGCGCCACCGAGTGGATAAAGCGCACGGCGTAACGCTCGCCCTCGCGCACGGGACGCAGGAACACGACGGCGCCGTCCTTGTCCTCCGCCGTCAGGAACAGGCGCGGAACGCACGCGAACGCGACAGCGCCGAGGACGGCGCAGACAAGCAGCCACAGCGCCTTTTTCAGCATACTTCACGCTCCTCCCCGCGCGGAGGCCGGGAAACGCGGCCTACGGAAAAAGCGGAAGGAGCGCCGGCTCCCTCCGCCTTGTGTCTCATGCCGGTTTCCGTCCGGTTATTTGACCAGACCGACCTCTTTGTAGTACTTGAGAGCGCCGGGGTGGATGTCGAGCGTCATGCCGTCGAGCGCGTGCTCGAGCGTCACGCTCTTGCCCTTGTTGTGGGCCTTGCCGAGCGCGTCGAGGTTCTCGAAGATGGCCTTGGTGATCGCGTAAGCGTCCTCGTCCGACATGTCGCGGCGGGCGACAAGGCAGGCCTGAACGGCGATCGTCTCAACGTCGTGGTCGAGCGTGCTGTAAGCGTCCTTCTCGATGATGGCGGGGGCGAAGAAAGGATACTTGGCGATGATCTTGTCGCGGAGTTCGCCCTTGATCTCGATGAAGCGGAGCGGCTGCGACGTGACGATCTCCTGAATGCCCGCGTTGGGCGCGCCGGTCGTGAACATGAAGCCGTCGATGATGCGATCCTTGAAGTTCGACGTGCTCTCGGCGTAGGACAGATAGTGCGGCTCGAAGCCCACATACTTCTCGCCCTCGTACAGGCCGACTTCGCCGAGGATCTGGCGGGCGTTGGCCTCGTTGCCGGAAGCGGGGGCGCCGACCGAGATCTTGTGGCCCTTCATCTCGGCGAGCGACGTGATGCCGCTGTCGGGGTTGACGGCGACCTGAATGTGCTCCGGGTACATACGGCAGATGCCGACGACGTTCTTGAGCGGGGCCTTGAAGAACAGCTCGCCGTTCTTGGCGTAATCGGCCGTGTCGTTCTGCGTGATGGCGAGATCGAGGTCGCCCGCGTTGATCAGGTTGAGGTTCTCGATCGAAGCGCCCGTAGCCTGGGCCACGCACGCAACCTTGCCGCCGCTGTGATCGGTGATGATCTGCGACAGAGCGCCGCCGAGCGGGTAATACGTGCCCGACGTGCCGCCCGTACCCATGATGAACTGGCTGGCGGCGAACGCCGTCGAGGCCGCGAAAATCCCCACGAGCGCCAGTGCGATGATATTACGTTTTTTCACTATTTTTCCCTCCCGCGAATGATGAAGTCCCGTCGAAACTTTTTCTATCGACGCCTCAATTATAAAACCTAAGCGCGTTTTTGAAAAGGTGTTTTTAATGTATACCAAAATATTTTTTCTGAATTAACGTCCACGGCGGCGGCGCGCCCGGGCGTTTTTGTGAAAGCCGCCGCGCCGTCTCCGCCGAGACGCGGCGCGGGGGCGCTTTGCCCGCTCTTTCCCCGGCGGGCTTTCCGGCTCCCGCCGGCGATCCCCGGCCCGGCCCCGGGCGTCCGTCGTTTCGGGCCGTCGCGGCCCGCGTCGGCGCGGGCGAAAGCCACCGTCAGTCCGGGCTTGTGACGACGACGCGGTTGACCAAGAGCGGGCGCGGCAGGCCGAACCGGCGCGCCGCCTCGGCGTAGAGAGCCGTGTCGCCCGACGTGTTCAGTTCGATGCCGCCGCCGCCCGGCCCGCGCAGCAGCCCGCTTTCGCGGAGATAGCTCCGCACGGCGCGCGCCTGCTCCAGCCCCGGGTCGATCAGTTCCAAGCCGGGATAGAGCCTGCGAAGGTGGTCGGCCACGAGCGGATAGTGCGTGCAGCCGAGGATCAGATGCCGCACGGGGGCCTCGGCGAGAATGGCGCCGACGGCCTCCGTCAGTTCCGGGTCGATGGACTCGGGCCGCAGGTCGCCCGCGTCGATGAGCGGCGAAAGGCGCGGGCACGCCGCGGAATAGACCTTGATGTCGGGCCGCTCCTCGCGGATGAGCCTGTCGTAGGCTTTCGATTTCACCGTCACGGGCGTGGCGATCACGCCGACACAGTCGGCATCCAGTTCAGCTATCGACGCGGCCCCGGCCTCGACCACGCTGAACACCTTGAACGGGTAATCGTCGCGGTAGTAGGCGATCAGCGTGGAGATCGTGTTGCACGCCACGGCGACCGCCTTCGCGCCCTTCCCCGCCATGAACGCCAGCATCTGCCGCGTCATGCGCAGGATCTCGTCGGCGGGGCGGCTGCCGTAGGGCATGTTCGCGCTGTCGCCGTAGTACACGACGCGCTCGTCCGGCATCAGGCGGCACAGCTCGCGCGCCACCGTAAAGCCGCCCACGCCCGTGTCGAATACGCCGATGGGACTGTTCCGATCCGTCATTCTCCGTCACGCTCCCCCTCGCGTCTGCTTTTCGCGCGGCGGCGCGCCGCGCCTGTTCTCTCTCCCGGTAAAAAAACTTTCCCCGCGCCCGCGCTTTCAGCGCTCCAGCAGCGTTTCAAGTTCCGCCGTCTTGCGGGCGAACACGCCGAGGGCGCGCTCCACCGGCCCGGTCGTGCTCATGTCCACGCCCGCGCGCTTCAGCAGCGCGATCGGGTCGGCCGAGCAGCCGCCGCGCAGCATCGAAAGGTAGGCCGCGCGCTCGGCCTCGCCGCCGCGCAGGATGCCGTCCGCGATGGCGACGGCGGCCGACAGGCTTGTGGCGTACTGGTACACGTAGAACGCCCTGTAGAAGTGCGGAATCCGCGACCACTCGGCGGCCAGAGCGGCGTTGGCGCCGATCTCATCCCCGTAGTATTTCGTGTTCAGAGCCGTCCACATGCCGTTCATCAGTTCGGGCGTCAGCGGCTCGCCGCGCTCGGCGGCGGCGTGCGTGTCGCGCTCGAACTCGGCGAACAGCGTCTGGCGGTAGATCGTCTGGCGCGTCAGTTCTAGCTGCTCGCTCAGCAGAAAGACCTTTTCATCACGACCGCCCGCGCCGCGCAGCAGCCGCTCGCCCAGCAGCAGTTCGTTGACGGTGCTGGCCACCTCGGCCACAAACAGCGAGTACGAAGCGTACACCCTCGGCTGGCTCTCGTTGGAAAACCACGTGTGCGCGGAGTGCCCGGCCTCGTGCGCCAGCGTGGACACGTCGCGGAACGTGCCGCCGTAGTTGAGCAGCATGTACGGGTGCGCGCCGTAGCAGCCCCACGAGTAGGCGCCGCTGCGCTTGCCGCGGTTCTCGTACACGTCGATCCACCGCTCCCCGAACGCCTTTTTCATCAGCGAGACATACTCGCTCCCGAGCGGCGAAACGGCGTCCAGCACAAGGCGTTTCGCCTCGTCGTAGGAGAACGTCCGCGCGATGCCGGGCGACAGCGGCGCGTACAGGTCGTATGGCTCCATGCGCTCCACGCCGAGCGCGCGCTTTTTGAGCGCGACGTAGTTTTTCAGGGCGGGCAGAGCCGAGTTCACCGCCTCGATCAGGCCGTCGTACACGGAAACGGGGATCTCGTCGCCGTCGAGCGACGCCTCGAGCGACGAGGCGTAGCGCCGCAGCCGCGCGAACGTAACGTCCTTTTTGACGCTCGCGGAGTACGCCGCGCCGAGCGTGTTGCGGAAGCGCGCGAAAGCGTTGTGGATGCCCTCGAACGCCCGTTTTCTCACCCCCCTGTCGCGCGACGTGATAAACCGCCCGTAGCTTTCCTGCGTCAGCGGCAGCGGCGTTCCGTCCTCGCCGGCGATCGCGCCGAAGTCCATGTCGGCGTCCGTCAGCATCGAAAAAACCTCGTCCGGGGCGGCCGCCAGTTCGCCCATCGCCGCCATCACGGCCTCCTCGCCCGACGAAAGCACGTGCGCCCGCCGCCGCGCGATCCGGGAGAACATCAGCCTGTACAGTTCCAGCCTCGGCTCGATCGCGATAAAGCCCTCGATCGTCTCCTCCCCGGCGGCGAGGATCTCGGGCACGATGAACGACGCCGCCTCCTCCGCCTCCACGCTCAGCCGCGCGGCGCGCGCCGCGAGCGCCTTCGGCCCCTCCGCCGCCGTGTCCTCGTGGCTGCGCATCACGGCGTAGCTGTACAGCTTGCCCATAACGAAACTCAGCCGGTCGTCGAGGTCGAGCGCCCTCCAGAGCGAGGCGGCGCTTTCCGCCACATGCCCCCGCGCGCGCGCCAGTTCCTTCGTCAGCGCGGCGGCCGCAGCGGCGTCGGCCTCCCACGCCTCGGGCGAAGGGTAGATGTCCTCCAGCCTCCACTTCGTCTCCTCGGGCGCGTCGGCGCGCGATGCGTAGAGCGGCGCGGCGTACCCCGCGCCCCCGAGGGCCGCCCTGACTGTGCCGTCCATGGCGCGCCCCGCGCTAGTCGCGCCGGAACAGCCGCAGCGCCACGCGGTAGATGCGCCCGCGGCGGCGGTCCCATGCGTAAAGCCCCGAGTTGGCGGGCAGCCCCGCGCCGTCGAGGAACTGCATCCCCTCCATGCGCGCGTAGTTCTCCGACACGGTGCCGCGCACGCAGACCGCCACCGGCAGACGGCCCGTCACCTCGCGCGGCGTCCACAGCCCGATCATGCCCGCGCGCGACGCGACATACTCCACGGCCTCCGCCACGGGCGCGGGACACACGCCCAGAAAGTCGTATCTGCCGTGCGACGAGCGCGCGAACTCCCTCAACAGGTCGGCGGCCACCCACACGCCGCCCGGCGTCACGCGCAGACCGATGATCGCCGCGTAGAGCGCGTCGATGACCATCAGCGCGCGCGGACGCAGCGACGGCGTCTCCAGATAGTTCACCTCGGCCCAGCGGGCGGCGTCGCCCTCCGGGCACCAGACGCGCAGCACGCTCCACGCCGCCTGAAGCCTTTCGTCCGACGGGCCGGACACGGCGCGCGCCCACAGGCGCTCCAGCGGCTCGCGCGTCACGCCCGCGTCGAGCGCCGCGCGCAGCGCCTCGGCGCGCGGACGCTCCGCCTCGCGCCGCCCGGCCGCCTCCAGCAATTCCTCCGCCCTGTCGCGGGCGGGGGCGCAAATCGCGCACGCCGCGCACGCCGTCAGCGCCGCCGCGAGCGCGGCGGCCAAACGTCTGTATCTCATACACGTCAACTCCTTCGCGGAAAACGGTCTCTACGCCCCTATTATAGCGCGAGGGACGCCTTGCGAAAAGTGCCCGCGCGCGCTACAATCTGTTGTGAACGTAACAAATCCGCGAAACCCGGGAGGGATGCCAGCGATGTGCAACGGAGAATCCATGGGGCTGCTGGGCGGCATCAACGCGCGCCGCTCGTGCCGCGCCTTTAAGAAGACAGCCGTGTCGCGCGAGCTTTTGACCAGCGTGTTCGAGTACGCCACGTTCGCGCCCTCGGCCAAGAACGCGCAGCCGTGGGAAGTCTACGTCGTCGCCGGGGAGCGCCTCGGCGAACTGAAAGAGGCGATGATCGCCGCGCTCAAAAGCGGCGAAACCGTCTCCGTGGGCGGCGCGGGGACGGAGCCGGAGATCCGCCGCCGCCGCGCGCGCGAACTGAGCGCCGAGATGAAGCCCTACCTCGATCGGCAGGGCTGGGAGCCGGGCGGCTTTGTGGAGCGCAGCGTGCGCTTCTTCGACGCCCCGGCGGCCGCGATCGTGTGCATGGACGATCCGGCCGGGCCGTACCACGCGCTCGACGTGGGCATGTTCGTGCAGACGCTGTGCCTGTCGGCCACCGGGCACGGCCTTGGCAGCTGCGTCCTCGGCTACCCGCTCATCGTCGAGCCGGTCATCCGCGCGTTTCTGGCCCTGCCGCCGGGCCGCCGCGTGATGCTGTGCGTGGCCCTCGGCTACGCCGACGCGGAGCAGCCCATCGCGCAGTTCGAGTCGCCGCGCGCCGACCTGTCGGAGAACGTCCGCTTTATCGGCTGAAAAATTTTTCCGCGCCCCCGCGCGAAAAAACTCCCTCTCACGAACGGGAACA
>CAZRXR010000031.1:0-1538 GCA_964604125.1 uncultured Synergistaceae bacterium
GCGCCGGCTCTCCGGCGCGCGCGGACGGCGGACTTCAGCGCGCGGTCTCCTTCGCTCCCGCCGCCTTGGCCGAGAGAAGGTACAGCGGGACGGCGGCAAGCTGGGCGGCCGCTGAGACGGCGATCATCGCGGGAATGCTCGCGTCGTACAGCGCGCCGAGAAGCCAGCTTCCCAAGAACCAGAAGACGCCGAAAGCGCACTCAAACACGCCGTAGCCGGTCGCGCGGCTTGTCTTGGGAACCATCGCGCTCACGGCGGCCTTGAGGACGGACTCCTGCGCCCCCATGCCGACGCCCCAGAGCGCGACGCCCGCCGCGAGGGCGGGGACGGAACGCGAGCCGAACACGAGCAGCGGGAACGGGGCGGATACCAGCGTGGAAAGAACCAGCGCCTTCACGCCCTTTTTGTCGTAGAGCAGGCCGAAGACAACCGCCGAGACCGCGTCCACGAGCATCGCCCCGGCGTACAGCAGCGGGAGACGGGCGGTCGTGAGCGCGGACGAGGCCCGTGCCGACGCCGCGCCGGGCGACATAAAGACGCGCGACACATGCATGATCACCAAAGAGTAATCGACAAATCCGAACGCGAACAGGCTGATACCCGCGATGTAGAGCGCGAACTCCTTTTTCATCCCGAAGGGGACGCTCTCCTTCGGCTCCGGCTCGAAGTCCTCCGGGTTGGGGAATTTGCGCTTTGTCACGGCGAGCAGCGCCAGCGTCGCCGCCCCGGGGACGGCCGCGGCGGCGAACGCGACGGCGTAGGCGCGGAAGTCGCCCGCCCCCCTTTGCGACAGCATCACGGCGGACAGCAGCACAGGCCCCAGAAACGCGCCGATCTGATCCAGCGCCTCCTGAATGGCGAAACTCCTGCCCGCGCCCTCCCGACTGGCCGCGAACGACATGATCGTGTCTTTGGCCGGCTTTTTGATCGCCTTGCCCACGCGCTGTACGATCAGCAGTCCGCACGCGGCGGCCCAGCCCCGCTCTCCAACCAGCGCCAGAGCCGGCACGGCGAGAACGTCCAGCGCGTAACCGGCGATCGTCATCGGCCAGTACAGGCGCGTTCTGTCCGCGATCCTGCCGAACACGTAGCGAAGCGAGTAGCCGACCATCTCGCCAAGCCCCGACGCGAAGCCGATCGCCCCGGCGGACGCCCCCAGCAGCGAAAGGTAGGCCCCGCGTATGCTGCTCGCGCCCTCGTGGGTCATGTCCGAAAAGAGGCTGACGACGCCGAAAAGAACGATAAACAGCATCGCCCGCGACATTTTTCTTTTTCCCGTCCGAATCGCGCTCATCGGAAACACCTTCACGTGAAATTTCCGCGCGGTCGCCGCGCTTGAAGAAACGCCCCGGCGGTCTTTGATTTTCCGGGCCGCCCTCTCCCCAAGGACGGCGGATCGCGGAACCGTGTGTTTTCGCGGCCGGATCGTCCGCGTGAAACGGCGCGGTATGAGCGGCTCGTAATATCGGCCGATGCTCGCGTGCCGCCCGCCGGGAACGGGAAATCATCCGCCGGTCGCGCGGAAATTCCATCGCGGC
>CAZRXR010000031.1:1638-21144 GCA_964604125.1 uncultured Synergistaceae bacterium
CGCGCCGCGAGGGAACTTGAGAAAGCGCCCGCCGCGAAAGAGCGGCGTCTTGTACGCGGCGCGCCGTTCTCTCACCTTGCCCGCGTCCGCCGGCGTTTTTCGGCCGACGCCGGGTTTGGAACGCGCCGGTAACGCCGGGTGCGTCGGCGAAAAAACGTTGGCGGCGTGGGGTGAAGATGCCGCGTCGGGGTCGGATCCGCCGCCGACGTTTTCCGCAAACGGCTTTATCGCCCCGTTTCCCCGCGAGCACCCGCGGAGACGGCGCGTCCCGGATTCGCCCCGGCAAGCGATGGGAGCGGCGCTGTCGGCGTTTTCTTTCCGCCGAGACGAAGTGTCCCGACGGGAGTGAAGCGCGGCGTCCGTTTCGGTCGGCGGGGCAACGCGGCCGTCCTCGCGGCGGACGCCGCTCTTTCGGCCCGCCCCGGGGCGGAGAGAAAGCGCCCGCGCCCGTTCACCCCGGGAACCCCCTTCACAAACTCCGCGTCCGCTCGAATCTCTCTCCGATGGCTTACGGCGACGGGAGCTTTCGAGGCCCCGCGTTTCCGCCGCGCGAGACGCGCGCGGATCTGCCCCGCCGGGAGAGCACTTCCGGGCCGGTCTGCGCACCCGCCGCCGCGCGCCAAATGAGCGGGTGTTCTTTGGCGCGCCATATCCCGCAAGCGAGGAAGCGCCTGTCACGAAGGGCGTTATTATAGCATCGTTGTAAAAGGAACGCAACGCATATTTCTCTGCCGCCGGTACGCTTTTCCCTCTCTCCCGGAGTCTTCCCGGGCGCGCCGCCCGCGGCGAAGGCGATTGCCGCGCGTTACGCCCCGCGTCTTTTCCGATTTCATCATTTAATAATTTATATGTTATCAATTTCGATGAAAGATTTATTGGACTTATATTTGTCTGGGTTGCTAATATAGTCATCACACAGTTCCGAGTTTCGGAGCCGGATATAAGAGTAAAGGGGAGGGATCGTCTTATGAAGGAAGTCCTCATGGCGAAAGGCGCGAAAAAAGTGGTGGAGTACTGCGCCGGTTTGCGGCCCGCCGAGCGTGTGCTCATCGTTACCGACTTTCCGCGGCAGCATGTCGCGAAAGTCCTCGCGGAAGCATGCTACCGCGTTACGGATCAGGTTTCTGTAATTTCCATGCCGCCGCGCGACGTAGACGGTCAACAGCCCACGCAGTGTGTCGTTGACGCGATGAGCGGGGCGGACGTTATGTTTATGCCCGTCACGCGCTCCATCACGCACGCGCCGGCCGTCAAAGCCGCTTTGAAGCGCGGGGCGAGGGTGCTGTCTATGACCGCTTTCACCGACGATATGTATATTTTCGGCGGTATCGAGGCCGATTTTGAAGCGTTGGCGGCTCGCTGTAAAAAAATGGGTGAAATTTGGACACAAGGGAAAAAGGTACATCTTACCACACCGGGAGGAACTGACTTTTACGCGGATATAACGGGTCGTCCCGGCAACGCCCATACCGGGATCGCCAGAAAGCCAGGGGAGTTTACCACCTGCCCGGATATCGAGTCCTCTGTTTCTCCCGTTACAGGTTCCTCGGAGGGCGTCATCGTCGCGGACGCGAGCATCCCGTATTTTGAAATAGGCGTTTTGGAAGAACCAGTGAAGTTTACCGTTGAGAAAGGTAAAGTTGTAAAAGTCGAAGGCGGCAGGCAGGCGATGAAGGTCAAATATATGATGGATAAACAGAACAATGAAGCCGTATATAATATCGCTCAGATCGCGGTAGGCCTGAACCCTCATTGTCGTATATGCGGCCTCGACCTCGAAGACGAGGGGACTTACGGCACGGCCCATATCGGGATCGGCACAAGCACGCTTATTGGCGGCGAAGTCTTGGCTCCTATGCACTTCGACGGGCTGATGTATTCCCAAACATTAGTGATAGACGGAGAGACGGTCTTCAAGGATGGCGAGGCTGTATATCGGTATTAGTCAGAGAAAGGCGCATGGCCGGGAAGTTCCCCGGCGCGCCTTTTTACCGTTTATTATATAAGCAGGGGGGGACGTATCCATGCCGACGCTCGTTGAAGGGGCGCGTAAACTGGTTTTGGTTTGCGCGAAAGTTAAGCCTGACGAGAATTTGTTGATTGTCGCCGACGACAATAAGTTCGATATGGCGCGGACAGTCAGAGACGTGGCTGCCGACGAAGTAAAATGCGACGTGTCCATGGCGTTGATAGGCGGCCAGACCGTAGGAGGACAAGAGCCTCCCGCGCCTGTCGCCGCCGCTATGAGAGCTTCCGACGTGGTTATAATCATGACGAGTCATTCTTTGTCTCAAACGAAGGCGAGGAGAGAGGCTCAGAAGTCCGGCGCGAGAATTTTGAATATCCCGGATCCGCAGATGAGCGATCTGACTTCCGACATGATCACGCCGGATTTTGAAGCAATTTCGCCGCTTATCCGCAAAGTGGCGGAAAGCTTGACAAACGCCCAAGAGATACACTGCGTCGCCCCGGGCGGCACCGATTTGACATTTAGCGCCGCAGGGATGAAAGGAAACGGCTTGGATCTGCTGGCCCATAAGCCGGGAGAGTTTCGGTCGATGAGCGTCGAAGCCAATGTCGGCCCGGCTTTCGGGACTTCAAACGGGACGATTGTTATTGACGGCAGCATACCGCTTATCGGGCCGCTTGACAGTCCAATCACGTTTAAAGTGAAAGACGGTTTCGTAACCGAAATAAGCGGCGGCGTCTCAGCCTCTAAGTTTGCGAAGATACTGAAGGATTTCAATGACAAAAATTGTTATAACATAGGGGAGTTTGGTATAGGGCTTAATCCTTGCGCCAAAGCGACGGGAAATTCCTATGTGGAAGATGAAAGCGCAATCACAACATGTCACATCGGTTTCGGGACGAATTTATCACAAGGCGGAAACATCAAAGCCGCTTGTCACATCGACGCGATTTTCCTTTCACCGACGGTTTCCGTAGATGGAAAGATTATAATGAAAGACGGAATCCTCACCGAAGTGCCGCTGTATGCTAAAAACTAAAAAATTTTTCATTTAAGGAGGAGCATGATGATGAAAAAACTGGTCGCAACATTCGGGGTAGCGTTATGCGCGGCGTTCTTTCAGCCTTCCACGCTGCTGGCATACGCTCACGCGCCGTCGAAGCCGACGACGCTGAATCTTGTCGCCGGCGGCACGAGCGGAAGTTGGTACAGTGTGTTTGCCGCGATAGCCGAGATCGTAAATAAAGATAAAGACAGCAATATTAAACTTAAGATCATACCGGGAGGAGGAACATCGAATCCGGCGGTCGTTGGCATGGGCGAGGCAGAGCTTGGGCTTGCCTACGGTTCATTCGGCCTCGCGGCAAGATCCGGCGCGACGCCTTACAACGGCTCTAAATATGAAGATCTTGTAGCCGTAACGGGCGGGTTCCTGCCCATGTCTCTTGAAATCTCCGCTTTGAAAAACAGCGGAATCACATCGTTCAGAGACGCGATCCTCGGGAAACGCGCGGCGAATTTTCTCACAGGCATCAAGTCTACTTCCACAGGGTGGTATTTTGACAGGATACTTGAATTTTATCGGACGGGCGAAGCCGACATAAAAGCGCGCGGCGGCAGCGTCACAAATGTGGAATACGGAGATTGGCCTCAGATGGCGACTGACGGTCATTGCGATGTGATGTTCAACCATATAGGCATACCCTCAAGCATTTTAAAGGAAATCTCGACAACCAGGGAAGTCGTGTTGCTTGATATGCCGGAAGAACTGATTAAGTATTTTGAGAAGAACTACGCTATGAAACGGGTGACGGTTCCCTCGGGCACATACAATTTCCAAGAGAACAGTGTCGTGACGGTATGTTCTCCCACGGTTTTGGTCGTCAATAAAAATTTGCCGTCGGACGTAGTGTACACACTTCTTGAAGTTTTTGAAAAATATGAACCCGACATTCGGAAAGTGCATCCCGCCATGGCGGACTTCAACCTCAGGGAGAGTGTAAAAACGGCGGCCTTGCCGCTGCATGAAGGTTCCGTCGCGTTTTTTAAGGACAGAGGCGTTTCCGAGTAGTTCGCGTAAAAGTCAAGGATTGCCTGCCACTTTAGGAGAGCGATTAACTAAACGTGGCAGGCAAACTCATACGGGGCGTTATTTTGCGCATTACGAAACTCTTTTCTCGGATAGGAGGTAACGGCAGGTATGAGAAAATTGACCGGCTTTCCCGCGTATATCGTGAAATTTCTGTGTATCATATTATGTCTGTTTCATTTGTATGCGTCATATGCCGGAAGTTTCGCTCCCTTTGTACAGCGCGGCGTACATTTTGCATGCTTATTGCCATTAGCTTTTCTGTTATACCCCGCCTTCAAGAGTTCGAGCAAAGATACCCCCTCGCTCGCAGATTATATATATGCTTTTTTAGCTCTCCTGCCCTCTTTGTATGTTGTCATCGAGAAGAACTATCTTCAAAACAGGTTAGCCTACGTCACGCCCTTAAGGCCGGTTGAACTCATTTTAGGGACACTGCTCATTTTTTTGGTTTTGGAAGCTGTAAGACGCGCCGTTTCGCGGGTAATGGCGGGACTTGTCTTGATTTTTTTGTTATATCTTCCTTTCGGAAAATATCTGCCGAGCTTGCTTTATCACAGGGGTTTAAGTTTCAATAGACTTATAGAGTCGATTTATATGACAACCGGCGATGGCGTGTATGGGATGCTGATGGGCACAAGCGCCACTCAGGTCGTTATGTTTATTATCTTTGGTTCATTCGTTTTCGCTATCGGCGCGGGCGAATTTTTCACCGATTTCGCGAGAATGCTCGCCGGAGCGTCGCGCGGAGGCCCTGCTAAAATTGCGACGTTAAGTTCCTGCCTGTTTGGAACTTTGACCGGCAGCGCTGTGGCAAATGTTTATGCCACAGGCACATTTTCAATCCCATTGATGAAACGGTGCGGGTTCAAACCTGAGTTTGCGGGCGCCGTCGAGGCCGCCGCGAGCACGGGAGGGCAGATAATGCCGCCTATCATGGGCGCGGCGGCTTTTATAATGGCCGATAACTTATCGACGCCGTATATCAAAGTGGCGTTGGCTGCCTTGATACCGGCCGTTCTCTATTATTATTCAATTTGGATGATGATAGAATTCAGATGCAGAAAAGAAGGTCTCAACGGCGAAGAACGGAGTGCCCTTCCCCGATGGAAAGTCGTCAGGCGATCAACGTACTTATTTCTGCCGATAGCGATCCTGTTTGCCATGCTGGTAAGGGGCTATTCTCCATTATTGGCCTGTTTTTCCACAATAGTTATATGCTTCGCGCTGTCGTTCTTAAAAAAAGACACGTATTTGACCCCCAAAAGACTGATTGATACTTTCGCAGACGCTGGCAGGTCCGCGTGCATGGTCGCCGTCGCTTTGGCCGGCGCGGGGATAATAGTTGTCTCCGTCACAAAAACAGGTTTCGCGTTGACGCTTGGAAGTATGATTTTATCATTATCTCATAATATCCCCGCTGTCGCTTTGTCGCTGATCGCGGTTGTCACTATAATTTTCGGAATGGGCATGCCTACGACAGCGTCGTATGTTATCGCGGCGGCTCTGTCGGCGTCAAGTTTGATCCAGCTTGGAGTCAACCCAGTGGCGACGCATATGTTCATTTTATATTTCGCCGTTATTTCCAACATAACTCCTCCTGTCGCGATAGCCGCGTACGCGGGAGCTAATATTGCCGATTCCGACCCAATGAGCACAGGCGTTGAAGCGTTTAAGGTGGCTATGGCGGGATATATAGTCCCCTTTATATTCACTTTCAGTCCGGTTCTGATTTTACAAGAAGCCGCGAGTATTCAAATCATTCAGGCGATAATCACATCGACGATTGGCGTCACGTTAATGGCCGCCGGTATACAAGGGTTCCTTTTTACGCGCTTAAACCGCTGGTATAGGATCGCGCTTGTGTTTGTCGCGCTACTTCTGATATATCCCGGTACTTTCAGCGATATCGCGGGCGTCGTCTTTGCATCTGTCGTCATCTTGCTTCAACTCAATAAAAAACATAAAGGATGAAATTCAGGCGGAGCAGTCATATGCCCGTATCCGCGGTGAAGTTTTTTTCAACGCCGGATCTTCCTCGCGGCTGACGCTATACGGCAAAACGATACAGCGTACTTTTGCGGATATACCCGTATATTTCGCTTCGGGTTTGATTTGAAACGCGCTCTCGCCGAACGGGAACGGATAGACCGGCCAATCAGAACTGAAATGCGCCGGCAAACGCCAAATCCTTGATACGACAAACATCTCCCGAAAGCCGCTGTCGCGATCCCGTAAGCTGCGTCGCGGCCGGCGGCTTATTGAAAAAACGAGGGCTATTTCGGCGTTGACGGGTAATGGTTCCCTTGCCCGCCAATGTATAAAGCGCGGTTTACAGCGCGGTATACTTTAGACACGGCGGATCGCGGAATGGAACACGACACGCCGCTTTTGCCGCGTGTTCTGTATTCGGCGCCGCGGCGCGTTAAATCCAAAAGCGTCGGAAAGAACAGTTGTTGTCGCGAAAGGATATACAGCCGCCGTCCGCTGTCATTATACTGTTTGAGCCCCGTCGGCGGCGGCCTGCCCGAATCACAGTGTAAGGAGGAGGCATACGCTAGACATCGAGAACAAATTTAAGACGAACTATTCACGCTTTTTTGTACATTCCCCGCGGTCACTTTCAAGACATGCTCTAGAGAGTCTGGCCGCGGCGGAACTTCAGACTGAGAGGCGGTATCTAAAACTGGACGTTACTCGATAAAACTGTTCCATAGCGCCTTCCTTGAATTTCCGTTACGGAGTTTTGCTCTGACAGCGAATCGCGGCTACAAAATACGGCAAAGCGCAAGGTGATTACATGGGGCCTTTACAAGTGAAATACTTTTTACGAGTCGCCCAGACCCAGCACATAGCGAAAGCGGCCGCTCGGCTGAATGTGTCACAACCGGCCGTCAGTCTAGCTATAGCGCGCCTGGAACGTGAACTTGGCGTAAAACTTTTTAATAAGGTAGGCAGGAATATCGTTTTAAATGAATACGGAAAGGTGTTTTACGAATACGCCAATAAAGCAATGCGTGAAGAAAAAAACATACTCTCCCGGCTCGAGGAAATGAAATATGGAATCGAAAAACACATAAGTTTGGCGATGACGAGCCCTCACCTCTTGGATGGCATTATACTTAATTTCGTTAAAGAGCATCCGGAGTTAAAGTGGAGAATCAAAGTAGCGGATATCGAACAATGTATCAAGCTTTTAAAATGCGGGGAAATCGATTTTTGCATATCCAGTCCCGCGATTTACGATAAAGAAATTCAGACAAAAGTATGTATTGAAGATAAGCTGTTGTTAGCGGTATCCTCTCGACATTGTTTCGCTGTTAAAACCAGCGTAAGTTTGGAGGAAATTTTAACTCAAAGGCTCATTGCTCTTGTCGGCGATAACTGTTTTCGGCGGGCTATCGACGATATATTTAAATCACACGGACTGAGGGTTGAATATCATATTGAGTGCGATCACGCCACTCGAAATGTCTTAATTGCCGAAAATCAAGGCATTACCATTACTGTCAATTCAGCGCCGCAAAGAGGCATATTCGCCAAAAATTTATGTTTCATTCCAATCGAAGACGATCGCTTGCCGAAAATCCCAATAACGATCAGTTACATGCCCGACGTATACCTAAAGACCTACGCGGCTTTATTTATGAAACAAATTCTCGGTTTCTATCAAAGTCTGGATAAAAAATCAGATTGTAAAAGGGGGTGAAAAAGTGAGCAGAAAAGACTGACGGCGAGAGATTTCGATGGAATATGTATAAACAGAACCGCGATCCAAATAAGAATCAAATACGATAGACAGCGCTGTCCCTGAGATACATCCTTCGGGACACGACAGAGAGCAGTTCCTTCAAGATATGTCGGATACTATGATGCCGCTAAGACCCGGGATTTTACTCGCTCAGCTCAACGCGAGTTCCTAAATGTTCCCCTTCTGCATTAACGTCCGGCCGTCTGCTGAAAGCTGTGTTGCTGCGGCAAAACCGATAACTGCCGTCGGAAACTTTTCAGCCGCTCTAATTCCGGCCCGTCGCGCTCTGTTTCGATATGAGCCGCGTTCCCGTTCGCGATTGCCCTCGCGAACCTGTCCCGCGTCTTTTGGCGTTCAGCGTTCTCTCCTCTTTGGGGGTTGAAGGAGCAGACTGTATTTTAGCGCGGAAGATATCGATTCCTTTACCCTCTCTGTCCGTCAGCTTTGGAGCGCTATCCGAGGCTCGACCGTATGTCCAGGCCTCAAAGCCGCGTTCGGTCAGGGCGTTGCGGAGGACGGAGACAAGCAGTCCGTCCCGAAGTGTTTGGCTCGGTGCCATATCCCATCGATCAAATGAAGGTACGCGCGAACAGGATGTCGCAGCTTTTGACCCTCACGCGCGCCGAGCGCCTTTTCCCGACAGCAAAAGCAACGTCGGACTCTCTTATTCCGAAAGAGCCTATGACGCCATGGTCGGGCACCGATGCACGCGGCAGGTTCCTCGAAAGGCGGCGCGGCGATCGGCACCCTGCTGTCTTGCGGTGTGGACGTGAACGCGAAAGATAGAGACGGCCACAACATCTTCTGTTTGGCGTCTGTCGCACAACAAGAACATGTCTGGCGAGGACAAGAAATGCTGATCCGACAGGATTTACGAGTTCATGTGCAGATAACGGGTCAATAATTAAAGACGGAGTCGGCGGCCATAAATCTCGCCCCGTCTTTTTTGCGCGCCTCAACATCGTTCACGGCGGCGTGAGAGAGCCGGATCTGCCCGCCTCCGTGTCCGTTGCCGTGCCGCTTGGGCGCGCTTTCCGCCTTCCGCGTTCAAAACTGGCCGCGCGGCATCCGCCACGCTCGCTTTCGCAAATTCTCACGCGCCGAGTTCATCGCGCGTTAGCGGATCGACCCCGGGCAGCTCATCGTGGCTGAGTGGCCGCCGACCGATGGCTGGGCCGATCGCTGCGCGACCGCATCTCCCACGCCGCCGGTATGTCGTAGGCGCGGAAAGAAAGAGAACACGAGTGAAGTTCGCGGTCGCCGCCGCGTTAACAACCGCCGCGAGTAAAGAGAGAGCGCGGTGGATAAAAACCATGCAGGGGCGTAAATCCGCCCGGCCCGCGCGGGTAAAAAAAGGAGTGCGAGCGGGGTTTTCGGACGCCGCAGGCGGCGGCATCGGATCGGCTCGGAAGGTAAGTAGTACGAGTAAAGTTAGTGTCGCCGCCGCACAAGCGACCGCCGCAAGTAAACAGATCGCGCGCCGATGGGGGGGCGTCTTAAAAGGCAAACGCGAGGAACAACTTGAAAAGCGGGTAAAAAACGATTGGCCCCCGGCAGATCCGAAACGCCGTTCCGCGTCCGTGAGAAGATCCGACGCCGACAGTTTAGCGTTTGCCCGACATAACACGCCGGATAAAACAGCGACTCACACCCCGCGCTTATCTGGTGTTTTTTGTCTTTTAACGGGAGAACGCGGCGCTACCGGCGCGCGTCGAGCGGGAACTCGGTTGCGGGCGAATCGGGATCGGAAAACCGACGGGGGATGCGTCCGCGAAAACGCCCGTGCCGAACAACGCGGGAAAAAAGAGCGAACAAAGTTTGCGGCCGCCGCTTAAACCGACCCCGCAAGCAAGCGTACCGCGCGTTCGCGCTGCCGTTTTGCGACGCTCCCTTGGCGCGAGCGGGGGCGCTGTCTTTTCAAGCATGTACCGCCGATGCGGCGCGCTCGCGGATTTGCGGGACGAATGTGTTGTTGTATATTTTTTGCCTAGCAAACGCTCCTTGTCGCCGCTTTTACGCACAGCGGCCCGTTTTCTTACGGACGCGGCTTTTTGTCCGACAGGCAGAATATGACTTCGCGCTCGCTGGTCGTATGATTTTCCACATGAGACTCGCGTCCCGGCGCTTTTTAAAGGAGACGCGGAGAGTGTCTGAAAGAGAGACGGGGATTTGTCGGCGCGCGGGGTGGTGGGGGGGCTTGCGGAAGTCGGAAGTTAAGCACGGGGAGAGAGCATTGGCACGCGGAGCCCGGACTTCAACGTAAAGGGTCGTGCGGGCAGGAGAGGGCGTTGCGTAGCGCCCGCTCCGCCCCGCCCCGCGCGAAAAGACCCGAAAAACGCTTTTTGCCGCGCGGCGGGGGAGGGCCGCCCCCGGCGGCGCCGCTTTCCGCCGCCGCGCGGACTTCGCCCCCCCGCCGGGCGAAACGCGAAAAAAAGAGGAACGCCCCAGCGCGGGGGCGTTCCTCTTTTTTTATTTTTATTCGTTTGTACCGGCGCGTTTCACCGTCGTTTGGCCGCCGGCGCGGGGAAAGGTCGGCGCGGCCGTTTTTTTCGGGAAGAAAAACTCTACGCGCGGAAAAACTTCGTCTCCCCGCCGGTCGCGGCGGGAAGGCGAAGTTTTTCCGCGGTCTTTTTAGAAGTTCTCGGCGATGTACTTGTACGCCGACATTCCGGCCTGAGCGCCGTCGCTGGCGGCGGTGATCACCTGACGCAGGGCCGTGTCGCGCACGTCGCCCGCGGCGAAGACGCCGGGCACGCTGGTCATCATGTTCTTGTCGGTGACGACCCAGCCGCCCTTTTCGGTGCAGGCGACGAGATCTTTGACGAGTTCGTTGATGGGCTGCGTGCCGACGAACATGAAGACAAACTCGACGGGCAGATCGGACAGTTCGCCGGTCTTCACGTTTTTGAGCACGACTTTGGTGACGAGATCGCCGTCGCCCTCGATGGACTCAACGACGGAATCCATGACGGGGACGACCTTCGGGTTTTTCTTCATGCGCTCGACGGCCATCTCGTCGGCGCGGAACTGGTCGCGGCGGTGAATGATGTACACCTTGTCGGCAAACTGCGTGAGGTAGCAGCCCTCCTCGACGGCTGTGTTGCCGCCGCCGACGACGGCCACTTCGCAGCCCTCGGTGAACGCGCCGTCGCAGGTGGCGCAGTAGCTGACGCCCTTGCCGGTGTACTCGGCCTCGCCGGGGCAGCCCAGCTTGCGGAACTCGGCGCCCGTGGCGACGATGACGGCTTTCGCCTTGAAATCGCCCTTGCTCGTGGAGACGGTTTTGTACGCGCCGTCGGCGGCGATGCTCTTGACAGTGCAGTCGATCATCTCGGCGTTGAACGCCTTGGCGTGCTCCACGAACATCTTGCCGATCGCCGGGCCGCTCGTGTGGGCGATGGCGGGATAGTTCTCGATATCCTCGGTGCGGTTGATCGCGCCGCCCCAGTTGCCTTTTTCAAGAACCACGGTCTTCAGCCCGGCGCGGCGGCAGTAGACGGCCGCGGCCAGCCCGGCGGGACCTCCTCCGATGATGGCGACATCTCTTTCTTCCATATCGATCGTCCTTTCTGTGTCGTGTGGCGGAATTTTTTTCCGTCAAACGCGGGGCAGCGCGTTTACATCTCAATTATAGCAAACTTGCGGCCGTTTTGTCCCGTCAACTTTGAGAAATTTGCCAGCAGAGCACGCGATCGCGGTCGGCAAAATCGCGCAAAAGGGCCTTCTCGCGCCATCGTTCGCCCGCCATGCGGCGCAGGCGCTCCGTCTGCCCGCCGCCGCCGAACTCCACGCACAAAAACCCTCCGTCCGTCAGGACGCGCTCGCCGAGCGCGAAAAGCCCGGGATAAAAGGCGAGGCCGTCCGCGCCGCCGTCGAGCGCCATACGCGGCTCCCAGCGCGACACCTCGGGCATGAGGCCGTCTATCTCGCCCGAGGGGACGTAGGGAGGGTTTGAGACAAGCAGCGAAACGCTCGCGTCCGGCACGTCGCGCGACGCGGCGCTCTGCAGCAGGCGCGCGCGGGGGGCGAAGCCGAACTTTTCGAGGTTGCTTCCGGCATACGCGAGCGACGCGGGATTTTTTTCCACCATCACGGCGCGCGACGCGGTGAACCGGCTGAGCAGCGCGAGCGCGACGCAGCCCGTCCCGGCGCCCCAGTCGAGGAAGGACGTGCCGTCGAAGACGCTCGCGGCGCACTCCACAAGCAGTTCCGTCTCGGGCCGCGGCACGAGGCAGCCGCGGCCCACGTTCACGGCCAGCCCGTCGAAATCGCAGACGCCCGTGATGTACTGCAGCGGCTCGCGCGCGGCACGGCGCTCGCACGACGCGAGAGCGGCGCGCGCCAGCCGGTCGGGCGCTGGGTCGGGAGCGTGGGCGTGCACCCAGCTTCGGTCGCGCCCGGCGTGGTGCGCGATGATCAGGTCGGCCTCGAGGAGCGGACTGTCGAGCGCGCGCAGCCGCGCGGCGATGCGCGCCCTCAGCGCGCCGACGCTATACGCCATCGAGCGATTCGAGTTTGGCGGCCTGCTCCGCCATGACGAGGGCCTTGATCATCTCGTAGATGTCGCCGTCCATCATGGTTTCCAGCTTGTACAGCGTGAGGCCGACGCGGTGATCGGTGACGCGGTTTTGCGGGTAGTTGTAGGTGCGGATGCGCTCGGAGCGGTCGCCGGTGCCTATCATGCCCTTGCGCTCGGCCGATTCGGCGCGGCGCTGCTTTTCGGCCTCCATGTCGTAGAGGCGGGTTTTGAGCACCCGCAGGGCCTTGGCGCGGTTTTTGATCTGCGACCTCTCGTCCTGACAGGTGACGACAAGCCCTGTGGGCAGGTGCGTGATGCGCACGGCGGAGTCGGTCATGTTGACGTGCTGCCCGCCCGCGCCGCTCGATCGGTAGGTGTCGATCTTGAGATCCTCGGGCCGCACCTCGATGTCGATGTCCTCGGCCTCGGGCATCACCACCACGGTGGCCGCCGACGTGTGGATCCGTCCGGCGGCCTCGGTGGCCGGCACGCGCTGCACGCGGTGCACGCCGCTTTCGTATTTGAGCTGGCTGTACACGCCGTGCCCGCGGATCTGGAAGACAATTTCCTTGTAGCCGCCCACTTCGGTCTCGTTGGCGTCTACGACCTCGAGTTTCCAGCCCTGGCGCTCGACGAAGCGCGCGTACATGCGGAACAGGTCGGCGGCGAACAGGCTTGCCTCGTCGCCGCCGGCGCCGGCGCGGATTTCCATGATGACATCCTTCTCGTCGTTCGGATCTTTGGGCAGCAGCGCGACGCGCAGCTGCTCCTCGATCCGCGCCAAAAGCGGCTCCTTCTCCTCGATCTCCATCTTCGCCAGGTCGGACAGTTCGGGATCCGAGCCGCCCGCCAGCTCTCTGGCCTCGGCGAGTTCCGAGCGCGCCTTCAGGTAGCGGCGGTAGTCGCTCACCACTTCCTCCAGTTCGGCGTGTTTTTTGCCGAGTTCCTGCATCTCTTTAAGGTTGGAGACGACTTCGGGGTCGGCCATCTTCTTCTCGATTTCGACATAAATCGCTTCAAGCTCGCGCAGTTTCGGTTCAAGGTTCATCGGACCGCCTCCGTGACTTCAAATTTCCGGCCGAGGGCTTCTTCGAGCGAACGGATGCCGACTTCAATCTGGTCGCCCGACGGCTCGCGCGTCGTCAGGTACTGCAGCGTCATCGCCGGGGCCATGACGCGCCTGCCGACGCTCCCGAGACGCGACATGGCGCGGATGAACTCGTAGGAGACGCCGACGACAACGGGGAGCAGGCACACGCGCGTCAGCACGCGCCGGACGAAACCGCCGCCCCCGGCCAGCGAAAACACGACGATGCTGACGACGACGACGACGAGCAGAAACGACGTGCCGCACCTCGGGTGCAGACGCGAACAGCGCGCCACCGACTCCGCCGTCATCGGGCGGCGGGACTCGTAGGCGTTGATCGTCTTGTGTTCGGCGCCGTGATAGGCCAGAATCCGCGCCATGTCGCGCCACAGGCCGACGACGGCCAGATAGGCCACGAAGACGACGGCGCGCGCGCAACCTTCCACCACGTGCCCGCCGATGTCGGACATGCCGGCGGCGCGTTTGGCGGCGTCGGCCAGCCACACGGGCAGCGCGACAAAGAGTCCCGCCACCATCGCGACGGCTATGACGCCCGTCAGCGCGAGATCCTTCGCCGTCAGCCGTTCCTCCTCGCCAAGCGAGACGACCGCCGAGCGCGACAGACCCCTGAAACCCTCGCGCAGCATCTCGGCCATGCCGAGGAAGCCGCGCAGCACGGGGAGCCTGCCGACGCCTTTTTTGGACCAGTTCGCCGCCGGCCAGTGCTCCGTCACGATGCCGCCGTCCGGGGCGCGCACGGCCAGCCCCCAGCGCTCGTAGCCCTTCATCAGCACGCCCTCAATCACGGCCTGCCCGCCCACGGGCATAGGGGCGCGCGGCGCGCTCTCGGCGGCCCACGCGGAGAGCAGCGACGGCACAAGCGCGCAGAAAGCCTTCAGGCCCCGCGGCATCACGCGCCGTCTTTCGCGCTGAAATACGGCGCCAGCCACGGCTCGCGCTCCGCGAGCAGCGCGCCCATGCGCGCGACCATCTCGCGCACTTCCCACTGCGCGCCGGGAACGAGGACGCGCTTTTCGTACACGTCGAGCAGCGAACGCAGGTTGAGCGTGGTCACAAAGTTGGTGCATATGCCGCCCGGCAGAGCGAACCGGGCGTCCTCCATGGGCACGCCCTCGGCGATGAGGGCGTCGTAGGCGGCCTGAGCTTTGCTCATGGCGTCGCGGTAGACGGCCAGCTTGCGCTCGTCGGCGGCGATCGTGGGCGGCGTCACGAAATCGAACAGGCGGCCCTCGTTTTTCCCGGTGCCCTCGGACACGTAGCGCTGGCTCTGCACCGAAAGCGACACTCCGATGCGGTGCCGGCTGTACTGCGCCAGCAGCGTGCGCGACACGCCGCTGACGGCGTATGTCACCGAGCAGTGCTCCAGCGTGCTCAAGTGCCTCGACTTGACGAGGAACGACACCAGCTTGAGCATCTTTCCCTCGCTCTCGCCAAGCCCGAATATCTCCTGCGGCACAAGGGCGCTGTGGCACGTGCGCCCCGCCGTCCAGATCGTGCGGAGAAAATCGGGCGTTTTGTTGATCAGTTTGATCTCCATCGGTCAAACCTCCTTGCAGAGTCGTCTTCGCGCCGGAAAGAGCGCTCCCGGCGCGCGTCTATTATATAAGGAAAGGACGAAAAAAACGCCCTTTCCGACGAAATGACGGTATAAAAACTTGCGCGCCGCCATCACAGCGCGCCCCGGGCGCGGGGAGACCTCAAAAAAAACGAGGCGCGCGAGAGCGCGCCTCCCCGGTTCGCGGTTAGTTGGATCCTTCTCTCTGGCCGTAGTTCACGCCCGCGTACTTCTTGTTGAATTTCTCAAGGCGGCCGGCCTCGGAGACGACGCGGCCCTTCTTGCCGGTGTAGAACGGGTGGCAGACGGAGCAAACGCCGACTTTCAGCTCGGGAACCGTGGCGCGCGTCACGAACGAGTTGCCGCACGCGCAGGTCACCCTGCACTCGAAGTATTTAGGATGGATGTCCTTTTTCACTTTGTGCACCTCCTTAGCGTACAAAGATATTCCAGATACAGCTTTATAAATTTAGCACACAACGGCCGAACGCGCAAGTTCTATTTTCTTCTCGCGCGGCCCCGCGAGGCGTCGGACGTTCCGCCCCCCGAGCGCTCCTTCCCGGCGTAGTTTTTCCCCGAGCCCATCAGCGCGCCCACCATGTTGAGCGGCTCCACGTTGTCGCACACGATCTTCATGATGCCCGCTATCGGCATCGACAAAAGCGCCCCCGCGACGCCCCACAGCCAGCCCCACAGCAGCAGCGATATGAGGATGACCACGGGGCTTAAATCCATGCTGTCGCCCATCACTTTGGGGGTGATGATGTTGCCGATGGTCATCTGCACGGCGAGGATCAGCGTCACCGTCATAAAGACCTCGGGCGCGACGCCGAGCATCGCCTGCGACGCCTCGGGGTAGAACTGCACTATAGCCACGAGAACAGGCGGGATCGACGCGATGATCGAGCCGACTGTGGGGATGAAGTTCAAAAAGAACGCCAGCATCCCCCACGTCGAGGCCAGATCCACGCCGATGTATTTCAGCCCGATCCAGATGCACAGCCCCGTCGCGCCGCTGATCAGCGTCATCACCGACACGAAGCGCCCTATCTGCTTGGAAACAGAGTCGAGTATCATGAGCACCTGTGTGCTTTTCTGGGGGAAGGCGCGGCGGATCTTCGCCTCGATGTACGGACTGCCGGAGAGGAAGAACAGCAGAAAGACGATCACGAGCACCGACTTTGAGAGAATGTTGATGATCGACCCCGAAAAGCTGATCACCGACGACCTGATAAGGACGCGCCAGTTGACGCCGTCGAGGAACGACGCCGTGAGATGGTACCTTGCCGAAACATGCTCCCAGATCTGGCGCAGCTGCTCGTAGTACTCGACGTACTTGTCGGCGGAGCCGACCACCACCTGACTGAGAAAGCTGCCCGCGAGCCCCGTGCCGTACAGCAGCAGGGCCAGCAGCACGAACGTGGTTATCTCCACGGGCACCTTCAGCCTCGTCATGAACCTCACGCCCGGCGCCATCATATACGAAATGATCCAGGCGATGAACAGCGGCAGGAACACCCCCTGCGCCGCGTGAAGCACGAATCCGACGGCGATGGCCGTCAGAACGGCGACGCAGCCCGTGAGGATTTTTATGTCTTTCATCTCCGAAATTCTCCTTTACCCGGCAGTCGTAGGAACGCACGTTTATTATAGCCGCAAAGAACGCCGTAAAAAAGACGCCTTTTTCGCGAAAGGCGTCTTTTTTTAAATATCTTTTTTCGGCGGGTGTCCCCGTCCCCGGAAAGGCTACTTCAGGAAATCCAGCGCGATCCGCGCGAAGACCGCCGGGCCTTCCCAGAGAACGTCCTCGTCCACGTTGAACTTGGAGTTGTGGTGCGCCACGTCCGTCCCCTTCGCGTGGTTCACAGAACTGAGAGCCATGAACGCGCCCGGCGTCACGCCGAGGTACTCGGCGAAGTCCTCGCCTCCCATGAGCGGCTGATCGACGCGCGTTATCACCATATCTTCGCCGAGAACTTTCTTCGCCGCCCCGGCGGCCAGCGCCGCCATCGCCGCGTCGTTGACGACGGGCGGCGCTCCCCAGTCCATCTCGAACTCGACGTCGCCCCCGAAGGCTTTCGCGCAGCCGCGCGACACTTCCTCGATCCGCTCGGCCATCTTCCGCCTCACGCTCTCCTTGAACGCCCGCGTCGTCCCCTCGATCACAACCGTGTCGGGAATCACGTTGTACTGCGCACCGCCCTGAATCTTGCCGATCGTGATCACCGTCGGATCGTTCGCGTTGAACTCCCGCGCCACGATCCCCTCAAGCCCCAGCACGATGTGCGCCGCGATGTTCACGGGGTCTGTGCCCTTCTCCGGCGTCGAGCCGTGGCAGCCCTTGCCGAGCACCTTGATCGTGAACTTGTCATACGAGGCCATCACGGGGCCGGGACACACGATAAACGTGCCGGCGGGGATCTCCTTGTTGAGGATCGTGCCGATGTGCGTGCCGAACACGGCGTCCACGCCGTCCATCGCGTGGTTTTTCAGCATGACCCGCGAGCCCTTGGCTATTTCCTCGCCGGTCTGGAAGATGAGCCGCACCTCGCCCCGCAGTTCGTCGGCGTGGGCTTTTAAGATCTTCGCCGCGCCGAGGAGCATCGCCGCGTGCGTGTCGTGACCGCAGGCGTGCATCTTGCCGGGGTGCTTCGACGCGAAGGGCAGCCCCGTCTCCTCGGCGATGGGGAGCGCGTCCATGTCGGCGCGCAGGGCGAGCGTTTTGCCCTCTTTGCCCTTGTTGATGTAGGCGATCACGCCGGAGTCGCCCTCGTTGAGCGTGTACTCGATCCCAAGCGCGTCGAGCTTTCCGCGCACGTATTCCCTCGTCTCGGGAAGGTCAAGCCCCAACTCGGGGATTTGGTGCAGTTCGCGTCTCATGCGCACCAGTTCCGGCTGGAGCGCTTTGTATTCGTCAACTTTCATTTTTTCTCCTCCTTGCGTCCTTCGGTTTAAAACGCCCGCCGGTTCGTCCGGCGCGCTTTTAAAAACGAGGCGCGCGAGAGCGCGCGCCTCGTTCGCGTATGACGTCTGGCTTATCTTCTCCGCCGGATTCCGATCGTTCCGCTCTCGCGCGGGACATATCGAAGTGTCGGGCGGCGAGTTTACTTCAGGAAATCGAGCGCGAGCTGCGCGAAGACCGCCGGGCCTTCCCAGAGAACGTCCTCGTCCACGTTGAACTTGGAGTTGTGGTGCGCCACGTCCGTCCCCTTCGCGTGGTTCACAGAACTGAGAGCCATGAACGCGCCCGGCGTCACGCCGAGGTACTCGGCGAAGTCCTCGCCTCCCATGAGCGGCTGATCGACGCGCGTTATCACCATATCTTCGCCGAGAACTTTCTTCGCCGCCCCGGCGGCCAGCGCCGCCATCGCCGCGTCGTTGACGACGGGCGGCGCTCCCCAGTCCATCTCGAACTCGACGTCGCCCCCGAAGGCTTTCGCGCAGCCGCGCGACACTTCCTCGATCCGCTCGGCCATCTTCCGCCTCACGCTCTCCTTGAACGCCCGCGTCGTCCCCTCGATCACAACCGTGTCGGGAATCACGTTGTACTGCGCACCGCCCTGAATCTTGCCGATCGTGATCACCGTCGGATCGTTCGCGTTGAACTCCCGCGCCACGATCCCCTCAAGCCCCAGCACGATGTGCGCCGCGATGTTCACGGGGTCTGTGCCCTTCTCCGGCGTCGAGCCGTGGCAGCCCTTGCCGAGCACCTTGATCGTGAACTTGTCATACGAGGCCATCACGGGGCCGGGACACACGATAAACGTGCCGGCGGGGATCTCCTTGTTGAGGATCGTGCCGATGTGCGTGCCGAACACGGCGTCCACGCCGTCCATCGCGTGGTTTTTCAGCATGACCCGCGAGCCCTTGGCTATTTCCTCGCCGGTCTGGAAGATGAGCCGCACCTCGCCCCGCAGTTCGTCGGCGTGGGCTTTTAAGATCTTCGCCGCGCCGAGGAGCATCGCCGCGTGCGTGTCGTGACCGCAGGCGTGCATCTTGCCGGGGTGCTTCGACGCGAAGGGCAGCCCCGTCTCCTCGGCGATGGGGAGCGCGTCCATGTCGGCGCGCAGGGCGAGCGTTTTGCCCTCTTTGCCCTTGTTGATGTAGGCGATCACGCCGGAGTCGCCCTCGTTGAGCGTGTACTCGATCCCAAGCGCGTCGAGCTTTCCGCGCACGTATTCCCTCGTCTCGGGAAGGTCAAGCCCCAACTCGGGGATTTGGTGCAGTTCGCGTCTCATGCGCACCAGTTCCGGCTGGAGCGCTTTGTATTCGTTGTTCATGTTTTCTTCCTCCTCACGTCAGAAGATGTGAAAGAACCTTGTGATTCCGCCGCCGCGATAAAAGAACCGGCGCCCGCCTCCCGGCGAAGGCCGCGCGCCGGGAAAGCGGGCGTCCGACGCCGCCGGTCCGTTGACAGACCTTACTTTTTGGAGAACGAATAGAAAATCCTCGCGATGACAACCGTGCCGAACACAGAAAGGACGATGATCACCCACGCGGGGATCGACATGTAGT
>CAZRXR010000032.1:0-20259 GCA_964604125.1 uncultured Synergistaceae bacterium
GCGCGCTCGGCGAACGCGCGTTCGTCGCCATGGGAATTTTTACCCGGGACAGATACGATCCGCCTTTTCGGCGCGGAGGCGATCCGGCGGGCCGCCGGCATTTTAACTTAACGCCCCGGGCGAGCGGGGCCATGTCGCGGCCGCGCCTTTCGCCCGTCCCAAACGGCGTCCCGCGCGAATCCGTCAAAAGCCGCCGTCACGCTCATTCGGCCGCGCGGAAAGCCCCGAACCGCCGCCCCGCTTCCATACGGATATTGATTTTGCGTTCGCTGTGGACGCGCCCCCTTCAAGAACCGCTCTGCCGGGTATATGTAATTCTATTTGCGTTGTCAACGTAACGCCGCGTCCGATCGTCGGCGCGCGGCGCTGAAAGAGCGCCGGCGGGCGTTTTTCACGGCAGCCGCACGTCAACGGCGACGATGTCGTGATCGGGGTGCTGCTTGCCGCGCTTGGCGCGGCGGGGAATGGCCGTCTCCGTCTCGCGGGCGGGGCCGAGGCGCGACGCGCCGATCCCCGCGTAGCCGATGTAGTCGAGGTTTTCTTTCATGTTGTCGTAGCTGTACCCGCTTTTCAGCCACAGCACGGGGAACGCCAGCTTTTTGCCGTTTCGCGGCAGCGAGTACTCGTCGTTGAAGTCGCCGAGGATGAACAGCGGCCCGTCGCCCGAAAAGCGGCGGCGGAGGCCGTTGAGCGACTCCGTCTGGGCGTCGCGCTTGGCCGTGTTGCGCCGTTGCGCGAGTTCGCGGTCGCGCGAGCCGAAGACGAGCTTGCTTTTGAGGTGGACGTCGATCATCGAAAAGGCGCGCCCCGACGCCTTCTCGCGAAAGACGGCGCGCAGCGGCGGGCGGTCGAACCTTTTCGCGCGCTTTCCCGCGAACGTGAAACTCTTGTTGCCCTCGTAGGGCACGGGGACGCCCGCCAGTTCGATCTTCCGCGCGTTCCAGATAAAGTACAGATCCTGCGTGCCGCCGGTGTCGTTGCCGGCGTAGTCCCAGCCGGGCAGGTACCCGCGCACAAAGCGCTTCATCGTCGCGTCGCCCTCGATCTCCTGCAGGGCCAGCACGTCGGCGCCGCTTGCCAGAATCGACCGCGCCACGCCGGCGGCGTCGCCCGGCGTGTAGTACCCTTTGGCGCGCGCGTCCTTCATCGTGAAGTTCTCCACGTTGAACGTGCCTATCGTGACGACGGACTCTCCCGGCGCGTCCGTCCCGCCGGCGCGGCGGGGGTTGTCCGCCGCCCGACGCCCGCCCGCGGCCAGCGGCGCCAGCAGCGCCAGAAACGCTATTCCCGCCGCCAGCCAGCGCCGCGCGGGCGCGGCGATCAGCGCTTTCGGTCTCTTTTTCACGGGTACACCCTCCCTCAAGCCTCGCGTCCGCGCGGACACAAAGGCTTCCGCCGCTATTGTAGCACGCTCCGGGCCGCGCCGCAAAAACTTGCCGCCGCGCGCCCGAAAAGGTATAATGGAAAAGAAACCGATTTTTCGCCGCGGTTGATCGCAAGGAGGAACTCACGATGAAAAAAGCAATCGCCACCGGGAACGCCCCCGGCGCCATCGGGCCATACTCGCGGGGCGTGGACGCGGGGACGACGGTCTACGTCTCCGGCCAGCTGGGGCTGACGCCGGAAGGGACGCTGCCCGCGACTGTCGAGGAGCAGACGGCGCGGGCGCTGTCGAACGTCAAGGCCATTCTGGAGGCCGCCGGCTGTTCGATGGACGCGGTTGTCAAGACAACCGTGTTTTTGAAGGACATGAACGACTTCGCCGCCGTGAACGCCGTGTACGCCGGGTTCTTCTCCGAGCCGTTCCCCGCGCGCAGCGCCGTGCAGGTCGCCCGTCTGCCCAAGGACGCTAAGATCGAGATCGAAGCCGTCGCCGTCAAATAGCGCCGAAAAAAGCCTTTCCGAATCGGAAAGGCTTTTTTTTCGCGCCCGCCGCCCGGGCGGGACGCGCTTTAAAACTCTCGCGGCGGCTTTTGCTTTTCTTGTCTCTGTGCTAGTATAAAGACGCCGGTTTTCCCCGCCGCGCGCGTTTCCGCGCGGGCGGCGGACTTTTTTAAAGCGCGCGGCGAAGGAGCGTCTTTCATGGAGCGGTACGAACACGGCGGCGACGTTTTTTCGCGCCGCGTCGATCTCGACTTTTCGGTCAACGTCAACCCGCTGGGGATGCCCGGGCCGGTCGCGGACGCGCTGCGCGGCGACGTGAGCCGCTGGAGCGCCTACCCCGACCCGGAATGTCGCGCGCTGCGCGCGGCCATCGCGGCGGCGATCGGCGTGGCGCGGGATACGGTTCTCTGCGGGGCGGGGGCGGCCGATTTGATCGTGCGCCTCGTCCTCGCGCTGCGCCCGGAGCGCGCGCTGGTGTGCGCGCCCACGTTCTCGGAGTACGAGAAGGCGGCGCTGCTCGCCGGCGCCCGCGTCGAGCGGTATTTCACGCGCGAGGAAAACGGCTTTGTCCCGGGAGAGGACATCCTCGGCGCGATCCCGGGCGCGGGCGGCGTGTTCTTTCTCTGCAGCCCGAACAACCCGACGGGGACGCTGACGCCGCCCGGTCTCGTCGCGCGCGTCGCCGACAGGTGCGAGGAACTGGGCGCGTACTTTGTTGTGGACGAGTGTTTCCTCGCCTTCACGGGGAAACCGTCGGCGCGCCCGCTGCTGAAGTCGCACCCGCGCATGATCGTGCTTGACGCTTTCACCAAGCTGTACGCGATGGCCGGGCTGCGGCTCGGCTTTCTGCTGAACGCGGATCGCGGGCTTCTGGCGAAAGTGGCCGCGTTCGGCCAAAGCTGGCCGGTGTCCGCGCCCGCCCAAACGGCGGGGATCGCCGCGCTCGCCTGCGAGCCGGAGTGGAGCGAGCGCACGCGCGCGTTTGTCGCGCGCGAAAACGTCTATCTGCGCGCCCGCCTGCGCTCGCTCGGACTGAATGTGCTCGGCGGGGAGGCGAACTACACGCTTTTCCGCGCGCCCGAAGAACTCGGCGCGCGGTTGCTCGAGCGCGGAATCCTGATCCGTTCCTGCGCCAACTACGACGGGCTTGGCGCCGAGTACTGGCGCGTCGGCCTCAAAACGCGGGAGGACAACGACCGCCTGCTGGATGCGATCGGGGCCGTCCTCGCGGAGGGAAAGAGCGCCCGGCCGGGCGGCTCCGCGCGAAAGTCACCGTAAGGCGCGCTTCGCGCCGCCGCGCGGCCCGGGGGCTATGTTATAATTGGAACGCGGTTTTTTCCGACTTTCGCGCGAAAGAGTGATGCCTTATGCTGCCCAGATACGACGAACTTTACGGGTTTTTCCTCCGCGCCGTCGAGGACGGCGCGGCGCACGGCAAGAAAGAGGTTCTCGCGAAGATCGCGTCCGAACTTAAACTGTCGGCCGCCGATCTGGCCGAGCGCTTGCCCAGCGGCAGGCAGACTGTGTTCGACAACAGAGTCGGCTGGGCGTCCACGTACCTTAAAAAAGCCGGCCTGATCGTCAGCCCCTCGCGCGGGGCCTACGCCATCACGGACGAGGGCAAAAAAGCGTTGAGCGGAGGCTCTGCCGTCGATAACGGCTATCTGGGGCGCTTTGAGTCGTTCGTCGCGTTCATAAAGCGCGACTTCGCCTCCGGCCCCACGCCGCCCGATCCTCCGCCGCCGGGCGAGTCGCCCGCGGAAGCCCTCGAGCGGGCCTACAAGACGCTGACCGACGCGCTCGCAAGCGAACTGCTCGACGAGGTGACGAAACTTTCGCCGCGAGAGTTTGAGCGGCTGGTGCTCAAACTCCCGCTGAAGATGGGCTACGGCAGCGGCGTCGAGGATTCCGCCAGGACAACGCTGACCTCGCGCGACGAGGGCATCGACGGCGTTGTCAAGGAGGATCGTCTGGGCTTCAGCTCCATTTACATTCAGGCTAAGAAGTGGGATCCCGCCGCTGGCTCCGTCGGGCGGCCCGAGGTGCGGCGCTTCGCGGGCGCGCCGCGGGGGCGGAAAGGGCGGAAGGGGCTTTTCATCACGACGGGCACGTTCACGCGGGAGGCCAGAGACTTCGTTGACAAGATCGACAGTTCCATCGTGCCGATCGACGGCGGGCAGCTCGCGCGGTTGATGATCCGCCACAACCTCGGCGTGTCGGTCGAGTTCACCTACGAGGTCAAGCGCGTCGATTCCGACTTTTTCGGCGAGATGCTCTGAGACGCCCGCGCGGGAAGGGCGATTTTTTTGCGGGAAGGGGGTGCGCGCGTGCGCGTTTTCTGTCTGGGCGACAGCCTCACGTCCGGGTACGGCGTGCGGCCGCGCGAGTGCTGGCGCTCTCTCGCCGCCGCGACGACGGGCTTTGATCTGGTTGACGGCGGCGTGAACGGCGACACAAGCTGGAGCATGAACTACCGCTTCCGCCGCGACGTTCTCCCGTCGCCGCCCGATCTGCTGTTTCTGACGGGCGGCGGCAACGACATGCTGCTGGAGCAGAGCGACCGCATGGCCCGCGTCAACTTTGAAGAAATCGCCGCTTCCGCCTCCCGGCGCGGCCTGCCGCTTTTGATCGGCCTGCCCTGCCCGTTCGTTCCCGATCTGGCGCGCGAGTTCTGGTCGCCCGATGTCGATTACGCCGAGGCGCAGCGCGCGCTCGAAGGCTGGGTCGAGTGGCTGAGGGAGCGCGCGCCCGCGTGGGGAGCGCGCGTGTGCGATTTCTGGTCGATTTTCGCGTCTCTGCCGCCCGAGGAAAAGCGCGGCGTCTACATCGACGGCCTGCACCCCACGCCGGAGGGGCACCGGCTGATGGCGCGGGCCGCGGCGGAGGCGCTGCTCGCTTTCGCGGAAGATCGTCCGCGAACGACTTTTTAAAGGGGAGGAAGGCACGATGAAAGACTTGGAGAAGAAGATTTTCGACTACCTGAAAGCGCGCGAGGAGGACATCATCGCCGACATCGTGACGCTGGCCGGGGCCGAGTCGCCCACGAAGGACAAGGCCGCCTGCGACGCCTGCGCGCGCGTGCTCGCCGGGCTGTACCGCGACAGGCTGGGCGCGGTGTCGCGGCTGATCCCGTCGGAGTCCGGCGGCGACAACATCGTCACCGACCTCGGCGAGGGCGACAGGACGCTGCTGATCGTGGGGCACTACGACACTGTGCACCCCGTCGGCTCGGTGAAGATCCGCCGCGAGGGCAGACTGCTCTACGGCCCCGGCGTCACCGACATGAAAGGCGGCGACGTGATGGCCATCTGGGCGCTCAAGGCGCTTTCGGATCTGGGCGTGAAGCCGGACAAGCGCGTCACGCTCGTCAACAACTCCGACGAGGAGACCGGCTCCGAACATTCGCGCCCGCTGCTGCTGGAGAAGGCGAAGGAGTGTTTCGCCTGCGTCGTCTGCGAGCCGGCGTTCGGCGCCGACGGCAAGATCAAGGTGGCGCGCAAGGGAGGCGGCTCCGTCACGATCAGGTGCTACGGCAAGGCCGCGCACGCGGGCAACAGCCCCGCCGACGGCGTCAACGCCAACGTGGAGCTGGCGCACCAGATCATCTTCGTCCAGAGCCTGTGCGACTTCGGCCCCGGCGGCAGCACCTTCACGCCCAACAAAATCGTCCGCGGCGGCACGGCGAGCAACGTGATCAGCGACTACGCCGAGGCGGTCGCCGACTGGCGCATGTGCGTGCCCGAGGCCGTGGAGGCGGGCAGGAAGATCTTCGCGGAGCGCAAGGCCGTGCTGCCGGGCGCGCGCGTGGAGTTCGACGTGCGCGTGGGGCACCCGCCGATGGCCGACAACGCTGAAAACCGCGCGCTCTACGCGCAGCTCGAGTCGTGCGCGGCCGACCTCGATCTCCGCATCGAGCGGGCGGGCATGATCGGCGGCTGCTCCGACGGCAACGACATCTCGTTCGCGGGCACGCCGACGATCGACGGCATGGGCCCGGTGGGAGACTTTATGCACAACCCGGGCGAGGTGATGTTCCTGGACTACCTCGTCCCCCGCACCGCGCTGCTGGCCTCGTTCATCAGCCGCGTGCGCCCGGTGAAATAGAGCGGGCCGCGCGGCACGGCCCTTTCCGGGCGTCTCGCCGCGCCGGGGAAGGGCTTTTTCTTCGCGAAAGGAGCTTCCGCCATGGGATCGGCAATCCGTTCCGCCGCGCGGGAAGGAGAGGGCGTTCCGGGCCTTGAAAGCGAGGTCTTCGCGCGCATGAAGCCCGACTTTTCGCGCTTTCCCGCCGCCGGTTTCGCGCGCGACGCGGAAACGGGCGTCTGGAAAACGCGCGTCGCTCTGCGGGGCGGCGAGTTCTACGCCGTCGTCACCGTCGCGGACGGCGGCGAGGTCGCGGGGCGCGTGTACGACGCCGACACGGACGACGAGTATCTGGCCGTGCGCGTCGCGAGCCAGTCGGGCGCGTTCGTCGCCTCGGTGCGGCGGGCGTACATCGACGCGCTGCGGGAACTGGCGCGCGCGTGCTTTGCCGCGCGCATGTTCCGTTCCGATCAGGCCGACAGGATCGCGGCGCGAATAACCGCCGAGCTCGGCGCCCAAGCCGAGGAGCCGTGGGGCGGCGGCGAGGGCGCCGTGTTCCGCGACGACCGCACGCGCAGGTGGTTCGCCGTGATCCTGCGCGTCGCGCGCGCCAAACTCGTCCCGGGCGCGGACGGGGAGACGGAGATAATGAACGTGAAAGTCCCTCCGTCCGACGTGCCCGCGCTGTGCCGCGAGCGCGGCGTGTTCCGCTGCTACCACATGAACAAAAAGCACTGGGTCTCGCTGGCGCTCGACGGCACGCTGGCCGACGGGCGTATCATGCGTCTCGCGCGCGAAAGCGCCGCTTTCGCCGCGCGCGGCCCGTCCGCCGGGACGGGGAAGAACGCGCACGCGCCTGTCGGCGCGTGGATCGTCCCCGCCAACCTCGCCTATTGGGACGTGGAGAAGCATTTCGGCGAAAACCCCGTGCAGATGTGGAAACAGACCTCCGCCGTGCGCCCGGGCGACACCGTCTTCATCTACATCTCCGCGCCCGTTTCGGCGATCTGGTGCAGGTGCCGCGTCCTCGAGACCGACATTCCCGCCGACTACAACGACGGGAACATCACGATCAAGAAGATGATGCGGCTGGAGATGACACGCCGCTACGGCCGCGGCCTGATCACGCTCGATCTGATGCGCCGGCGCGGCGTGCGCGCCGCGCGGAGCGCTCGCCGCGTCACGCCCGAACTTCTGGACGAAATCGCGCGGCTGGAGGCGGAGAACCCGTCTCCCGCGAAGGGCGGCGGCGCGAAGGCGCGCTCTCGGACAGCGGGCGCGGCTTCAAAAAAGCGCGGCGCGGGGGCGCGCGCCGTAAAAAAACGCGACTGACGCGGCGCGAGAGCGCAATTTTTTTTAAGCCGCCCGCGTCGGGCACGCAAAAAAAGGAGGCTGATTTTCGATGGACGACAGAGCTAAAATCGCCGAATACGTCGAACGGCGCGGCGGCCGGTACGCCGCGGCGGCCGACGAGATCTGGGATCACCCCGAGACGGCGTTTCGCGAGTACAGGGCCGTGGAGACGCAGATCAAGCTGCTCGAGGAGGAAGGCTTTGCCGTAACGCGCGGCACGGGCGGCGTGGAGACGGCGTTCCTCGGGGAGTGGGGCGGGGGCGGCCCCGTCGTCGCTTTCCTCGGCGAGTTCGACGCGCTGGCCGGTCTCAGCCAGAAGGCGGGCGTCTGCCGCAAAGAGCCTCTCGAAAGGGGCGGGAACGGGCACGGCTGCGGCCACAATCTGCTGGGCATCGGCTCCGTCGCCGCGGCCGCCGCGCTGAAAGACGCGCTGGCCGCGAGGGGCGTCGGGGCCACCGTGCGCTACTACGGCTGCCCCGGCGAGGAGGGCGGCAGCGGCAAGGCTTTCATGGCGCGCGAGGGCGTGTTCGCCGACGTGGACGCCGCGCTCACATGGCACCCGGCCAGCTGCTCCTATACCGTCGGTTTCTCGTCGCTGGCCAACGCCCAGATCTACTACCGCTTCCGGGGCGTCAGCAGCCACGCGGCCGCCGCGCCGCATCTGGGGCGCAGCGCGCTCGACGCCGTCGAGCTGATGAACGTGGGCGTGCAGTTTCTGCGCGAGCACGTGATTCAGGAGGCGCGAATACACTACGCCATCACCGACGCCGGCGGCGTGTCGCCCAACGTGGTGCAGAACTACGCCGAGGCGCTCTACCTGCTGCGCGCGCCGAAAATCGGCCAGCTGAAGGACATCGTCGCGCGCGTGGATCGCGTCGCCCAGGGCGCGGCGCTGATGACCGACACGACGATGGAGAAGGACTTCGTCAAGTCGTGCGCCAACGTCGTCAACAACGAGACGCTCGAGCGCGACCTGCAGAAAAATCTGGAGTACTACGGCGCTCCGGCTTTCGACGACGCCGACCGCGAACTGGCCGAGGCCGTCTTCGCGACCACGCCCGAGGCGGGCCGTTTCGAGACGCTCGCCAAGCACGCCCGGGCCGCCGGGGAGGCGGGGCGCGCGGCGCTTGCCGAGGCCAAAAAACACGCCCTGCCGAGCGTTATCCTTCCCTACGCGCCCAACGACCCCACGCTCGACGGATCCACCGACGTCGGCGACGTGTCGTGGCAGACTCCGACGGCGCAGATCTACATGGGCACGTGGGCCAACTCCACGCCGGGGCACTCGTGGCAGGTCGTCGCGCAGGGCAAGTCGGGCATGGCGCACAAGGGGATGCTCCAGGCCGCCAAAGTCCTCGCCGCCACGGGACTTGACCTCGTCCTCAACCCGGCGCTGCTCCGAAAGGCCAAGGACGAGCTGAAAGAGCGCACAGCCGGAGAGACTTACGTTCCCATCCCCGAGGGCGTCGCGCCGCGCGGCCTTTCGGGCGCGAAAAACTAGCGAAAAAATTTTTCGGCCTCAAAAAAAGCGCGGGCTTCGGGAGTTTTCCCGGAGGCCCGCGCTTTTGCCGCGCGGAGACGAGTCCGTCTCCGCGCGCCGGAGATCGGCGGCTTTAACGTTTCGCGCGGGCGGCGGGCCTCGGAGCGCCGTCCCCGGTGGCGGCGCTGAGAAATCCGCCGTCGGGCGGCTCTCGGCCGTCAAAGCCGGGAGCGCCGACGGCCATACCCCGGCCGGACACGTCCGCGCGGGGCAGCGCGGCGAAATCCCGACCGGCGGTTTTGTCGCCCGCTCCTCGGCGTCGCTGGGCCGGGCGCGCGCCGCGCGAAAACAGCGCGGGTTTTACGGGGACGCCCCTCAAAAAACCCGCGCCCGCGCGAAAGGCGCTTTTTCCGCCGAAACGCCGTTCCGGGTTCGCGCGAAAAAAACGGGCGCGAAAAAGCCCACGGCGGAGACGGACGCAAAAAAAAAGCGGACGCTCGTCCGCGCTTCGGCAACGCGGTTTTTAGGCCCGGCGTTTTGGGCGCGCTTTCGCGGCGCGCGCTTTTAGACCCGCTTTCTTCGGCGGCGCGCAAAAAGCGCGCCCTCGGCGGCGAAGGCGCGCGAAAGAATTTTTTGGCCGCGCACACGGCGTGTCCCGGAGGAAACTCCCGAGACCCCGCCTTTTTGTTCGCCGCGCTTTCGCGGCAAGAGGGAAAAAGCCGCAAGTTCGGAGTTTACTTATTCCGGTCGGGCGTGTAAACTGGCGTCGCGGGGCTTTGCCGCCGCGGCGATTTTTTTTGGAAAGCGGGACGGAGACGATGAAAAAGACGCTTGGAACATTCTTCGAGATGGGCGGACGCGGCGCGATGGAAGCGCTGTCGCGCGCGGGGCTGGACTACGTGATCATCGACACGGAGCACGGGCCGTTTTCCGAGGAGACGGCGGCCGACCTGATCGCCGTCGCGGAGCGCGGCGGTCTGGCGCCTTACGTGCGGATCGGCGACATTCGCCGCCCTTACGTGCTGCGCATGGCCGACGTGGGCGCGCGCGGGCTGATCGTGCCGAATATCCGCACGCCCGGCGAGGTGCGCGAGCTTGTCGGGTGGGCCAAGTTCCCGCCCGAGGGGAACCGGGGCTACTGCCCCACCCGCGTCACCGGCTGGGGCGCCGACGAGTGGGGGCGCGACGTGGCGGCCTACATGGCGGAGAGCAACCGCCGGTGCAAGGTGATCCCGCAGTGCGAGACGGCGGAGGCGCTCGGCGGCATCGAGGAGATCGCGGCCATCGACGGCGTGGACGGCGTTTTCGTGGGGCCGTGCGACCTGTCCATCGCGCTCGGCATCCCGCTGCGGTTCGACCACCCGCTGCTGACCGACGCCGCGGAGCGGATTTTGGCCGCGTGCCGCGCTCACGGCAAGGAGTCGTACATCTTCGCGTCGTCTCCGGAGGACGCGCTCAAGTGGGCGAAAATGGGCTACGACAGCGTTGCCTACAGCCTCGACGCGCGCGTGCTGACGGATGCGTTCCGCGTCGTCTCCGACTCGTTCCGCGCGGGGGTCGGGGAAACCCTCTGAACCGCCCGGAACCGAATAAAAAAACCGGGCGCGCCCGCTCTTTCGCGAAGAAACGGGCGCGCCCGGCGCGCGTTTAAAGGGGGTCAGCCGCCCTGTTTCCCGCGGAGAGCGCCGAGACCGCGAAGCTCCTTTTCCTTGCGGGACAGCCGCGCCAGATCCTCGGCGGCGCGCGGACTGCCGGCGTCGCGGGCCATTCGGTAATACTCGCGCGCCTTGGCGAAATCCGGCTCCACGCCGCGCCCCTCCTCGTAGGCGCTGCCAAGATACCAGGCGGCGCGGGCGTGCCCCTGACGGGCGGCCTGTTCAAAGCAGCTGATCGCGGCGGAGGGATCGCCTCCGCTCTCGGGGCTGTAGCTGTAGAGCAGACCCAGGTTGAACTGGGCGGGGGCGTAGCCGTCGTCGGCAGCCGACTGGAGCCAGCGTTTCGCCACGTCGAACGAACGCGGCACCTCGCGGCCCTCGGAGTAGAGCGTGCCGAGGGTGTTCTGCGCGGGGGCGTATCCCGACAGAGCCGACTTCTCCAGCCACCGTAGCCCCGCCTCCGCGTTCTTCCACGTGCCGATGCCGCGCAGGTGCATCAGGGCCAGATTGTACTGCGCCTGAGAGTTGCCGTTCCCGGCCGCCCGGCCGTACCACATGAACGCCGCTCTGTCGTCCTTGGGCGTGCCCGTGCCCGACGCGCACAGCGCCGCCACGTTGTACTGCGCGACCGGGTCGCCCTGCTCGGCGGCGGCCAGATACCACTTGAACGACTCTGTCTTGTTGATGTCGTAGCCGTAATCGCCGCGGCCGATGATGCCGGCCAGCCGCATCTGCGCCTCGACGTTGCCGCCCTCGGCGGCGCGGCGGTAGTGCGCCACGGCGCCGCGTATGTCGCGCTCGCCGAAGCGTCCCTGCTCGTAAAGCGTGCCGAGCGTGAACTCGGCGGGCATGTAGCCCGCCCGCGCGGCGCGCTCTATCTGCGCGGCGGCCGACCTGACCTCCTCGTCGGTGTCGGAGGCGTCCAGCCGCATCAGCCCCATCGCGCACATCGCGGCGGGGTAGTTCTGGTCGGCGGCGGCGCTGTACCATTTGAGCGCGCTGACGAGATCGGGGGCGTGCCAGCGGTCGTCGGCGTAGCACTGCGCGAGGGCGAACTGCGAGGGCGCGTATCCCTCCCGGGCGGCCCGCTCGAAATATTCCACGGCCTTGTCGTTGCTCGCGCTGTCGGTGTCGGAGCGGTGCAGTTCGCCGAGCGCGTGGAGCGCGCGGGGGTTGTTGTCCCGCGCGGCCTCGCCGTAGAGACGCAGGGCCTCCTCGCGGTTTTTCGGCACGTTCTCGCCGCGCAGGCTCATGTCGGCGAGAGCGCACATGGCCTCCGACTCCCCCAGCCCGGCGGCGGCGCGCAGCTTCGCCAGCCCCGCGTCCACGTCTTTGGGCGTGCCGATGCCGTACAGTTCCATGCGGCCTCGGTTGTAGAGGGCCTCCCTGCTGCCGGCGGCCGCGCCGGCGGCGTAGAGAGCGCAGGCGGCCTCGAGGTTCGCGGGGACGCCGAGACCCAGTTCGGTCACGCGCGCCAGCTCGTTGCAGCCGGAGGCGTCGCCGCTGTCGGCGGCCGCTTTGTAGTACCGCGCGGCGGCGGCGGGGTCCTTTTTGACGCCGCGCCCCTTCTCGTACATTCGCCCGAGGAGAATGTAGGCGCGCGTGTAGCCCTCCCCGGCGGCCTTGAGAAACTTTTCCGCCGCCTCGGCGCCCTTGTTCTCGCCGACCAGAATGCAGGCCAGCTCGTAGATGGCGGGGGCGTAGTCCTGGTTTTCGGCCTCGGCGTAGTATTTTTTGGCCTCCTCGATATTGCCGCGCTTTTTTTCCGCGTTGCCGGCGAAGTAGTCCGCCGTCATGTCGCCCTTCTCGGCGGATTTGCGGAGGAGTTCCAGCCCGCCGTCGAACGTCTCCGAAGCCTCGCACAGTTCGGCGCCGAGCGTGGTCATCGCCCACAGCTGTTCCGCGCCGGAGCATTTTTTGAGGAAGTCGCTCGCCTCGGCGTCGTGTTTTTCGTCTTTCAGCACATGGTAGTACTCCTGACACGCGGAGGGCAGATTCCTCTCGACGGCGGCTTTGAGCGTCTCGAGCGCCTCGTTCGGCTTCCGCTCGAGAACGGGGTTCTCGCGCAGCAGATCGTAGAGCGCGTACATCGCCGTCGGCTCGCCCGCCGCGGCGGCCATGCGGTACCAGTGCGCGCCGGCGTTGAGGTCTTTGGCGCGGCCCCTTCCCGTGGCGAAGATGTAGCCAAGGGCCGTCATCGCCTGCGGCGAGCCTTTGTCGGCGTTTTCCCTGAAGATCTGGAACGCGAGGTCGTAGTTCTTCGCCCCCCATGCCTTGATCCCCTCGTTGAAAAGGAGCGGCTCGCTCCCGGGTTCCGGCGCGCCCCCGCTTTCCTCCGGCGCGGCGAGGCAGGCGGAACCGGCGAGCGTAGCGAGCGCGGCGAACGCGGCGAGCGCCGCCGCGAGGCGCGGCGGCAGTCGGAGTGTCTTTTTCATCATGGACTTCCTCTTTCGATCTTGCTGTCGGCGCTTTAACACGCCGCCCGGTCGTTTTTCCCGTCGGTAAAAAGCCCGGCGCCGCCGTTCGGGGCGCGCGGTTACATTCATTTTACAACCGAATCGGTAAAACCGCACCTGTTTTTTCCCGCCCGCGCGAAAGCGCGCGCCGGATTGTAGAATGATACATCTATGCAGGCGCTGAAATTCGTTTATAATAGGCGTGCGCGGAAAATTTTTTTCCGCCCTCTTTCCGCGCGCGCGGAGGGCGGAGCGATCATCGGGAGGAACGCATCGTGAACACACGCATCCGTACCGCGGCGACGCTGGCCGCGAGTCTCGCCCTCGCCGCCGGGGCTTTCGCCGCCGAGCCGAAAGTACTCGCCAGCATTGGCGGAGAACATATAACTCAGGCCGATCTCGATCAGGCGATGAACGCGCTCGACCCGCAGCGCAGGGCCGTCTACTCCACGCCCGAGGGACAGGCGCAGGTCGTGGAAAACCTCGTCGATTACAAGATCTTCGCGAGATCGGGCCGCGAGCAGGGGCTGCAGAACACGCCCGAGTTCAAAGCGGCGATGGCGCAGGTGGAGGATCAGCTTCTGTTCCGCGCGGCCACGGAGAAGATTCTCGCCGAGGTGGACAAGACGCCCGTCACCGACGCCGACGCTCGGAAATACTACGACGAGCATCAGGAGATCTTCCACGTGCCCGCCGCCGTCCGCGCCTCGCATATCCTCATCCGCTCCGACAAGGACATGCCCAAGAAAGATCAGGACGACGCCCAGAAAAAGGCCGCCGGGATCCTGCGCGAGATCGAGCTGGGCAAGGTGACGTTCGAGGAGGCCGCCAAGAACAACTCCGCCGACGGCACGCGCAGCCGCGGCGGCGATCTGGGGTTCTTCACGAAAGGGCAGATGGTTCCCCCGTTCGAGAAGGCGGCTTTCGCGCTCAAGAAGGGCCAGATGACGCCCAAGCCCGTCAAGTCCGAGTTCGGCTGGCACATCATCAAGGTGACCGACACGCGCGACGCCTCGATCCGCGCGTTCCCCGACGTGAAGGAGGACATCAAGGCCGACCTGCTGCGCGAGCGCCAGCTCGAAGCCGTCAAAAAGGAGCGCGACGCCCTGCGCGCCAAGTACGGCGTGACGATCGTCCCCGTCGCTTCTCCCGCGCCCGCCCCCGCCGGAACGCCCTCCGCGCCGGGCAAGTGAGTTCTGTGCCGGGCGATCCGCCGTTTCCGCGCGCCTCTTTCGCGCGGGAGCGGCGGATCGCCGGCGCATAAAAGCGCGCGCGTCTCCCGCTCGGGACGCGCCAGAAAACCGGGGGCGGCCCGCCTCGATAAAGTGCGCCGCCGGATCCCCGCGCGGACAGCGCGTTTTTTTCCGCACGAAAGGAGCGTTCTTCATGGTACGGGAGTTCATCGCCATGGCCGTCGCGTTCGGCTACCTCGTCTTCTTCCCGAGGGGAAGAATGTGGACGGGCTTTTCGCTGCTGATCACGGGCGCGATCCTGGGGCTGTGCGCGGGGCTGACCCCCGCGAAGATGGTCTCCAACTTCGCGCTCATCGTCGCCACTCCCTCCACGATGAAGACCATCGCCGTCGTGCTCCAGGTGGGGGTTTTGAGCGCGCTGATGAAGCGCTACGGCATCCTCACAAGGCTGGTGGAGTCGTTCAAGCAGATCTTCTCGTCGGCCAAGGCCGTGATCATGATCCTCCCGGCGGCTATCGGTATCCTCTCGGTGCCCGGCGGGGCGGGCATCTCAAGCCCCTTCGTGGACGAACTGGGCGCGAGCATGGGCCTGCCCGTGCAGAAGCGCGCCGCCGTCAACCTCACGTTTCGCCATATGGCGTATTTTTTGTTTCCAACGAGCACGCCCATCATCCTTATGGCCAGCCTCGCGCCGCGCGTCGGCACGTACCGGCTGATCGCGTTAAACGCGGCGTTTATCGTCTGCGCGGAGATGACGGCGTATTTCCTCTATCTGAGGCGGGCGCCGTCGGGCGCCGTCCCGGGCGAGAAAAGCCGCCTGCGCGGTCTTGCCGGCGCGGCCGTGTACCTGTCGCCCGTCTACATCGTGGTCGTGCTGAACGCCCTGCTGGGCATGCCCATGTACCTGTGCCTGACAAGTTCGATCCTGCTGGTGCTCGCCGGCTGGGGGCGGCGCGATCCCGCCGAGTTCGCCCGCGTGGCCCTGCGCGGGCTGAGCGTCAAGACGTTCGTCACGATGCTGGGCATCTACTACATTCAGAACACCGTGCGCAGCCTGTCGGGCATCATGAACGGCTTTCAGACGATGTTCGTCTCGTCGTCGGGCTTCTCGGTGCTGCTGGTCATCGCCGCCGCCGCGATGCTGTTCGGCCTGACGACGGGGCTGAGCTACGTGCCGCTGGGCATTCTCGTCCCGCTCGTGCTCGCGCTGGGCCTGCCGCCGACGGAGGAACTGATCTACTGCGTGTTCATCTACACGTGGTGTTTCAACGGCTATTTCTTCTCGCCGCTGCACCTGTGCCAGGTGCTCACGCTGGAGCAGATGCGCTGCCCAATCCGCAAGCTGGATCGCGAGTATCTGCCGCTGATGGCCGAGATGTGCGTCGCGCCGTTCGCGATCTTCTACGCCTACCGCGCGATCTTCCTGTAAAAAAACGCCCGCTCGGACGACAAAAAAGGCTCCCGCGACGAGCGGGAGCTTTTTTTGCGCGCGAAACGCCGCGCCGGAGCGCTAGGCCTCTTTTTTGACCTTGAAGACGGCGAAGCCGCAGAAGGCGAACAGCCACGCGAAGACCGCGCCCGAGTAGCACATGATTGCCCATGGCACGTAGTCCAGCACGGGCACGCCGAGGACGCCCGCCATGTACACGCCGGCGGCCGACCACGGGATCAGCGGCACGACGACCGTGCCGGAGTCCTCGAGCGTGCGCGACAGCACTCTGCGCTGAATGCCGAAGGCGTCGAACGACTCGCGGTACATGATGCCCGGCATGATGATGCTGAGGTAGCTGTTGCCCGTGCCGAGCGCCGTGATTATGCCCGTCAGCGACGCGGAGAAGACCAGTCTGCCGACGCTCGACTTGATGAACTTGGCGCGCAGGTTGTCGGTGATCACCTTGATCGTGCCCGTGCACTCAAGCTGGCCCGCGAAGATGTAGGCGAAGAACACCACGACCACCGAGCCGGACATGAACGACAGGCCGCCCCGGCTGAGCAGACTGTCCACCACGGCGATCCCCGTGTCGGCCTTGGGGCCGCTCGCCATGATCGTGACGATCTCGGGCAGACTGTGCCCCTGCATCATCGCGAAAGGAACGGCGGAGACCATCGAGGCCCAGAGTACCGGGATGGTGGGCTTGCCCATGTAGGACAGGATCAGCATCACGGCGGCGGGAACCAGCACGAACGGCGTGAGTTTGTACGATTTCTCGATGGCGCCGACGATCTCGTTGATGCGCGTCATGTCCATCTCGGACGCGCCGGAGGAGCCGACGTAGGCGTAGACGGCGAGTCCGAGGCAGAACGCCGGAAGCGTCGTCCACATCATCGACCTGATGTGATCCATGATGTCGCACTCGGCCGTGGCGGCGGACAGCACCGTCGTGTCGGAGATGGGGCTGATCTTGTCGCCGAAGTAGCTGCCCGCGATGACGGCGCCCGCCGTGGCGGACGGGTTGATGCCCAGCCCGTGGCCGATGCCCATCAGCGCCACGCCGAACGTGGCCGCCGATCCCCACGACGTGCCCGTGAGCACCGAGGAGATGGCGCAGATGATCGCGGCCGAGACGAGGAACGTGCCGGGCTTCAGGATCGACAGCCCCACCTTGATGAGGTAGGGAACGGTGCCGCCGGCCATCCAGATGGCGATCATCGGGCCGACGATGAGCAGGATCAGGATCGCGCCCGAGGCGCGCGCCACCATCGGGATGACGCCCTCTTTGAACATGTAGTCCCACGAAAAGCCGTACACGAACACGAACACGCACGTGGTCGCCAGCGCCACGATCAGGCACAGCATCCCCGTGTCGAAGTTCATGACCAGCTTGCCGAGCACCATGATTGCCAGGATCATGAGCATGATGAGCACCGCGCCGCCCAGACCGACTTCCCCGCGCGGCTTGACACCTTTCTCCGCCATAAGCGTCACTCCCCTTAAAACGCGAAATGTCCCGCCCGGGCGGCGAGCGAAAGCGCCCCCGGAGGGCGGATCAAAGTATAACGGAACGCGACGAAAGTGTCAATAGAAACATTAGACGGCGAATCGCAAGCTTTTTTATCTAAAACCACACGCCGCGCCCGGACAGCGGCCTTCCGCTCACGCCTCGAACAGCCCTTTCACGGCGAAGTCGCCGTCCACGAGCACGCTCCCTTTGGCGACGGTCTTTTCGAGCGTCAGGTCGCGCGTAATCAGCAGAAAATCGGCGTCGCCGCCCGCGAAGATCCGTCCCTTGCCGGCCAGCCCGGCCGCCGAGGCGGGGTTGGCCGCGCAGACGGAAGCCGCCGTATCGACGCCCAGCCCCTCGCGGATCATGTCGAAAAACTCCTCGATCAGCGATCCGACGGGCGCCGTCAACGGCTGTTTCCCGCCCCTTTCGTCAACGCGCGTCATCACGCCGTTGCCGTCGGAGCTCATCGTGACGCGCCCGAGGGGAACTCCCGCCTCGAGCAGCCGGGCCGCGGCCGCGCTCGGCTTGACGGCGCCGGGGAAGAAATACTTCTCCGACACGCCCGAGGTGACATCGACCCTCCCGCCCGCCAGACCGTAGGCGATCGCCTGACGGAACACGTTCTCCGATCGGTTGAGGTGCGTGGGGATAAACTGCGTCAGGGGAATGTCGCTGTTCCGGGCGATTTCGAGCAGCGGCTCGAGGCGCGCGTTCCCCTCGCCGATGTGCACCGTCACCGCGCCGCCTTTGCCCGCGAGGATGCCGCCCACGCGGGAGCGCGCGGCGCTTTCCCGCAGCGGGCGTGTGCCGGTCTGCGACGCGCGGTGGTCGGAGCAGGCCGCCTTCAGCCCGATGACCTTGTCGATCAGGATGATGTCGCTTGCCGCGTCGCCCGTCAGCGTTGGCCCGGGGACTTGGTACGAGCCTGTCCACATCCACGCCGATATGCCCTCCTCGTCGAGGGCGCGGCACTTCATCAGCAGGTCGCGCAGACCGCGGCAGTATCCGTCGGTGCCCAGCAGCCCCACCGCCGTCGTGATGCCCGATCGCGTCAGTTGCGAAAGCCGCAGGGGCGGCGTCCGATAGACAGGCCCGCCTTCGCCGCCCGCGCCGGCGAAGTGGCAGTGGATATCGACCAGCCCGGGAACGCACAAAAGCCCCTTTCCGCCGATGTGCGTCCATTCGATGCCGCGCGCGCCGCGAAGTTCCTTCCACGCTCCGCGCTCCAGCGAGTAGATTTTTTCGCCCAGTACCGTGACGTCGGTCGCGCCGAGCCGGCGCGGCGCGTACACGTCGCAGTTTTCCACGATGACGCCTCGCAGAGCCATGTGTTCCACGTCCTTTCCGGGCGCCCGCCGCCCCGAGAAAGACTTTACCATAAACGGCGCCGCCAGACGAGAGCGCTTCCGCGCCGCCGTTTCCGCGTCAAAAAGCGCCCCCGGCATGGTATAATAAAACAGCGGAGAAACACAATCCATGTACGGGGGGTTTCGACATGAAAATTGGCGAACTGGTTCAAAGCGGCGACTGGAAGGGCGAGAAGCACGTTCCCGTCATCGGCGCGCCCGCGTCGGTCAAGGCCGGCGAGGCCGTGGATGTCAAGCTGTGCGTGGGCGCCGAGATCGCGCACCCCAACACGCCCGAGCACTACATCGCGTGGATCAAGCTGTTCTTCAAGCCGGCGGGCGGCAAATTCGCCGCGGAACTGGGCGAACTGAGTTTCAGCGCGCACGGCGATCCAGCCGCCGAGCCGAAGGGCTGCCTGCGCGTCACGCTGAAGGAAAGCGGCACGCTCGTCGCGCTGAGTTACTGCAACCTGCACGGCCTGTGGGAGTCGAGCGCGGAAATCGCCGTCGAGTAGCTTTTTGCCGACGCTTGAAAAAACTCCGGGACGGACGCTCTTTCGCGCCCGTCCCGGAGTTTTTTTGCGGCCGCGAGCGGGTTCCCGCGCGGAACATCGCCGGCGTTACGCCCGCCCCGCCGCCCTGGGAGAGGAACGGCGCCGCCCTCTTTTCCTCCGCCCGCGTCCGCGCTATAATGGGCGCGGGAAACTTTTTACGCGCCGGAGGAAAAACCGTGAACGTGACGACGCTGTGCTACGTGGAGCAAGACGGGCGCTATCTGATGTTGCACCGCGTGGCGAAGGAAAACGACATCAACCGCGACAAGTGGGTCGGCGTCGGCGGGCACGTCGAGGAGGGCGAAAGCCCCGACGAGTGCCTGCGCCGCGAGGTGCGCGAGGAGACGGGGCGCGAGGTGATCGGCCCGCGTTTCCGCGGGCTGGTGACGTTCGTCTCCGACCGATGGGGCACGGAGTACATGTGCCTGTACACGGCCTCGGGACTGAGCGGCGCGCCCGCCGCGTGCGACGAGGGCGTGCTGGAGTGGGTGGAGAAAGAGCGCGTCGGCTCGCTCAACCTGTGGGAGGGCGACAGGATCTTCTTCCGCCTGTTGCGGGAGAACGCGCCGTTTTTCTCGCTCAAACTGCGCTACGAGGGCGACCGTCTCGCGGAGTGGGCGCTCGACGGCGAGACCCGCCGCGCGGAGGAAGCCGGGAATGGATAAAAAATATTGCGTCTTCGATATGGACGGCACGCTCGTCGATTCGATGGACTACTGGCTGAACATGGAGCGCGAGTACCTGACGAGCCTCGGCGCCGTCCCCGGGCCGCCGCTTGAGGATCTGATCGCCCGCCTCAAGCCGCTCACGCTGGAGGACGCCGCGCGGGCCATCATCGGCAGACTGGGTCTTTCCCTCGCGCCCGGGGAGATCATCGGCCGCATGAACGCCGCCATGGAGGAGAACTACCGCCTGCGCGTGCCCGTCAAGCCCGGCGCGGCGGACTACCTGTCGGCTCTCAAAGCCCGCGGCGCGCGGCTGTGCACGGCCTCGGCGACGGGCGCTCCGCTTGTGAGGCTGTGCTTCGAGCGTTTGGGCATCGCGAGCCTGTTCGACTTCATGATCAGCTGCGTGGACGTGGGCGCCAGCAAGGACAGGCCCGACGTGTACTTCGAGGCCGCCCGCCGCTTTTGCGCCGCTCCGGGCGAGATCGCCGTGTACGAGGACTCGCTGCGGGCGCTGACGACGGCCAAAAACGCTGGCTTTTACGCCGTCGCCGTGTGGGACAAGGCGGGAGACGCCGACTGGCCCCGAATGCTCGAACTGGCCGACGAGACGGTGGAGGACTGGGCCGGGGCGGCGAAAGCGCT
>CAZRXR010000033.1:0-19595 GCA_964604125.1 uncultured Synergistaceae bacterium
GGAAACGGCGCCGACGGACGCGCGAAATCGCGCGGAGCGCCGGGCGGCCTTCGGGCGCGCGGGCGGAGGCGGAGGAAAACGATGAGACGGCGCGGGTTCACACTGATCGAGGTCTTGATCTGCGCGGCGCTTCTCGCGGCGCTGGCGCTCGGCATCGACGCCGCGTCGCCGGGCGAGGCGGAGACCGCCGTCATCAGGCGCGACATGACGCGCTTTGAAAGCTGGCTGAACGGCGTCCTGCTGCGCGCCGACCGCTGGAGGAGCGGCTTCACACTCACCGTCTACCTTCCGCAGGGCGCCTCGTCGCGGCACAGGGCGATGCTGAAGTGGACGGACGGCAGTCTGGCGCGGCTGCCGGCGGAGTATTTCCGCGCCGACGCGCGCGTGAAGTGGCAGACGCAGGGGGCGGGGACGACTTTCTCGTACCGCTGGGAGACGCACAGCATGTCGCCCGCCTTCACTGTCTACGCCCTCAACTCGCGCAAGACGCGCAGCGGCGATTCCGTGACTGTCTCGCTGCGCGGTCTCGTGACGCGCCGCGTCGGGGACAAAGCGATGTAAAGTTCCGTTTGGAGGAGCACGGCAGATGTTTTTGAAGGAAACGGATCATATGTCTGTGAAAGAATGGTGGCAGAGCTTTACGGCTCCCGCCGCGAGGTACTGGGAAAAGATCGTCCCGTGGGGCTGGCTTCGCGAGACGATCGAGACGCTCGTGTGGGCCGTCGCGCTGGCGCTCGCGATCAGGACGTTCATCGTCCAGGCGTTCTGGATCCCGAGCGGATCGATGATCCCCACGCTGCTCGAGGGCGACAGGGTGCTTGTGTGCAAGTTCGAGTATCTGCTGCGCAAGCCGAGGCGCGGCGACATCTTCGTCTTCAAATACCCGAAGGACACGAGCCTCGACTACGTCAAGCGCCTGATAGCGCTGCCCGGCGACACGTTCGAGATTCGGAACGGGATCGTGTGGGTGAACGGCAGACAGACCGACGAGCCGTATGTCCGCTTCAAGGACACGTACAACTGTCCGCCGGCGGTCGTGCCCGAAAAGTCTTACGTGGCTCTCGGCGACAACCGCCCGAACTCGGCCGACAGCCGTTTCTGGGGCTACGTGCCCGAGAAGAACATCCGCGGCCCCGTCCACGTGCGCTACTGGCCGCTGAACCGCGTCGGGCTGGTGAAGTGATGGCGGGAAGAACCTCGTGGTTCCCCGGCCACATGGCCAAGGGAACCCGCCAGCTGGAGGAGATCCTCGGCAAACTGGACATCGTCCTCGAGGTGCGCGACGCCCGCGCGCCCGAGCTGACCGCCTCTCCCCTTTCAAAGCGTCTGGCGGCGCGAAAACCGATCTGGATCGTGATGACGAAAAAAGATCTGGCCGACCCCGGCGCGACGGCGGCGTGGCTGGGCTGGTACAAAAACAGGGGCCGCGAGGCGTGGGCGTTCGACCTGCTCACGGGCCGCGCCGCCTCGCTGCGGCAGGCGTTTTCGCGGCGCAAACCGCCCTACCGCGAGCTTCGGCTCGCCGTGGTGGGCATCCCCAACGTCGGCAAGTCGGCGCTGCTCAACATCCTCGTTGGCAAAAGGGCCGCCGCCGTCGGCGGGATCCCGGGCGTCACGCGCGGCGTCTCGTGGTACCGGGGCGGCGACTGTCTCGTCGTCGATTCGCCGGGCATACTGGATCCCAAGTCGGGCGCGGCCGCGCAGAAGGCCCTTGCCTGGCTGGGCTGCTCGAAGGCCGACGTGATCGGCGGCCACGACGCGGTCGCCCTCGCCCTCGTCGATTTTCTGATCCGTCGGGGGCTGTGGGAGCGAGTCGCGCAAAAGTGGGGCGTTCCCGGCGGCCTTTCTTCCGCCGACGCGCTCGAGGCCGTCGGTCGCCGTCTCGGCTGCGTCTCCGGCGGCGGAAACGTCGATCTCGCGCTCGCCGGGCGCAGATTCCTCGAGTCGTTCGCGGCGGGGAAAACAGGCCGCGTCTCTCTGGAGACGCCCGGCGCCTTGGCGTTCGACCTGCTCGCGCCCGACGGCGGCGTGGAGGAAGGACGCGCATGATCGTCGCGGGCGTTGACGAGGCGGGTCGCGGCCCCCTGGCCGGGCCAGTGTTCGCCGCCGCCGTGTGTCTCACTGATGAGCAGAAGGCCGTCCTTTCCGCGATGGGCCTCCGCGACTCGAAAAAGATGACGCCCCGCGCGCGGGAGCGCGTCTTTTCAAAGATGATCGAGATCGGCGCGGTGTGGCGCGCTCAGGCGGCGGACGTGGAGCGCGTAGACCGCGACAACATCCTGCGCGCCACGCTGTGGGCGATGCGGCGCGCCGTGACGCGGCTGCCGTTTCTCCCCGACTGCGCGCTCGTGGACGGTAGCGTCAAAATCCCCGATCTGCCGTGCGCGCAGCGGGCCGTTGTCGGCGGCGACGACATCTACGCGGAGATCTCGGCGGCGTCCGTCGTCGCCAAGGTGCTGCGCGACCGCGTGATGACGTTCTACGACGGTCTCTACCCGGGGTACGGGTTTGCCCGACACAAGGGCTACGGCACGGCCGCGCACCGGCGGGCCATCGCCGAACTCGGCCCCACGCCCATCCACCGCCGGAGCTTTTCATGGGGCCGATCCTGAGTTCCCGCGTTGGGGGCGTGAGCGGATGAGACCGCTCTCCCGCTGTTTCGCGGGGGCGCCCCTTCCGCCCGGCGGGGACGCGCCCGACGGGGACGAGGGCGTCCTCCTTCCCGGCGAACAGGCTTTTTTCCGCGCCCGCGACCGCGCGCGCATCGGCGTCTGGGCCGAAGATCTGGCCGCGTCGTTTTTGCGATCGCGCGGGCTGGAGATCCTCGACAGGAACGCGCGCGAGCGCTTTTCGGAAATCGACATCGTGTGCCGCCGCGGCGGCGAGATGGTCTTCGCCGAGGTACGCTGCCGGCGGGCCAACACGATGATGTCGGCGCTCGAAACGCTCGGGCCGCGCAAATGGCGCAGGCTGCTTCGCGGCGCGGAGCTTTACGCCGCCGCCGCGTCGTGGACGGGAGACCGCAGGATCGACCTCGTCGCCGTCGATGTTGACGAGGCCCGCTCCCGCTGGCGGCTGCGCTGGTACAAATACCTCGAGATGGAAGGAGCGGAGGAGTATGGCCGCTGAAGTTCTGGGGATCACGCTGCGCGGCGTCGAGGCTCTGCCCGTCGAGGTCGAAGCCGAGATCACGTCGGGCATGTTCTCGTTTTCCGTCGTCGGCCTTCCCGACGCGGCCGTGCGCGAATCGAGAGAGCGCGTGCGCGCCGCCCTGCGGGAGCTTGACATCTCCATATACGGGCGCGTCGCCGTCAACCTGGCCCCCGCCGACCTCCCAAAGGAAGGGAGCCTTCTCGACCTGCCGATAGCCGTCGCCCTCGCCGCCTCGAAGAAATACTGCGCCTGCGCGCGCGCCGCCGTGTACATGGGCGAGCTGGCGCTCGACGGCCGCGTCAGGCCCGTGCGGGGGGCCGTGCCCGCCGCGATGCTCGCGAGACAGATGCGCCTGCCGCTGTTCTGCCCCATCGGCAACGCGCCGGAGGTGGCGCTCGTCGGCGGCGTCGAGGCTTACGGGGTGCCGTCTCTGCGCGCCCTGCTGCTGCACCTGCGCGGCGAAAAGCCGCTGGATCGCGTGGGCGCGGGCGCGCCGCCCGGCTCTCCCGGCGACGCCGAGCCCGATTTCGCCGACGTGCGCGGCCAGTCTCAGGCCAAGCGCGCCCTCGAGATCGCCGCGGCGGGCCACCACAACATTCTGCTCGTCGGGTCGCCCGGCAGCGGGAAGACGATGATGGCGCGCGCCCTGCGGGGAATCCTGCCGCCGCTCTCCGACGACGAGTTCCTCGAGACGCTGCTCATACGCAGCGCCGTGGGGCTGGGCGTGCCGCGTGACCGTCGCCGGCCGTTCCGCCAAGTCCACCATACGGCAAGCGCCGTGTCTGTCTGCGGCGGCGGCGCCGATGTCCGCCCCGGGGAGGTCAGCCTCGCCCACAGGGGCGTCCTGTTCCTCGACGAGTTCACGGAGTTCCGCCGCGACCTCATCGAGGCCCTGCGGCAGCCTCTCGAGGACGGGCGCATCACGGTGAGCCGCGCCGCCGGCAGCGTGACTTATCCGAGCCGCGTGTTGCTCGTTCTGGCCGCCAACCCGTGCGCCTGCGGCTGGCGCGGCGACCCCGTCGAGCAGTGCCGCTGCAGCGGCGTCGAACTGGAGCGCTACAGGCGGAAATTTTCCGGGCCGATGCTCGACCGCGTCGATCTGTACGTTTCCGTTCCGCGCCTGACGCCGCAGGAACTTCTCGAACTGGGCGGCGACGGCGGGGAGCCGAGCGCCGTCATCCGCGAGCGCGTCGCGCGCGCCCGCGCGGCGCAGTGGGAGCGGAAGGGCGTCACGGGCGCGGACTGCAACGCCGAACTGGGCGAACGGCAGCTGAAAAACGACATCTCGCTTACCCCCCGGGCGAGAAGTTATCTGGCGTCGATGGCGGAGCGGCTGCGCCTTTCGGGGCGCGGTCTCAGCCGCGTGCTGCGCGTGGCCAGGACGATAGCGGATCTCGCCGGCAGCCCGACGGTCGAAGCCCCCGCCGTCGCCGAGGCGATCGCGTACCGCGACGCGGGGGTGCTCGAATGACGGGTACGGAACTTTGCGTGTGGCTGAACGGCTCCGAGGGGATGTCCGCCGACGCGCTACGCGGACTCGACACGTCGCTTTCCCCGGACGAGATCGCGGCTTCCCTGCTGGCGGGCGAAAAGATCACGCGGCGGCGCGCCGACACTCTCAAAGCCCTCCTGCGCGAAAACTGGGCCGGGCGGGAGATCGAGCGCGCCGAAAGCGCCGGAGCGGCCCTCGTCTCGTGGTACGACGCCGCCTATCCCGCGCGGCTCCGCGAGACGGACGAGCCGCCGCTGATCCTCTACGTGAAGGGGAAACTTCCCGACTTCGAGGAAGCCTGTTCGGTCGTGGGCACGCGCAGGTGCACGCCCTACGGCTTCAAAGTCGCCGAGCTTCTGGGGGCCGCTCTCGCGTCGTCGGGACACACCGTCGTCAGCGGCGGCGCGCGCGGCATCGACGGGGCGGCGCACGGGGGCGCCCTTTCGTCCGGCGGGAAAACAGTCGTCGTCCTCGGCACGGGCGTCGATGTCGTGTGGCCGCCCGATCACGACAGGCTTTTTGAAAACGTCCTCGGCGCGGGCGGCGCCATCGTCAGCGAGTACCCCGTCGGCACGGCGGGCCGGGCGTGGAGGTTCCCCCGGCGCAACAGGATCATCGCCGCGCTGCCCCGGCGTCTGGTCGTCGTGGAGTCGCCGATGAAAGGCGGGGCCATGATCACGGCGCGCAAAGCCATGGAGGCGGGCACGGAGGTGTGGGCCGTGCCGGGGCGGATCGACGAGAAGGTCTGCGAGGGCAGCAACAGGCTGATCCTCGACGGCGCCTCGCCTCTCGTGAACATCGCCGATTTCATCGAGCACATCGGCGGCCTCGGGCAGCTTGAGCTGTTCAGCCCTCTGCCGGTTTCGGCCGAAGGGAAAAAAGTCCTCGACTGCCTTCGCGCGCGGGGCGACCTGACAATCGATCAGATCGCCGCCCGCACGGGCCTTTCCGCCGCCGATCTTTCGACGCTGACGGCCGAACTTCAGGCCGGGGCGCTGATCTACCCGACGGGCGGCGGCCGCTGGCGCGCGTGCCCGCGCTGAAATCTCGCGTATCCCGGCATCGGTGAAAAAAAGGGGAGACGGGCGAAAAAACGCCTGTCTCCCTGTTTTTTTGTTTTTCCCCGGCCCGAGGGCGGCTTTTTCGGCGAAAACGGCCCGCCGGCGCGCCCCGCGCGGACTGAAAAACTAGCCGCCGCGGGCTTTGCGGAAGCTTTCGATGATGTTGTCCATGCTGCGGCTGATGTGCGTCGTCATGATCGCGCGCGCCTTTTCGCTCTCGCGGGCGCGGATGGCGCGAAGCAGTTCGATGTGCTCCCCGGTCGATTTGCGGTAGTGATCCAGCGCGGAATTGGCAAGCCCCACGCTGGGGCCGTTCCACAGGTTGGAGAGGAAGGTAAAGAGTTTTCGGTTGTCGGCCGCCTTCCAGACGGAGACGTGCAGCCTCTGGTTCAGGTTCGTGTACGTCTGTGTGTCAATGGCGCCGCTTTCGTCGGACAGCCGCCCGAGCTCCGCGAGCAGCGTCGCGGTTTCCATGCCGCGCGCCGCCGCCCGGGCCGCGGCCTCGCCCTCGAGCAGCGCCCTCATGTCGTAGTGATCGACGATGAACTTCTCGTCGATGTTCCCGACGACGGCGCTGCGGTTCATGCGCAGCTCGATCAGCCCCTCCGACGCCAGCGTCTGGAAGGCCTCGCGCACGGGCGTGCGGCTGACGCCCAGCTTTTCGGCGATCGCCGTCAGGCTCAGTTCCTCGCCGCTTTTGTACTCTCCCGACAGGATCGCTTTCTTTAAAATAGACGCGATGCGCACGCGCACGGGCATGATTTCCAACGATTCCATGTGATCCACTCCTCGTCTTCCGATTTATGGTAACATATCCGCTTTCCTTTATCAAAGGCTTTACGGGTAAAAATCGCGGCGGTTCATAAAAACACGCGCGCTGAAAAAACGGAAAAAAACGCCTTGACTGTCTTTATCCGGCGCGGTATTCTATGGCCCGCGGGATCGAACATCGTATACGATACACGATCCGAGTCTGTCACGACACAGGAGGGGAAGCCATATGCACGCGATTGAGAAAATCCTTGCGAGGAACAGCGGCCGCGCGGCGGTGAGCGCGGGGGAGATCGTGACCGCGAAAGTCGATTTCGCGGAGATCAACGATCTGTACCTGCAGACGCTCTACTCGTTTTACGAGATGGGCGGCGAAAAGGTCTGGGACAACGAGCGGGTCGCGTTCGTGTTCGACCACTACGCCCCCGCGCCCGACATGAAAAGCGCCTCCAACCACGTCGAGATGCGGGAGTTCGCGCGGAAGAACCGTCTGAAATTCCACTTTGACATCAACCGGGGCGTCTGCCATCAGGTGATGCCCGAGGCGGGCGTCGTCTATCCCGGCATGATCGTCGTGGCGACGGACAGCCACACCACGACGCACGGGGCCTTCGGCGCGATGGGGACGGGCTGCGGGGCCACGGACATGGCGACGATCCTGATGACGGGAGAACTGTGGTTCAGGGTGCCCGAGATCGTCGAGGTGCGGCTGGAAGGGGAAACACCGAAGGGTGTGTACCCCAAGGACGTGATCCTGAACGTGCTGGGAAGGCTGAAGGCCGACGGGGCCGTTTACAAGGGCATCGACTTTACCGGCGGCTACGTCGAGTCGCTCGGCGTGGCCGGACGCATGGTCATCTGCAACATGGCCGTCGAGATGGGGGCCAAGACGGCCTACGCGCAGCCAAACAAGGCCGTCCTCGACTATGTGGGCAAAAGAGCCGTCCGCCCGTTCGAGACGCAGTTCACCGACCCCGGTTTCAAGTACGCCGAAAGCCACGTTTTCGACGTGTCCGCGCTCGCGCCGCAGCTTGCCTGCCCGCACAGCGTCGATAACGTGCGCCCGCTGCCGGAGGTGATCGCCGAGGGCGAGGTGAAGCTGGATCAGGGGTACATCGGAAGCTGCACCGGCGGAAGGGAGGAGGACATCGCCGCGGCCGCCGAGATCCTGTGCGGCAAGCACATCCCCGAGTACGCGCGGCTGGTGGTCATCCCCGCGTCGGCCGAAGTCATGCTCGCCTGCATGGAGAAGGGCTACATCCAGGATCTGATCAGCGCCGGCGCGACCGTCGCCGCTCCCGGCTGCGGCGCGTGCCTCGGCGCGCACGAGGGCATTCTGGCGCCCGGCGAGGTGTGCGTCAGCAGCACGAACCGCAACTTCCCCGGCCGCATGGGATCCAACCGGGCCGGCATCTATCTGGCCAGTCCGGCGACCGTGGCGGCCAGCGTCCTGAACGGGCGCATCACCGACCCGAGGGATTATCTGTAGGAGGCGCGCTATGAAGACAGAGATCACCGGCAAAATTATCGTCCTGGGGAACAACATCGACACCGACCAGATCTACCCCGGCCGCTTTCTGGCCCTCACCGATCCCGAGGAGATCGGCGGCCACTGTCTGAGCGGCGTCGATGAGAACATCGCTTCGACTTTTCCGCGAGGGGGCATCGTCGTCGCGGGCACGAACTTCGGCTGCGGCTCCAGCCGCGAGCACGCGCCCATCGCCCTGCTGAACATGGGGGCGGCCGCCGTGATAGCGGACTCGTTCGCGCGCATTTTCTTCCGCAACTCCATCAATCTGGGGCTGCCGCCGATCACCTGCAAAGGCATCGCCGCCGAAGCGCGGTCGGGGCAGACGTTGAAAATCGACATCGAAAAAGGCGAGGTCACCGTCGTCGAGACGGGAAAGACGTATCCCTGCGAACGTCTGGGCGAACAGGCGACGAAGATCCTGTCGGCGGGCGGCATCAAGCCGATGATGCGGGCGCGGTTCAAAAAGGACGCCGGGCGTGGCTCTTTATAAACGTCATTTAAAAGGGAGAGATTCGCCATGCCGACGACTCGCCTTCGTCGCCGGCATGGCGGCGCTCCCGCTCCTCCGCCCCCCCGCCGTGTCGCCGGGCGGATCGCCGACCCTCGGCCGCGGCTCCCCGCGAGGGGCGCGGAACGGTTCCCGTTTTGTGAAATGAAAAGAACGTCCGAGGCGCCCGGCGGGCGCCGGGGCGCTCTTTTTTTCGGCCTCAAAGACGCGCCCGGGAAACGGAAAAACCGCGCGGGAGACGGGCCGTTTTTTTCCCGAGCCGCCGTTTTCGCGCGCGAAACGCGCGGCGGGGAGCGTTTTTCGCGACGGTTCGCCCTTTCGCGGTGAGTTAGTCCTTGCAATTCCGTGTTTTCCGTTTTAGAATCAATCTTTACAGGACGTGAAAGGAGCGAGAGCCGTGAAGAAAGACGCCGTCGAGAAACGTTTCCGCGCCGTCCTTGACGAAAACGGCTGGTGCCGCGCGGGGCGCGTGCTGCTGGGCGTTTCCGGCGGCGGCGACTCGATGGCGCTGTTGCTCCTGTTCGCGGACGCCCTCGGGCCGGAGAGGCTGGTCGCCGCGCACCTGAATCACGGCGTCAGGGAGACGGCGCCGCGCGACCTCGAGTTTACGCGGCGCGCGTGCGCCCGTCTGGGGGTGGAGTTCGTCTCCGCTTCGCGCTCCGTTCCCGATCTGGCCTTGAAAGGCGAGTCGCTCGAGGCGGCGGCCCGGAGGGTGCGATACGCCTTTTACGAGGAAACGCGCGCGCGCCTCGCCTGCGACTGGGTGGCGCTCGGCCACACGCGCGCCGACCTCGCCGAAAGCGTGCTGATGAACATGGCGCGCGGGTGCGGCCTGCGCGGCCTCGCCGGGATACCGCCGCGCCGGGGCGCGTATGTGCGGCCGCTGCTGGGGTTTTCCCGCGACGAGCTGCGCGCGTACCTCGCGCGTAAAAACGCGACGTGGGTGGAGGACGAGACGAACGGGCAGAACTTTTGCCTGCGCAACCGCGTCCGCAACGAGGTCATGCCCTTCCTGCGCGCGGCGCTCAACCCCGCGCTCGAGCGGCACCTCGCTTCGCTCGCCGAGGACGCGCTGAACTGGCGCGCCGAGCGGGAGCGGCGCTGCGCCGGGCTTCTGGCCGAGACGCGCGCGCCCGGCCCCGGCTGGCCCGCGCTCGACATCCGCCGCCTGCGGCGCATGGACGCTCCCGACCGCGTCGAACTGCTCCGCTTCGTCGGGCGGCGGCTCGGGCTGCGCAGCCTGCCCCGCGACGGCACGGCCCGGCTCGACCGGCTGATCGTCTCCTCGGGAAGATGGGTGTTCCAGTGGGGTTCCGAGGTGGACATCACCGCGTGCGGCGGGCTCGCGCGCATTCACCCCGCGTCGGAAAAGCGTTCTTCCCGTCTCGGCCTTCGCTTCGGCGAGAGCGCGCGCTGGGGCGGCTTCGCCGTCTCGGCGGGGGAGAGCGCGCCCGAGGGCGCGCTGGCCGCCGGCGTGCCCATGGATCGCTCCCGGCCGCTGGAGATGTTTCAAAGCGCGGACGGGGACGCGGCGTTCAACGACTGCCTGCCGGAGATTTCCCAGCCGGGAACGTTCACGGCGAAAAGAAGCGGAACCGCGTGGGAAATCCGCGCCGAACGGGTACAGGACTACGGTGTCACTCAAATCGTTTTCACCCCGCTGCGGGGGAACTGGAGGAGTCGCGAATGGAACTGAAAGCCGCCGACGTACTGATTTCCGACGAGCGGATCGCGGCCCGCGTCCGCGAGATCGGGGCCGAGATCAGCGAGAAATACGCGGGACGGGACATCCTGATGATCGGGATCCTGCGCGGAGCCGTCATCTTCATGTCGGATCTCGCGAGGGCGATCTCGCCGTCGGTCAACGTGACGATGGAGTTTATGAAAGCGTCGTCCTACGGCACTTCGACGACGTCGTCGGGCAAAGTCGTGATCACGCAGCAGCCCGCGATGGCCGTCGAGGGGCGGAACGTGATCATCGTGGAGGACATCGTAGACACGGGGCTGACGCTCCGGCGTCTGCGCGAGTACTTCGCCGAACACGGCGCGCGATCCGTCGAAGTCTGCGTACTCCTTGACAAGCGGGAGCGCCGCGTTGTCGAGGTTTCCGTCGAGTACACGGGGTTCGTCATCCCCGACGAGTTCGTCGTCGGCTACGGCATGGATTACGGCGAGAAGATGCGCAATCTGCCCTCGATCCACACCGTGCGGCCTGTTTCCGAATAGCTTGAACGCTGGGAGGCGCTATTTTGCACCGTTTAATGAAAAATCTGGGAGTGTACCTGATCCTCGTCGTCCTCGTCGTCAGCGTCGTCAACATGTTCCTGACGCCGCAGAACTCCGCCCCGCAGATCCCCGAGATCCCCTACAGTCAGCTCAAAAAGGACATCGCCGGCGGCAAGATCAAGAGTTTCTCGATCACCGACATGAAGGCGCGGGGGGAGTACGCCGACGGGCGTCCGTTCGTGAGCAACATCGTGGGCGTGCAGGACATCGCCGACCTCGCGGCCGCGTCGGGCGTCGAGGTGAGGATCAACGAGCCGCCGGAGACGCCGTGGTGGCTGTCGCTCGCGTCGTCGATCTTCCCGACGATGCTGCTCATCGGCGTGTGGATCTTCTTCCTGCACAACATGCAGGGCGGCGGCGGCCGCATGATGTCGTTCGGCAAGAGCCGCGCCAAGATGTTCCTCGACAACAGGCCCAAGGTGACGTTTGAGGATGTCGCCGGCTGCGACGAGGCCAAGGAGGAGCTTAAAGAGGTCGTCGAATATCTCAAGTCGCCCGACCGCTTCACCAAACTCGGCGCCAAGGTGCCGAAAGGCGTGCTCCTGCTCGGCTCCCCCGGGACGGGGAAGACGCTGCTGGCGCGCGCCTGCGCCGGCGAGGCCGACGTGCCTTTCTTCAGCACGAGCGGATCCGATTTCGTCGAGATGTTCGTGGGCGTCGGCGCGTCGCGCGTGCGCGATCTGTTCGATCAGGCCCGCAAGTACCAGCCGTGCCTCGTCTTCATCGACGAGATCGACGCCGTGGGGCGGCAGCGCGGCGCCGGTCTGGGCGGCGGCCACGACGAGCGCGAGCAGACGCTCAACCAGCTGCTCGTCGAGATGGACGGCTTCGACGAAAAGACGGGCATCATCCTGATCGCGGCCACCAACCGCGCCGACGTGCTCGATCCCGCGCTGCTGCGCCCCGGCCGCTTCGACCGCCACATCACGGTGGATCGCCCCGACGTGAAGGGCCGCGAGGCGATCCTCAAAGTCCACGCCAAGGACAAGAAGTTCGCCCCCGACGTGGATTTCGGCGTCCTCGCCAAGCGCACGCCCGGCTTTGTGGGGGCCGACCTCGCCAACATCATCAACGAGGCCGCGCTGCTGGCGGGGCGCGCCGGAAAGACCGAGATCGGCATGGACGAGCTGGAGGAGGGCATCGACCGCTCAATCGCCGGCCCCGAGCGGAAAAGTCTGCTGATCAGCGACCGCGAGAGAAAGATCATCGCCTACCACGAGACGGGGCACGCGCTCGTCGCCAAGCTGATCCCGGGCTGCGATCCCGTGCACAAGATCTCGATCATCCCGAGAGGGAGCGCCGCCCTCGGCTACACGCTCCAGCTGCCCGTGGAGGACAGGTTCCTCGCCTCCAGAAACGAGCTTACGAACAACGTCTGCGTGCTGCTGGGCGGCCGCGTCGTGGAGGATGTCGTGTTCGGCGACATCACCACGGGCGCGAGCAACGATTTGGAGCGCGCCACGCAGCTTGCGCGAAGCATGGTCACGCAGTACGGCATGAGCGCGCTGGGGCCTGTCGTGCTCGGGAGGGCGCGCCACGAGGTTTTTCTGGGGCGCGACCTTGGCGAGGATCGCAACTACAGCGATCAGATAGCCTTCGCTATCGACGAGGAAGTGCGCAAGATCGTCGAGGAGTGCTACGAGCGCGTCAAAAAGCTGGTGACAGACAATCTGGACACCGTGAAGCTGGTGGCGGAGACCCTGCTCGAGCGCGAGGTGATGGACGGCGCCGAACTTGCCGTCCTGCTCGGCGAGGAGCCGCCCGAAAACGGAAAGGCGTCCGGCGCGGAAACCGGCGACGCCGGACAAAGCGCGCCGGACGCCCCCGCTCCGGGGACGGACGGCGGGAGCGCGGACAAAAGCGCGGCGGGCGCACGGAGCGGGAGCGGCTTTATCCCCTCGCCGAGCGCTTGCGGCGGGCGGAATCCCGATCCCGGCGAAAAACCGTCCGGCGGGGCGGAAAAAACGGAATAAAAACCGCTGTGAACTGCTATAATAGAAGGACGGGGCCGTCTGCTCCGTCCTTTTTTGGTGTGCCGCACACCGTTTCGCGGAGGTGTTCGCATGGAGACCGACAAATTTAAACTGCGCGCCCCGTGGCCGCCGGCGGGCGACCAGCCGCAGGCCATAGAAGCGCTGCTCCGCGCGCTGGAATCGAACGAGCGCGTTTCCACGCTGCTCGGCGTGACCGGCAGCGGCAAGACTTTTACCGTCGCCAACGTCGTCGCGCGCTACAACCGCCCCACGCTCGTGCTCGCGCACAACAAAACTCTGGCGGCGCAGCTGTACAGCGAGTTCCGCAGGTTCTTCCCCGAGAACGCCGTGCACTATTACGTCAGCTATTACGATTATTACCAGCCCGAGGCGTACCTGCCCAGTTCCGACACCTACATCGAGAAAGACGCCTCGATCAACACGCAGATCGAGCGCATGAGGCTGGCGACGACCAAGTCGCTGATCGAGAGACGCGACGTGATCGTCGTGGCGTCGGTCTCGTGCATCTACGGCATGGGAAAGCGCGAGAACTACGAGGACGCCATCGTCAGCTTTTCCGTCGGCGAGAGGTGGAACAGGCGCGGCTTTCAGGAGGCGCTGATGAAGGCGTACTACGAGCGTAACGACTTTGACCTGAAGCCCGGCGCGTACCGCGTGCGCGGCGACGTGATCGAGGTGTACCCCGTCTACAGCGACAACACGCTGCGCTTTTCGTTCTTCGACGAGGATCTCGAGTCGATCGAGGAGACGGATCCCGTCAGCGGCCACTGTCTCAGGCGCGTACCCCGCGCTTCCGTCTTCCCCGCGCAGCATTACGTCACGAGCGACGGGGCCATCGCCGAATCGATGGAGAAAATAAAAAACGAGCTGGAGATCCAGGTGGGGCGTTTTAAATCCGAGGGCAAATACCTCGAGGCAGAGCGCCTTTCAAGCCGCACCCGCTACGACATGGAAATGCTCGCCGAGGCGGGCTACTGCTCGGGGATAGAGAACTACTCCCGCTACCTCGACGGCCGGAAGGAGGGCGAGCAGCCCGGCACGCTACTGGACTTTTTCCCGCCCGATTTCCTGATGGTCGTGGACGAGTCGCACATCACGCTGCCGCAGGTGCGCGGCATGTTCAACGGCGACCGCGCGCGCAAGGAAGTGCTTGTCGAGCACGGCTTCCGCCTCCCGTCGTGCCTCGACAACCGCCCGCTGAAGTGGCACGAGTTCGAGCGCTACATGCGGCGCGTCGTCTGCTGTTCGGCCACGCCGGGCGACTGGGAGACGGAGCACTCAAAGCGCGTCGTCGAGCAGCTGATCAGGCCCACGGGCATCCCGGATCCCCTCGTCGAAGTGCGCGCGGCCACGGGCCAGATCGACGATCTCCTCGAGGAGGTGCGCAAGGCGCGCGATTCGGGCGGGCGCGTCCTCGTCACGACGCTGACCAAGAAGGGCGCCGAGGAACTCGCGGAGTACATGCGCACGCTGCGCATCAAGGCCGAGTACATCCATTCCGAGCTGAACGCCTTTGAGCGCGCCGAGGAGATCAACAAGCTGCGCGGCGGCGAGATCGAAGTGCTCATCGGCATCAATCTGCTGCGCGAGGGGATCGACATGCCCGAGGTGACGCTCGTCGCCATCCTCGACGCCGACCGCGAGGGATTCCTGCGATCGTACCGCTCGCTCGTGCAGGTGATGGGGCGCGCGGCGCGCAACGTGGAGTCGCGCGTCATCCTCTACGCCGACGTAGTGACCGACAGCATCGGCGAGGCCGTGAACGAGTCGCGCCGCCGCCGCGCGGCGCAGCTTGCCTACAACGAAAAGCACGGCATCACCCCGCGTACCATCCGCAAGGCCATCGAGCGTATGCTGCCCGAGGTGGAGTTCTCGGAGGCCCCCGAGGCAAAGAGCGCCTCCGCGCGCCGTCAGGTCGAGCATCTCGGCAACCTCGAACTGGAAAAGATGATGTGGGAGGCCGTCGAGAAACTCCAGTTCGAGAAGGCCGCCAGGATCAGGGACATGATCCGCGAGATGGAGAGCGGGAAAAAGACTTCGGTCTCGATCGACGAAATCGAAGAAAAACAAGGGGGAAAATATTTCCGTGCAGCGTCAGGAAATCGTCGTAAAAAACGCCAGAGAGCATAATCTCAAAAACATTTCGCTGGCGCTTCCCAAAAACAAGCTGATCGTCGTCACCGGCCCGTCGGGATCGGGCAAAAGCTCGCTCGCGTTCGACACGCTCTACGCCGAGGGGCAGCGGAGGTACGTCGAGTCGCTTTCGTCGTACGCGCGCCAGTTCCTCGGCGTGCAGAAAAAGCCCGACGTGGACGACATCGAGGGGCTTTCGCCCGCCATCTCCATCGAGCAGAAGGGCACGTCGCACAACCCCAGATCGACGGTCGGCACGGTGACGGAAATCTACGACTTTCTGCGCCTGCTGTTCGCGCGCGCCGGCACGCCCTACTGCCCCAAATGCGGCAAAGCCGTCCACAGGTACTCCGTGGACGAGATCGTCGATCGCGTCTACGGGGAGCATCTCGCGTCGCGCCTGGAGATCCTCGCCCCCGTCGTGCGCGCAAAAAAGGGAGAGTTTAAAAACGTCTTCGCCTCGCTGCGCAAGAAGGGCTTTATGCGCGTGCGGGTCGATGGCGAGGTTCTCTGGCTGGAGGAGGACATCCCGCTCGAAAAGAACAAAAAGCACAGCGTCGAGGTGGTCGTCGATCGTCTTTCCGTCCAGCCCGACCGGAAAGGGAGGATCGCCGAGGCCGTGCAGACGGCCCTTCAGCTTGGCGACGGTTTCGTGATCATCGCCGCCGACGGAAAGGAGGACATGCTTACCGAGCGGTTCGTGTGCCCCGACTGCGGCGTCTCGCTGCCCGATATCCAGCCCGCGCTGTTCTCGTTCAACAACCCTCAGGGCGCGTGCCCCGACTGCTCGGGGCTGGGGTTCCACAGTCATTTTTCGGAAGAACTGTCCGTCAACCCCGATCTTTCGGTGCGCGACGGCGCGCTGCTGCCGTTCCGCGGCAGGCAGTACATGACGTACCGCCTCGAACAGCTGGCCAAACGCGCGCGGCTTGACCTCGACGCGCCGTACAAAGATCTCCCCCGCGAGCAGAAGGACATGCTGATGTACGGCTCCGACGTGCGAATGCCGCTGGAGTTCGAGCGCGGCGGCGAAGTGTCCGTCTATCAGGGGCGCTACGAGGGGCTGATCCCGTGGCTCCAGCGCTATTACGACGGCACCGAGTCGGAGACCGCGGCCGAGGAACTGGAGCGGTACCGCGTCGAGGACGAATGTCAGACCTGCCGCGGCACGCGCCTGCGCCCCGAGGCGCTGTCGGTGCGTTTCTGGGACAAAAACATCGACGAGCTGACGTCGATGCCCATCAGCGACTTTTACGCTCTGGTGCTGAAACACAAGGACGACCCGGGGCGGAACGAAGTGGTCAGTCAGGTGGTCGTCGAGCTTGAAAAGCGGCTGAGTTTCCTTGTCGAGGTGGGCGTCGGCTACCTGACGCTGAAGCGCCGCGCCGACACGCTGAGCGGCGGCGAGAGTCAGCGCATCCGTCTGGCGACGCAGCTCGGCTCCAAACTGTCGGGCGTGATGTACGTGCTCGACGAGCCGACGATCGGCCTGCACTCGCGCGACACAGGCAAACTGATAGGCGCTCTCAAGGCCGTGCGCGACATGGACAACACCGTGATCGTCGTCGAGCACGACCGCGACACGATGCTCGCCGCCGATTACCTGATCGAGATCGGCCCGGGCGCCGGTTCGGGCGGGGGACGCCTCGTGCAGTGCGGCGACGCCGAGAGTTTCCGGGGCACGAACTCGCTGACAGGCCCGTATCTGCGCGGAGAGGCCTGCGGCATGGCGCCGTCGGACAGGATCGCGCGGCCCAAGGAATGTCTGAAGATCGTCGGCGCCGAGGAGCACAACCTCAAAAAAATCGACGTCTCCGTGCCGCTCCATTCGCTCGTGTGCCTCACGGGCGTCTCGGGATCGGGAAAAAGCTCGCTGATGTACGACGTGCTCTACCGCGGACTGCGGCGCAAACTCGATCCCGACTACCGCGACAGGCCGGGCAAACACGAGGACATTCTCGGCTGGGAGGCGCTGAAAAACGTCTCGCTCGTCGATCAAAGCCCCATCGGGCGCACGCCGCGCTCCAACCCCGCCACGTACACGGGCGTGTTCTCCGCCATCCGCGACCTTTTCGCCCAGCTGCCCGAGGCGAAGCTGCGCGGCTACTCGAGCGGGCGTTTCAGCTTCAACGTCAGGGGCGGCCGCTGCGAAGCCTGCGGCGGCGCGGGCGAACGGCGCGTTTCGATGCTCTTTATGCCCGACGTTTACGTCGAGTGCGACGTGTGCCGGGGAACGCGCTACAACCGCGAGACGCTCGAGGTGAAGTTCAAGGGCCGCAGCGTCGCCGACATTCTCGCCATGTCCGTTGACGAGGCCGCCGAACTGTTTGCCGACATTCCGAAGATCGCCGGCAGGCTGGAGTTTTTGCGGCGCGCGGGGCTTGGCTACATTCACCTTGGGCAGTCGGCCCTCACGCTGAGCGGCGGCGAGGCGCAGCGCGTCAAGCTGGCGAAGGAGCTGAGCAAACGTTTCGGCGGCAGCACGCTGTACCTGCTCGACGAACCTTCGACGGGGCTGTTCTATCCCGACGTGGAGCGGCTGCTGCACATTCTGCACGGGCTGGTCGATCAGGGCAATTCGGTGATGCTCATCGAGCACAACATGGACATCATCTGTTCGAGCGACTACGTGATCGACCTCGGCCCCGAGGGGGGCGACGCGGGCGGCCGTGTCGTGGACGCCGGCCCCCCCGCTCGTCTGGCCGAACGCGGAAAAGGCTACACGGCCCGGGCGATCCGCGAATATCTCCGCGCGTTCGGAAAGGAAAAGAAAAATGAGAAGTTCCGAAAGAAATAGCGGGCGCGTCCCCGGGCGCGCTTCGCGCGACGTGCGCGCGCAAACGCGCTCCGGGCCGCGCGCCGGAGGCGGCGGGAGCGGGGAGCGGCCCCCGAAAACGCCCCCGCGTCCCGCGCCCCGCCCGGGGCGGGACGGACTGTGCTGGGGACGCAATCCCGTCCTCGCGCTGCTGCGGGACAGGCCGCGCCTCTGCCGCGAGGTTTTTTTGGCCGAAGGCGCCGGGGATGCGTTCTGCGGCACGGTCTCGCGGCTGTGCGGCGAACGCGGCGTTCCCCTCGCGTATGTGCCGCGCGGGGAGCTTGACCGCGCCACCGAAGGCGCCGCGCATCAAGGCGTGGCCGCGAAGGTCAGACCCCTTCCGCCCGCCGACCTCGCGGCGCTCGCCGGCGCCATCCCGCCGGGCGACCCCGCGCTCATCGTCCTGCTCGACCACTGTCAGGATCCGCACAACCTCGGCGCGGTTATCCGCACAGCCGAGAGCGCCGGCGCGGCGTGCGTCGTGTGCCAGAACGACCGTTCGGCCACCGTGGGCGGAACCGTCGTCAAGACAAGCGCGGGCGCCGCGTTTCGGCTGCCCGTGGCTCAAGTCGTGAACGCGGCCCGGGCGCTGGAGTCCCTCAAAGGAAAGGGCTTCTGGGCCGTCGGACTCGACCACCGCGCGGAGGAAACGCTTTGGAGCGTCCCGCTCCCCGCGCGCCTCGTCCTCGTCGTCGGCTCCGAGGGCGACGGCATCTCGCCGCTTGTGGCCAAAAACTGCGACAAACTCGTCAGGATCCCCATGGCCGGCGGCGCTGGCAGTCTCAACGCCGGCGTGGCCGCCGCCGTCGGCATGTTCGAGTGGGCGCGCGTCAACGGCCTCGGCGGGAACTTTTTCCACAATTCAGTCCAGAGGTGAAAAAACATGAACATCGCACAGATTCGTCCCGTCGTCGTAGGCGGCGGCAACCTCGGCGGCGCCGTCGCGCGCGGCCTGCTCCGCGCGGGCGTCGGCCCCCTCGTCGTGCAGCGCCCCGGCGCGAATTTCGACGCTCTCGTCGCCGACGGCGTCGAGACGTTCGCCGAACTTCCGCCCGCGCTCGCGCGCTCAAACGGCCCCGTCTTCGTGGCCCTGAAACCGTGGCTCGTGGAGCCGTGGTGCGAGCGGAACGCCGCGTCCCTCGCCGGGCGGACGCTCGTTTCCTGCGCCGCGTTCGTCGGCCTTGACCTTTTGAAAAAGAGCGCCCCGCTCGCGCGTTGGGGGCGCGTGATGCCCAACATCGCCGCCGCCGTCGGCGCCGGTTTCACCGGCGTCTGCCGCGGCGACTGGTCCGACGACGAGACGGAGACCGTGCGCGCCCTATGCGCGTCCTTCGGCGACGCCGTTTTTGTCGCCGAGAAGGATCTCGACGGCGTCCTCTGCCTCTCCGGATCGGCCATCGCCTACGTTTTCGAGCTGCTCGAAGGCTTCGTTCAGGGCGGTCTCGCCGCGGGAATGAAGGCCGACGTGTCGCTGCGGGCCGGCATCGCGACGCTGAAAGGCGCCGCCGAACTCGCCGCCGCGCGGAAAGAACACCCCGCCGTCCTCAAAGACGCCGTCTGCACCCCCGGCGGCACGACCATCGCCGGCTGCCGCGCGCTTTTGAAAAACGGCTTCAAGAGCGCGTTCGTCGAGGCGCTTGTCGCCACCGCTGAAAAATCGCGGGCGGGCGCCGCCGCGTTCGCCGCGAAAAAATAACGGCCGCCGCCACGAATGTGTCCCGTTCAGTCTCTTTCGGAGTCGGCACTTGACAGATAAGTCGCCTAAAGGTACAATTTGTTAAGTTGCGATAAGAAGCGACGGGTGATTAGCTCAGAGGAAGAGCGCTTCCCTGACACGGAAGAGGTCACAAG
>CAZRXR010000034.1:0-19391 GCA_964604125.1 uncultured Synergistaceae bacterium
CGAACGAAAGGCGCGGGCCGCAGACGGGGCAGGCGTTCGGCTGCGCGTGGAACCTCCTGTTTTTCTCGTCGAGGTACTCGCGCTCGCAGTCGGGGCACATCGGGAAAACCGACATCGTCGTGCAGGGGCGGTCGTAGGGGAGCGTTTTGACGATCGAAAAGCGCGGCCCGCAGTTTGTGCAGTTCGTAAACGGGTAGCGCCGCCGGCGGTTCCCTTCCTCCCGGATGTCGGCGAGGCAGTCCGCGCATGTGGCCATGTCGGGCGGCAGAAGCACCCTCTGACGGACGGATCTCACGCTTTTCAGGATCACGAAGTCGTCGTCGGCCCGGTCGATCGTCTTCTCCTCGAGCAGTGTGACGCCGACGATCAGCGCCACGTCGGGACATTCGCTCCCGAGCAGTTCGATGTATTTTTTTATCGACTCCCCGTCGCCCTGCAGGCGGAGCATGACCCCGTCCGACGTGTTGGCGACGGAGCCTTTGACGCCGCAGCGGCGCGCGATACGCACGCACATGGGGCGGAATCCGACGCCCTGCACGATGCCGCTGACGCTGTAACGTTTTTCAAAAAGCATGGGCATACCGTCCTTTCATCTGTGAGGCGACATCATTGTAATGATTTTCGCCGAAAGTCTCAAGGGAGAACATGACTCATCGGAAAATCGTCGTCGGCGCAAGCGGCGGCATCGACAGCACGCTGAGCGTCCTGCGTCTGCTCGGCCGGGGGTGGGCCGTCGTGCCGGTCAACCTGCTCTTGGCGGGCCGTCCCGGCGGGGAAGATTTGGAGCGGCTGCGCGCTCTAGAGCGCGCGACGGGGACGACCGTGCTGACGGCCGACTTGCGTTCTCGGTTTGAGCGGAACGTCATACGCCCCTTCATCGAGGCGTACAGGCGCGGCAGGACGCCCAACCCCTGCGTGATCTGCAACGAAGCGGTCAAAGTGCGCGCTCTGATCGACATCGCCGACTCGGTTGGAGCCGGATTCGTCGCCACGGGGCATTACGCCCGCGTCGTTCGCCGCGGCGGGGAATACGCGCTCGCCCGCTCCGCCTCCGCCAAAGATCAGTCCTACGCGCTCTGCCGTCTGAAACGGGAGTGGCTGCCACGCCTTGTGTTCCCGCTGGGGGACGAAACCGGCAAAGATGCGCTCCGCGAGGAACTCGGCCGCCTGCTGGGCCGTGACGAAAGCGCGTCGGCCGAAAGTCAGGACATCTGCTTTCTGCGCGGACAAAAGCTCGTCGATTTTCTCCGCGCTCACATCGGGCCGGGGGAGCGCTTCGAGGGCCGGATGACCGACGAGAGCGGGCGCGACCTCGGGCCGCACAAGGGCCTGATCTTTTATACCGAGGGTCAGCGCAGGGGGCTGGGGCTTTCGCGCGGGCCGTGGTATGTCGCGCGCCGCGACTTTTCTTCTTCGACGCTCGTGCTCCGGCGCGGGAGCGAAAGGCTCGCGGTTCGCGCGGCTTTTGACTCCGCCGTCTGGCAGCGCGACCCCGGCGCGGAATTCCGCTGCTCCGCGCAGTACTGCTACCGCTTTCCCGCCGTCGCGGCGCGCGTGACGCCCGGCGACGGCGGACGCGGACACGTGGAGTTTGAGCGTCCCGCGCCGGGCGTCTCCACGGGTCAGGCGCTCGCCTTTTACGAGGGCGACGCGCTGCTCGGCGGCGCGTACATCTCGCGGACGGAGTGAGCGAACCCCCGCGCGGCGTCCCGCGCCCGGGGGGCCGGAGCGCCGTCCCCGAGTTTAAAAGGCCGCCCCGGGGAGCGGCCAAAGGCCGCCAAAATTCTCGCGCGACCCGACCGGGCGCGGGCGCTTTCGCCCCGGCGCGTTTTGTCCGGGACGAGACGGCGCGGGTCGCGCGTTCGCGCGGGAAGGCATCCCGCGACGCGCGGAAACGCTCGCGCGTTTTTTTCGCGGAGTTCCGCCGCGCGAAGGGAGTAAAGGTTTCGCCCGCCGCCCAAAACGCGCGGAACCCTCCGGCTTACGCGCCCGCGCCGCGTCCGCGCGGGCGGCGGAGAAACCGTACAGAGCGCGTCGTCAGCGCCCGGCCCCGCCCGGGCGGAACGCCAGCCCGACAAAAAGGAGAGACTTCCATGAGCCGCGCCGACATCACAAAAAAAGTTGAACCCGGAAAAAGCGCGCCGCCGCCCGTAAACGCCGTGTTCGAGATCCTGGAACACCTGTGGAGGCAGGGGGCCGAATCGGCGAAAGTCGTCTACGACGAGCCGCTCGACGGTCTGATCGAGACCGTCCTTTCGCAGAACACGAACGACCGCAACCGCGACATGGCTTTCGAGCGGCTGAAGAAACTGGGCGGCTGGGAAAAAATCGCCGCCCTTCCCGCCGAGACCGTCGCCGAGGCGATCAAGCCCGCCGGCATCGCCAACAACAAGTCGGCGACGATCCTCCGCGCGCTGGAGGCGGTGAAAAACGCTTTCGGCGAGTATTCACTCCGCTCGCTGAAAGACGGCACGCCGGAGGAAGCCTACGACTTCATGACGGGCATCCGCGGCGTGGGGCCCAAGACGGCGGCGTGCGTTCTGGCTTTCGACCTGGGCTTTCCCGCGTTCCCGGTCGATACGCACGTCAGCCGCATCTGCAAACGCCTCGGCTGGGCCGGCGAAAAAGAGTCGCCGGCGGAAATCCAGGCGCGCATGGAGGATACCGTGCCCCCCGGGCTTAAAACAGCCGGGCACCTGAACATGATCCAGCACGGCAAGAACATCTGCAAGGCGCGCGATCCAAAGTGCGCGCAGTGTCCGCTGCGCGGCCTGTGCCCGTCGAGTACCCGCTGAGAAAAGCTCGCGGCACGAAACCATGGAAGAACTGAATCTGTTCGAGGACAGGGGCGAAGCGCCGCTTGCGTCGCGGCTCCGCCCGCGGACGCTCGATGAATTTGTCGGCCAGAAGCACCTGCTCGGCGAGAACAAGGTTCTCCGCCGCCTGATCGAGAACGACCGCGTCTCGTCGATGATCTTCTGGGGCCCGCCCGGCGTGGGCAAGACCACGCTGGCCCGCGTCATCGCCAACAGCACGCGCTCGGAATTTATCAACTTCTCGGCCGTGACGAGCGGCATCAAAGAAATCCGCGCGGTGATGCAGCGGGCGGACAGGAACAGGACGTTCGGCGTCAGGACGATCGTCTTCGTCGATGAAATCCACCGTTTCAACAAGGCGCAGCAGGACGCCTTCCTTCCGTTCGTCGAAAAGGGCAGCATCATCCTGATCGGCGCGACAACGGAAAACCCGTCTTTCGAGGTGAACAACGCCCTTCTGTCGCGGTGCAAGGTGTTCGTCCTGCAGCCGCTTTCGACCGACGACCTCGTCGAACTCCTCCGCCGCGCGCTCGCCAGCCCGAAAGGATTGGGATCCCAGCACGTGAACGTCGGGCCGGAGACGCTCGCCTCGATCGCCCGGTTCGCCAACGGCGACGCGCGGAGCGCCCTCTCGACGCTCGAGATGCTCGCGCTGAACGGCGAAGAAAAAGACGGCGTCGTCACGGTGACGCCGGAACTTCTCGAACAGTGCGTCTCGAAAAAGTCGCTGCTGTACGATAAAAACGGCGAGGAACACTACAACCTCATCTCGGCGCTCCACAAGTCGATGCGCAACTCCGACCCCGACGCCGCCGTCTACTGGCTGGCACGGATGCTGGAGGCCGGGGAGGATCCGCTCTACGTCGCGCGGCGCGTCGTCCGTTTCGCGAGCGAGGACGTGGGTCTCGCCGACCCCCGCGCGCTGGACACAGCTGTCGCCGCGTATCAGGCCTGCCATTTCATCGGCATGCCCGAGTGCTCGGTTCACCTGACGCAGGCGGTTGTGTACATGTCGCTGGCGCCGAAGTCCAACGCGCTCTATCTGGCCTACGGACAGGCGAGGAAGGACGCGCTCGAACAGCTTGCCGACCCTGTCCCTCTGGTGATCCGAAACGCGCCGACGCGGCTGATGAAGGAACTGGAATACGGAAAAGGCTACCAGTACGCCCACGACGCCGAGGACAGGCTGACGAACATGCGATGCCTGCCGGACTCTCTGCTCGGGAAAGAGTACTACCGCCCGACGGAGCAGGGGCTTGAAGCGCGGTTCAAAGAACGCCTCGACAGGATCAAGGCATGGAAGCGCGATCACGCGGCGCGCGATGAAGACTGACGCGGCCGCGTTTTTTTCAGACGGGAGGGGGAGACGCCCGTGTCTTCACTGACGGAACGCTTTATACGCTACGCGCGCGTCAACACCCGCTCGGACGAGAGAAGTCCGAGCGTGCCGAGCAGCGCCTGCCAGTTCGACCTGGCGCGGACGCTGGGCGACGAACTGACCGAGATGGGTTTGAGCGATGTGGCCGTGACCGAAAACGCCTATGTCTTCGGGATTTTGCCGCCGAACCGCCCAGCCCCCGCGATCGGCCTGTGCGCCCATCTGGACACCGCGGCGGACTTCCCCGGCGAAAACGTCAGGCCCCGCGTCGTCGAGAACTACGACGGCGGCGACATCGTGTTGAACGAACGGGAGGGCGTTGTGCTGTCGCCGAGCGTCTTTCCCGAACTGAGGGACAAGCGCGGACAGACGCTCATCGTGACCGACGGGAACACGCTGCTCGGCGCCGACGACAAGGCCGGCGTCGCCGAGATCATGGCCGCGCTCGAATACATGGCCGCTCATCCCGGTTTTGCGCACGGGAAGATCGTCGTGTGCTTCTGTCCCGACGAGGAGATAGGCCACGGCGCGGAACTTTGGGATCTGCGAAAATACGGGGCCGATCTGGCCTACACGGTTGACGGCGGCGGCGAAGGCGCCTTCTCATACGAGACGTTCAACGCCGCGAGCGCGCGCGTGACGTTCAGCGGGATCTCCGTCCACCCGGGCATGGCTAAGGACAAGATGCAGAACGCCTGCCTGCTGGCGGTGGAGTTCGCAAACTCGCTTCCTCCCGCGGAAACTCCCGAGCACACCGAGGGGCGCGAGGGCTACTACCACCTCGTGGGCATGAGCGGCGGCGTCGAGGAGGCCGAACTGCGCTACATCGTCCGCGACCACGACGCGGCGCTGTTCGCCGCGCGCAAAGAGCGCGTCCGCCTGCTCGTCAGGCAGATGAACGAACGCATCGGTCGCGAAGCCGCCGCCGTGTCGCTGCGCGACCAGTACTTCAACATGGCCGGACCGCTGCGAAAGCGCCCGGACATCGTCGAAACGGCGCTCGAGGCCTACAGACAGGCGGGCGTCGAGCCGCGCGTTGTCCCGACGCGGGGAGGGACAGACGGATCCCGGCTGTCGTTCCGCGGCCTTTTAACGCCCAATATCTTCACGGGCGGCTACAACGCCCACGGAAAGTACGAGTACGCCGTCGTCGGCGAGATGGAAAAAGCCGTGCGGGTCATCCTCAACATCGTCCGCCTGTACGCGCAAGGCGGCGAGCCGGTCTGACGGAGCGCCGCCGGGCCGCGCGTGGCGGACGGCCCGGCCCGGGCGCGGTTTGCGTATTGACAAACGCGCGAACACGTGTATAATAATCGACAAAATCAATAAACTCTTATCGAGAGAGGCTGAGGGACTGGCCCTGTGACGCCCGGCAACCTTCCCTGTGGGGAGTGTGGTGCCAATACCAGAGGTTCGCCGCGAGCGAGCCTGATGATAAGAGGAGCGGTTCGGCGCGCGTGATCGGGTCTCTCCTCGCGGAGAGACCTTTTTTTTGCGCGCGGGATTCGGTTCACCGCGAGGCTCGGCTTCGCGGATCTTACGTGGAGGTACAAAGTTCAATGGCTGAAAAAATTCTCATCTCATCGGAGTCCGTGACTGAGGGACACCCCGACAAACTCGCGGATCAGATTTCAGACGGCGTGCTCGACGCGATCCTGGAGCGAGATCCGACGGCGCGCGTCGCGTGCGAAACACTCGTCTCGACGGGATCTGTCATCGTCGCCGGCGAGATCACGACGAAAGCCTATGTCGATATCCCCGGCGTGGCGCGGAAAGTCGTGATCGGCGTGGGGTACGACCGCGCCAAATACGGTTTCGACGGCGAGACGTGTTCCGTTTTCACGCAGATCGACGAGCAGTCCGGCGACATCGCGATGGGAGTGGACAACGCGCTCGAGGCCCGCGAGGCCGAAATGGACGACAGCCAGATCGACAGCGTCGGCGCGGGCGACCAGGGCATGATGATCGGTTACGCCACCGACGAGACGCCCGAATACCTGCCCATGCCGTTCGCGCTGGCGCAGCGGCTCGCGCGCAGGCTCACGGCCGTACGCAAGGACGGCACGCTGAACTGCCTGCGTCCCGACGGGAAAACACAGGTGACGCTAGAGTATTCCGGCGGCAGGGCGGTTTCAGCGCACACGATCGTCGTGTCCTCGCAGCACAGTCCGCTTGTCTCGCTCGACGACCTGCGCGAACTGATCACGGAGAACGTGATCGTGCCCGTGATGCCGGAGGAACTGATGATCAACCCCCGTATCCTCGTCAACCCCACCGGGAGATTCGTCAAGGGAGGGCCGATGGCCGACACAGGGCTGACGGGACGCAAGATCATCGTCGATACATACGGCGGCATGGTGCCGCACGGCGGCGGCGCTTTTTCGGGCAAAGACCCCACGAAGGTTGACCGCTCCGGCGCCTACATGGCCCGCTACGCCGCGAAAAACGTCGTGGCCGCGGGTCTCGCGAAACGCTGCCAGATCCAGGTGGCTTACGCCATAGGCGTCGCCCGTCCCGTGTCCGTCTGCGTGGAGACGTTCGGCACGGGGACGGTCTCCGGCGAAAAGATCACCTCTCTCGTGCGCGAGAATTTCGATTTCCGCCCGGCGGCTATCATCCGCGACCTCGGCTTGCGCCGTCCGCAGTACCGCCGGCTGGCCGCTTACGGGCACATGGGCCGGATCGACCTCGACCCGCTGCCGGCGTGGGAGAGACTTGACCGCGTCGAAGCTCTCCGCGCCTGATCCCGCGCCCGTAAAGATACGCCCGGAAGGAGCCTGTCCCCGTTTTTCGGCGACAGGTTCCCTTTTTTTAGGTAAAAATATATGGCGGATTTTTTCAAAACTGCTATAATAAATCCGATTATAGGCCGTCATTTTTTCCGGGCGGACCATTTCTGCAGAGGTGATTTCTGATGATCAAACGCCTGTTTGAGTATCTCGCTTTGAGCCTGCTGGCCGTGCTCGGTCTCGCGAAACTGCGTGGCAAGCGCGTCAACCCGCTCGCGCTCCGCGTCCTGCTGGGCATTCTGTCCTTCCTCGCGTATCGCCTCTCGTCTACGACGGTGCTGCTGTTTTCGGGGACGTGGCTGCTGTTCCTGCTCGCGGGCGATCTGGGCCGCGCGTATGGCATCGACTTGAATCTCTTTCTCCCCGCGGCCGACGGCGAAGAACCGGGCGCGGAAATGGTCGAATACTCTCTGGACACGGAAAATACCGCTATCGCCAAGCCCGATCCCTCCGCTCCGAATATCTGGAACCGGTGCGCCCAGCACCTTAAATCCTTCAATCATTCCGAAAGGATCAGGAAATAAACGAACGCGGCCCTGCCTTTCGCGCGCGGAAGGCGGGGCCTTCGCTTTGCCGGTCCGCTCTCTGGGCGGGCGCGTCGCGTTTTTTCGCGGCGCGCGGGAACGGGTTAAGAGACGCGCGGTTCGCAGACTGTTCGCGTCAACGGCGCCGCGGGCGCCGGAGGGAGAAGTGATCATCGTGGAATACCGCGTCGAAAAGGACAGCATGGGCGAAGTCAGAGTCCCCGCCGGGCGGCGCTGGGGGGCGCAGACGGAGCGCAGTTTCGAGAACTTCCGCATCGGCACCGAGACGATGCCGCGCGAGATCGTCGAGGCGTTTCTGATCCTCAAAAAGGCCGCGGCGGAGGTCAACGCGCGTCTCGGCGCGCTCGACCCGAAGATCGCCGAGGCCGTGGCACGCGCCGCGCGGAGCCAGCTGGCAAGCCCCGACTGGGACGAGTTCCCCCTCAAGGTCTGGCAGACGGGCAGCGGCACGCAGACCAACATGAACGTGAACGAGGTGCTGGCGCACATCGCCTCGGAGCGGCTCGGGCGGAAAGTCCACCCGAACGATCACGTCAACCGCAGCCAGAGCAGCAACGACACGTTCCCGACGGCCCTCCACATCGCCGCCGTGCTCGCCGTGGAAAAGGGCGTTCTCCCGGCGCTTGAAAAGATGCGCGCCTGTCTCAAAGAGAAATCCGAGAAGTACATGGGCCTCGTCAAAATAGGCCGCACTCATCTGCAGGACGCCACGCCGCTCACGCTGGGGCAGGAGATCGGCGGCTGGGAGCGTATGCTGGAGCGCTGTCACGCGATGCTGCTGACCTCGGTCGAGTACATGAAGGAACTCGCCCTCGGCGGAACGGCGGTCGGCACGGGGCTGAACGCCCCCGGGCAGTTCGGCGAACTCGTCGCCCGGGAGATCGGCGACATCACGGGCGTCGATTTCCGCACGGCCCCCAACAAGTTCCACTCGCTGACCAGCCGCGACGAGATCGTCGCGCTCCACGGCGCCCTCAAAGCGCTGGCCGCCGATCTGATGAAGATCGCCAACGACGTGCGCTGGCTTGCCTCCGGCCCCAGATGCGGCCTCGGCGAGCTGAAGATCCCCGAGAACGAACCCGGCAGTTCGATCATGCCCGGCAAGGTCAACCCGACGCAGTGCGAGGCCGTCACGATGGTCGCGGTACAGGTCATGGGCAACGACACGGCCGTCGGCGTCGCGGCGTCGCAGGGCAACTTCGAGCTGAACGTCTTTCTGCCGGTCATCGCCTACAACTTCCTCCAGAGCTGCCGCCTGTTGGGCGACGCGATGGTCTCGTTTACCGACAACTGCCTCGCCGGCCTCGAGGCGGACGAACGGCGCATCGGCGAGAACCTGAAACGCAGCCTGATGCTGGTGACGGCCCTGACGCCGAAAATCGGCTACGACAAGGCCGCCGAGATCGCCAGAAAGGCCAGCCGCGAGGGCACGACGCTGCGCGAGGCGGCCGTGGCCCTCGGCGCCTTGAGCGGGAAGGAGTTCGACGCGCTCGTCCGCCCCGAACTGATGGTGGGGCCGCTCCGTCCCGGCGGGGAGTAACACAGAGCGCGCGAACGCCGGGGGGCCGCCAACCCCTCCGGCGGAAGCGGCGCGCCGCCCGTTTGTCCGAAGCCCCGCGTCCGGCGGGCCGGAAGCCGCCCGGAAGCGCGCGTCGCGAAAAAAACCGTCGGGAGAAAACCCCGCCGGTTTTTTTTCGCGCCTTGACGCGCGCGCGGTCTCATATGTAAAATGTGCCGGAGTTACGCGCGCCGCCGACGAAAATTTACACGAAAGGATGTCTCCGCCATGTTGAGAGTCTTGAGTCCCGCTGAACAGTCGTGCCTGACGCTTGACGCCCAAGCCCTGATCTATAAATACCGCAGCCGCAAATGGCTTTCCCCGCAGCAGCTCGAGGAGCTTATCACCGAATCCGTCAATATCGCGCGCATCAGACACGTCCCCACCGACGAACAGATCGTCGGCACCGTCCTCCACCACATGGGAGACGACGCCGCCAACGGGTTGGTCGCGGGCCCGGCCGGGAACGGCCCCGACTCCGAAAACCTGTTGTCGTGACAGGGGGGGAGAACCGATCATGCCGCGGAAAAAAGACAGCGCCGCCGCGAAGAAAACGGCGGCCAAAACGTCGGCGCGCCCAAAAGCCGCCGAGAAAGCGCGTCCCGGACGGGCGATCCCCAAAAAGACATCCGCCGGGGTGAAAACCGCTCAAACGCCTTCCGCGGCGGCGTCCGCCGGGAAGACGCTGATCGTCGTGGAATCGCCGACCAAGGCCAAGACGCTCACGAAAATTCTGGGCGGGCGCTACGTCGTCAAGGCCAGCGTCGGGCACATCGTCGATCTGCCCAAGAGTCGGCTCGCCATCGACATCGAAGATCATTTCAAACCCGAGTACATCCTTGTGAAAGGCAAGGCCGCCGTCAAGCGCGAGCTGCAGAGCGCCGCCGCGTCGGCCAAGAGAGTGCTTCTGGCCGCCGACCCCGACCGCGAGGGAGAGGCGATCGCGTGGCACGTCGCCCGTCTGCTCGGCGTCGATCCCGAGGGCGACTGCCGCGTCCGTTTCCACGAGATCACGGCCGACGCCGTTAAAAACGCCGTGCGCGCCCCCGGCCCGATCGACAAACACCGCGTGGACGCCCAGCAGGCACGGCGCGTGCTCGACCGTCTGGTCGGCTACACGCTCAGCCCCCTGCTGTGGAAGAAGATCCGCAGGGGGCTTTCGGCGGGGCGCGTGCAGTCGGTGGCGCTGTCCATCCTGTGCGGGCGCGAGGACGAGATCGAGCGCTTCACGCCGAGGGACTACTGGAACGTGTACGTGGAAGCGTCCGCCGGCGACGGGCGCCGCTACCGTCTCCACGTTGAGAAAGAAAAGGGCAAAAGCCTGATCAGCGAGGGGAAGACGCTCGCCATCGACACGCCCGCCAAGGTGGCGCGCGTCGAAAAGACTTTAAAGACCGAGCCGCTGTCGGTCGTCTCCTTTACGGCCAGGCAGAACGCGCGCAGACAGCCGACGCCCTTCAAGACAAGCACCCTGCAGCAGTTCGCGGCCGGTCGGCTGGGATTTTCGCCGCGCCGCACGATGGGCATCGCGCAGAGCCTTTTCGAGGGCGTATCCATCCCGGGACACGGGACGATCGGACTGATCACCTACATGCGCACCGACAGTCTCCGCATGGCGCCCGAGGCCGTCGCGCAGGCGCGCTCTGTCATTCTGGACACGTGGGGAAAGAAATACCTCCCCGCCAGAGCGGTCGCGTACCAGGCGGGAGCGAACGCGCAGGACGCGCACGAGGCCATCCGCCCCACCAACTTCGCCCTGTCGCCCGCCATGCTCAAGGATTCGCTCGCGCCGGAGCAGTACAGACTGTACGACCTGATCTGGCGCAGGAGCGTCGCCTCGCAGATGGCCCCCGCCGTCGTTGACTCCGCGACGCTGGAGTGCGAGTGCGGCGATTACGGCCTTCTGGCGTCGGGGAGTTCTGTCCGGTTCGACGGATGGGGGGCGGCGTGGGATCTCGACGTGAAGGACACGATGATCCCGCCCGCGCGGAAGGGCGAGCCGCTGAAAGCCGACGCCGTCGCCACGCAAAAGGAGCGGACGAAACCCCCGGCGCGCTACACCGAGTCGAGCCTGATCAAGACGCTCGAGGACGACGGCATCGGCCGTCCGTCCACCTACGCCACGATCGTCGAGACCCTCTACGACCGCGAATACGCGCTGAGAGAGGACGGACGCAAGCTGAAGCCGAGCGCCCTCGGCCGCGCCGTGAACGGCTTTTTGCTGGCGCACTTCGACGCGAAATCGGCGTCGCCCATCGTCAACGTGGGGTTCACCTCGTCGATGGAAAGCTCGCTCGACCGCGTCGAAGCCGGCGATCAGAACTGGGAGGAACTCGTCGCGAATTTCTGGGAGCCTTTCACGCGCGCCATCGCCGAGGCGGAACGCGCCCCCGCCTTGCCGCCGCCCGCGCCCGAAACGACCGGGGAAAACTGTCCTCTCTGCGGCAGGCCGCTCGTCAAAAAACACGGGCGTTTCGGCGACTTCATCGGCTGTTCGGGCTTCCCCGAGTGCCGCTACATCCAGCCCGTCCAGAAAAAGATCGGCGTTCCCTGCCCCAAGTGCGGCGCCGAGCGCGGCGGCGAGGTGGTTCAGCGAAAGAGCAAGAAAGGGCGCACGTTCTTCGGCTGCTCACGCTACCCCGACTGCGATTTCGCCTCGTGGAACAAACCGTCGGCGCAGAAATGCCCCGTGTGCGGCGGGCTTATGGAATTTACGGGCAGGTCGCGCGCGCCCGTCTGCACAAAATGCGGGCATAAGGGGGACACTAAATGAGAGAGGTCTTGATCGTAGGCGGCGGGCTCGCGGGGAGCGAGGCCGCCTGGCAGCTGCTCAAAAGAGGCGTCCGCGTGCGGATGCGGGAAATGCGCCCCGTCGTCAAAGGCCCCGCTCATCACACCGACAGGCTCGGCGAACTTGTGTGCAGCAACTCTCTGGGCTCGGATTCGCCCGACTCGGCGGCGGGCCTGCTCAAAGAGGAACTGAGGACCCTCGGCAGCCTGATCATGCGCGCGGCGGACGCGAACGCCGTCCCCGCCGGCAAGGCGCTCGCCGTGGATCGCGAGGGTTTTTCGCGCTTTATCACCGACGAACTGGCGCGGCAGCCGAACTTCGCGCTCGAGCGCGCCGAGCAGCGCGACGTGCCGCCGGGGCCTTGCGTCGTCGCGAGCGGCCCGCTCACGTCGCCCGCGCTGGCCGGGAAACTCGCGGACATGCTCGGCGCGGGGTATCTGTATTTTTTTGACGCCGTCGCGCCCGTGCTTGAACTTGACAGCGTCGATATGAACGTCGCCTACCGCCGCAACCGCTGGGACGCGGGCGAAGGCGGCGATTACGTCAACTGCCCGATGGACGAGCGGCAGTACCGGGCCTTCTACGACGCCCTCACGACCGCCGAGCGCGCGCCTCTGCATGACTTCGAGGGCGACGCTAGATACTTTGAGGGCTGTATGCCCGTGGAAGTGATCGCCTCGCGCGGGCGCGACACGCTCCGTTTCGGGCCGCTGCGCCCCGTCGGTCTGGAGGATCCCAGGACGGGGAAAAGGCCCTACGCCGTCGTCCAGATCCGTCAGGACAACCGGGAGGGGACGCTGTACAACCTCGTCGGTTTCCAGACGAACCTGAAATGGAGCGAGCAGAAACGTGTCTTCCGCATGATCCCCGGTTTGGAGAACGCCGAGTTCACACGCTACGGCGTCATGCACCGCAACGTGTACGTAGACGCGCCGCGCTGTCTCGACGGCTTTTTGCGCCCAAGGGGCCGCCGCGATCTCTTTCTGGCGGGGCAGATCGCCGGCGTGGAAGGGTACGTCGAAAGCACGGCGATGGGCGCGGCGGCCGCGCTGTTCATGCTGGCGGAGCTGAACGGCGCCCCCCTTCCGCGCTGGCCCCGCGAAACCGCCATCGGCGCTCTGTTAGCCAGACTGAACGACACAGCCAACCCGAAATTCAGCCCGACGAACGCCAACATGGGCGTCTTCCCGCCGCTGGAGGAGAAAATCAAAAGCCGCAAGGAGCGCAACAAAAAGCTCATCGAGCGCGGCCGGAACGCCCGCGAAAGTTTTTTCGCGCGGCTCGAAGAACCCCTTGCCGCCCCTTTGACGGAGAGCAAAAATTAAACGCGAAAGGGCCGACTGTTCAAAAGTATTGCTGATTTTTTTCAGATTCCATGGTATAATTGGTACAATTCGACGGTACGAGCAGTTCAAAAAGGAGAGAAGAATATGCCGGAAACCTCGTTCAACCCCCTGCTTGACTCCTTTTTGAACTATCTGCGCAACAACAAGAGTTCGTCCGACAACACGGTCGTCAACTACGCCGTGGACTTGGCGCAGTTCGCCGATTTCGCCGAAACGCAGGGCCTCGCCCCGGAAACGGTGACGACGGCGTCGATACGCGCGTTCATGCGCTCGCTGTCGGGGTTCGGCTACGCCAGTTCGTCGATAGCCCGCAAACTGTCGGCGGTGAAAGCCTTCGAACTTTATCTGCTTGAAAAGCGTCTCATCCCGAACGACCCCGCCGCCGCCGTGCGCAGCCCCCGTTTGCCGGAACGCCTTCCCCGCGCGCTGTCGCGGGAGGGGATGGCGCGGCTGATCGAGGAGGCTTGGAAGATCGAGCCGACGCCGCGCAACGGCGCCCTGATCGAGGTGATGTACGGCTGCGGGCTTCGCGTGGCGGAAGTCGTTTCTCTGGAATGGGCGAACGTCGATCTCGCCGAGCGCTGGCTGAAAGTGCTCGGCAAGGGCGACAAGGAGCGCCTCGTCCCCTTCGGCCGCTACGCGCGCGAGGCGCTGACAGAATGGCGCGCCCTCTGCCCCGCCGACTGCCGTTACGTGTTTTCCGGCAAGGGACGCGGGCACATCACGATCCGCACGGTACACAGGCTCGTCGTCAAAGCGGCGCGAAACGCGGGTCTTGAAAACGTCTCGCCCCACTCGATCCGCCACAGTTTCGCCACCCACATGCTGGAAGGCGGCGCGACGCTGAACGTGCTGCAGGAACTGCTGGGGCACGAAAGTCTGCTGACGACGCAGAAGTACCTGAAAGTCACGCCCGGCCATTTGAGAGAAAGCTACATGGCGGCGCACCCCCGCTCGGGAGAATGAGGAATAATATGTCACAAGACGCTGTGCTGCACGGAACGACGATCGTCTGCGTCCGCAGGGACGGGCAGGTCGCCATGGGAGGCGACGGGCAGATGACGCTCGGCAGTCAAATCATCAAGTCGGGCACGCGAAAGGTTCGCAAGCTCTACGAAGGCAAGGCGCTCGCCGGTTTCGCGGGGGCCACCGCCGATTCGATGACGCTGATGGAACTTTTTGAGAAAAAACTTTCGGAGTACAGCGGCAATCTGATGCGCGCCGCGGTCGAACTGGCGAAGATGTGGAGAACGGACAGGACGCTCCAGAAGCTGGAGGCCATGCTCCTCGTCGCTGACAGGGAGCATACGATCCTTCTCACGGGAGCGGGCGATGTCATAGAGCCGGAGAACAACGTCGCTTCCATAGGATCCGGCTCGGGCTTCGCTCTCGCGGCGGCGCGCGCGTTCCTCGAAGTGTCCGACCTGAGCGCCGCCGAGATCGTCCGCCGCTCGCTGCTCATCGCCTCGGAGATCTGCATCTACACGGATAACGTCCTCACAGTCGAGGTTCTGTAAACCATGCTTTCGGAACAGATGAAAGAACTTGTCCCTTCCGCCGTCGTCCAGTACCTTGACCGCTACATCGTGGGGCAGGAAAAAGCGAAAAAAGCCGTCGCCGTAGCGCTGCGGAACAGGATCCGCCGCCTGCGTCTGCCCCGGGAACTCGCCAGAGAGGTCGCGCCCAAAAACATCCTGATGGTCGGGCCGACCGGCGTCGGCAAAACCGAGATCGCGCGCCGTCTCGCCGATCTGGTGAACGCGCCTTTCGTCAAGGTCGAGGCGACGAAGTTCACGGAGGTCGGCTACGTGGGCCGCGACGTCGAGTCGATCGTGCGCGATCTGGTGGAAAAGTCTGTGCAAATGGTCAGACAGAGGATGATGGAGGAAGTGCGCGGCCCGGCGCGCGAACACGCGCTCGACCGCGTCGTCGATTACCTTCTGCCCGTCAAAAGCGGTACGTCGTCGGGCATCCCCACGCTTTTAAACTACCTGAAAGACGAAAAGGCGCGCGACAGGCCCGCGGGCGGCGATAACGTTTCGGAGCCGGGCGTCCGGCCGAGCACGCGCGAACGGATGCTCAACATGCTGAAGGCGGGCAAGCTCGACGAGCGCGAGATCGAGATCGACGTGCGGGAAAACGCCGCACCCGTCACGCCTTTCGGCAACGGAGAGATCTCGGGCGTCGGGATCAACGTGTCGGAGCTTTTGGGCGGTCTCATGCCCAAGAAAACGGCCAAGCGGCGCGTGAAAGTGCGCGAGGCCGTGCGCCTTCTCGAGGGCGAGGAGGCGGAAAAACTCATCGACACGGACTCGGCCACCCGCGAGGCGCTTGAAAAGGCGCAGCAGGAGGGCATCGTCTTTATCGACGAAATCGACAAAATAGTTTCGCGCGGACGCTCGGCGGGGCCGGACGTGAGCCGCGACGGCGTGCAGCGCGACCTGCTGCCGATCCTCGAAGGCTGCGCCGTCGGCACCAAGTACGGCGCGGTCAAGACCGATCACATCTTCTTCATAGCGGCGGGCGCCTTTCACGAGTCCAAACCATCCGACCTCGTGCCGGAACTGCAGGGCCGCCTGCCGATCCGCGTCGAGCTGAAAGCTCTGGGCAGGGAAGAACTGAAAAGGATCCTCACGGAACCGCGGCACAGCCTCATCCGCCAGTCGGAAGCCCTTTTGGCGACGGAAAACGTCACGCTCCGCTTCAACGACGACGCCGTCGAGGAAATAGCCGCCATGGCGGAGAAAATGAATCTTGAAATGGAGAACATCGGCGCGCGCAGGCTCCACACGATCATGGAACAGCTGCTCGAGGACATCAGTTTTACAGCGCCGGAAAACGCCGGGAGCACCGTCGTGATCGACAGGGACTTTGTGACCTCGCGTCTGTCGCCGCTCGTCGAAGACCGCGACCTGCGGCGCTACCTGCTCTAGGCGGATTACTTGTCAAGCGGAAAGGAGTGGTACGAAGTGAAACGTGGTTACCTGAAAAACGCCGCGGGCGCCGAATTCACGGAGGCGGACACCCCGGAGATGAAGGAGCTGCTGGAGAAAACCCGCCAGGTCAGCCGGGCGATGCAGCTGCGCCGGGACGGAGCGCGTCCGGACTACAACAAGCTGGCCCATATCCTCTGCGAGTTCTCGACGGCGAACGTCTACGTGCTCAACCATGAAGGACAGATCCTCGGCTACGCCTGGGTGGACGAATACCACAGCGAGGCCATCGCTTCGTTTATCGAACAGGGATACATGCCCGAAAGTTTTGTCGAGCGGCTGGCGCAGCAGCGCGAAACCGTGCTGAGCAGGGCCGACGGCCATCTGTTCGACGATCAGGAAAGTCTGGACGAGGAAAAGACGGCGTTGTACGTTCCCATCTACGGCGCGTCGGAGCGGCTCGGCACGCTCGTGCTCGCGCGCCTCTCCAGCCAGTTCGCCACGCGCGACCTCGTGCTCGCGGAGTACCTCGCCACGCTCGTCGGACTCGAGATCCTTCACGACCGCTCGAGACAGATCGAGGAGATCGCGCGCGAGCGCCTCGTCGTGAACATGGCGATGAAAGCCCTTTCGTATTCTGAGATCGACGCCGTCAACCACATCATCATCAAACTCAAAGAACTCGTCAGCGAGAAAAACGGCGTCTTCTGCAAGGAGCCGGGCGAGTGCGAGGGCGTCGTGATCGCCAGTAAAATAGCCGATCAGGTGGGCGTCACGCGCAGCGTCATCGTAAACGCGCTGCGGAAGCTGGAAAGCGCGGGCATCATCGAAAGCCGCAGTCTCGGCATGAAAGGCACGTTTATCAAGGTGCTCAGCCCCCTGTTCGTCGATGAGCTGGGAGCGAAATTCAAACACGCGGAATAAACGGTTTTTTCTCTTTAATTGAGCGGAAAATTCGGCCGGTTTTGAAAATAGCTCTGGAAAGCCCGGACGATTTAAGCTAAAATATAGAGGACTATTCCACCGTAGCGGAGGTTGTTTTTTTACATGAAGAAGATCTCATTCTTCAAAAAATCCCTGCTTGTTCTGCTGGCCGGCTCGCTGCTTGCCTGCTGCCTCGTCGCGGCCTACGGCGGGCCGCGCGTGTCTCGCGAGCGGGGGCCGCGGAGCGCCGCCGTTCGCGCGAACAACGCGAAACGCGACGCCGCCGCGTACATCTTCCGATATTACAACCGCAACTTAAGCCCAGAAAAAGCGGACGAGTACGCTCGTTATGTCATGGAGGCCTCGCGCCGCTATTCCATAGAGCCTTCCCTTATCACGGCCATCATCATTAAAGAGTCCACAGCCAAGGCGGACGCGCGCTCCAAATACGCTGTCGGCCTGATGCAGGTCTACTGGCAGCTCCACAGAAAGACGATAGCCGGGATGTTCCCGCACATCAAATCCGAGAAGATTTTGATGGAGCCGCGCAACAACATCATGGTCGGCACGTGGCTGTTCAGACAGTACATGAACAACTGCAAGGGCGACACCACCCGGGCGCTCAAGCGCTATCTCGGGGCGAAGTCGCCGCAGTACGTCGCGCAGGTCAATAAATACCGCAGTCACTACAAGGAGCGGGTCAGTTTCAACATGAAGGCGTCTTCAAAGCGCTCGGGATAGTGGCGCTCCGAAGTAAAATCGAATATAATCCAGTTGGACATTCAACAGAAACGGAGGAGATCAAAATGAGCAAGTTGGTCAACGATGTCTATCTTTCCGGCGTGATCCATTTCCTGAAGGGCGAAAGCTACGGCGAGAGCCGCCTCGGAAAGTACTTCGAGTTTTCCCTCAAGCGCCAGTATACCGACAGCGACGGCTGCGACCGCGTCGATTATCTGCGCATGCGCGTTTTCGACCAGGCGATTCAGGAATGGGTCGTCAAGCAGGAGGAGGGCGCGCCCGTCTGGATCGCGGGAGAACTCCGTTCTTCGCTCGGCAGCGGCCGCATCTACGTGATGGTCACCAAGATCCAGACGCTGAACATGATCTAGAAAGAAGCACCTCATTTCGCACGAGAAGGAAGTCCACACTATGCCCGATTTGGCAACAGGCGACATCGTCGCGGGAGTTGTAGAGCAAATCATGCCCTACGGCGCTTTCGTCAGGCTCCAGAACGGCCAGAAAGCGATGATCCACATCTCGCAGCTTTCACACAAGTTTATCAAGAGCGTTGACACCGTTTTGCAGCTGAAGCAGGAGGTCAGGGCCAAAATCGTCAAGATAGACGAACACGGCAGGATCGACCTTTCCCTGAAAGCGCTCGAGGAGCCTCCCGCGCCGCCCGCGCCGCGTTTTTCCAGGTATTCGTCCGCGGGCGGGCCTTCGTCGCAGTCGGGGAGCGGCGACGATTTCGAGAAGAAACTGTCCAGTTTCATGAAAGTCAGCGACGAGAAAAACTCCCTGCTGATGAACGCCAAAAACGGGAAGGGCGGACGCCCTCCGCGCCGAAAGGGCGCGCGGCCATAGATGAAATCGCGCTTTTCAAGCCGAGGGGTTCTGAAAGACCTCTCGGCTTTTTCATACAAGGACAGGCGCGTCGTCGCCGCGCAGATGGAAAAACGTCTTTTCGACGAGCGGCGCGTGGCGGCCGTCTCGCGCCGCTGCGTCTGGGGCTTTCCGCAGGCGGTGATGTGCGGGCCGCTTCTGCGCGGGGCGCCGTTCCCGACGACGTTCTGGCTGACATGCCCGTACCTCGCGCGGCGGTGCGGGACGCTGGAATCCGAAGGCGGGGTCGTCGCGCTGGAAGCGGCGCTGGCCGGGCGCGAAAAGGAATACCGCGAATATTCTTTTTTCTACGCTCTGGCGAGGCTGTCGCTTTTGAGCGAGACCGAAACGTTTTTTTTGCGCGCCTACCGCCCGAAGATCTTGAACGTCCTGCGATCGACGGGCGTCGGCGGCATCCGCCGAAGCGGAACAACGACCGTGAAATGCCTTCACCTTCAAACGGCGGCGTGCCTCAGTCTGGCGCCTCATCCCGGCGAGGCGTGGCTGCGCTCCCGGCTGGAACCGTTTTGCTGTAAAAACGCTTTTTGCCGTACCTTATAATAAAACATTCTACTGTAAAATTAAGTCTTGACGAACGGCGTCCCTTTATAGTAGAATTTCCCGTGTTTGAGGGTCGTTAGCTCAGTCGGCAGAGCAACGGACTTTTAATCCGTGGGTCGAGGGTTCGACCCCCTCACGACCCACC
>CAZRXR010000035.1:0-18983 GCA_964604125.1 uncultured Synergistaceae bacterium
CGCGAACACCGCGCCCCGGCGAAAAGGAGACCGGCCGCCCCGTCGGCCCCGGCGGGTCTTTTCGCGGCGCGAACCCAAGCGTCCCGACGCCGCCGAACGCGCTTTCCCGGCGGAGAGCGCCTTTCGCCAACTCCCGCCGCCCGGGACGCGGGAATCGTCCGGGGGCCGCTGTCAACCCCGTTCCGGGGCGAAACGCGGGCGGCGGAACGCCGCGATTTTCCGGCGGAAACGCGATTTTGCGCCCTTTTCAAAACGGCGATTATATCCTAAAATTAAAATAGCGACATTCCGGAACGGATGGAACGCCGCAATCCCGGCAAAGGAGCTGAAATTTGTGATGAAAAAGTGTTTGAAGTGGCTCGTGTTCGTCGTCGCGCTCGGCGGAGCGCTCGCGTACAAGGGCGTCGGCGCGTCGGCGGCCGAAACGTCCAAGCCCGTGACGGTCGAAGAAGCCGTCGCGCTGCTCAAGAAAGCGCTGGCCGACAAGACCGAGACGCCAGCGCTCTCCAAACTGATGGACAGCGAGGACGCCGAACTGGCCTACACGGTGCAGAACGCCTACCTCGCCGATCGTCTCGCCGCCGGCGACGCCGTCGTCGGCTACAAGGGCGGCATGACCAGCGAGAAGCTGATGGCCGTGTTCAGCACCAAGGAGCCGGCCGTGGCCCCGCTGTTCAAGTCGGGCCTGCTCCCCGAGGGCGCGCCCGTCGTGCTCGACAGGGCCGGCATCAAGCTTGAGCAGGAGATCGGCTACCGTTTCGGAACCAGGATCGACAAGCCGCTCGAGAACGTCGAGCAGGTCAAGGCCGCCGTCACGGCCCTGTTCCCCGCCATCGAGGTGCCGCTCGTGGGGTTCCCCAGCCTCAAAGGCATCGGCTTCTTCGACATGGCCGCGATGGGCGTCGGATCGTATCAGGTCATCTGCGGCAAGGAAGTGCCCGTCGCGGGCGTCGATGTGAACGCCGTCGAGATGAAGTGCACGCGCGACGGCGCGGACTTCAACGCCGGCAAGGGGACCGACGCCCTCGGCGATCAGTGGGGCACGCTGCTCAAGCTGATTAACATCATCATCCGCAACGGCGGCACGATCGAGCCCGGCCAGTTTATCATCTCGGGCGCCATGGGCGCGATGCTGCCCGCCGAGCCGGGCGACTACGTGGCCGACTACGGCGACTTCGGCCGCGTCGAGTTCACTGTCAAAGCCGGAGACTGATCATTCGCCGCCTCGCGCGAAAAGACGACGGCTCGGGGGCGGAAATTTCCGCTCCCCGCGCCGGGGCGCGGCGTCCGGAGCTTTGGAAACGGCGCTCGCGTCCTTTTGAAGCCTCCCGGAGCGTTTGGCCCCGGGCGAGGCGGACATTTCGCGATTTCGCGCCTTCGGCGGCTCGAGAGCGCGAAAATCTCCCGTCGGCGACTCGCCCCGCCGCCCGCGCGGCGTTTTTCCGGGTTTTTCTCGGGCGGGAAACTCAAACGCTAAACGGCGTGCGCGCGCCCCGCGACGCCGAAAAGCGAAAAAAAGCGGCTCCCTCCGGGGAGCCGCTTTTTTTCGCAACAGGCTTATTCCGCCGCGAGGAAGTCGGCGAACCGGGCGGCGATGTCGGTCAGCGCGGCGGCGCGCGGCGCTTTCGCCCTCGCCCGCGACATCGGACGCGCTCTTTTGGAAGATCGTCCCGTCGCCGGCGGAGGTATCGGCGCGACCGCTCGAACAGCGTTCGGCGCGCGGGCCGCCCGTGAACAGGTCGAACGTTGCCGCGCCGCGTTCGCCGCCGACCGGGACGACGGATGGCAGCCGGCGGAAAGGAACGCGGTCGGCAAACGCTTTCCGGCCGGCGAGAAACCGCCGCCGACGCCCGCGTCACCGTCGCGCCCGGAAACCGCGCGGCCGGAGCCGCGACGGCCATGATCGGCCCGCCGCTCCCGGGCGTGCGGACACGGAACGTCTCACAGAAACGCGGCCCTCGGCTTGGACGCGCGCGATCGGCGGCGTCGGCGCGTTCTCCGCCGCTCCGGGCCGCGACGCACTCGGGGCGAAGGGCGCTTCCGGCGAAACTTCACGACATTCCGATCGCTCCCGGGCCGCTCGGGGCGACGCGAACCGAATATCGGCGACGTAAAATATCCATGACTCGGACGGGGAACAATCAAGAGCCGCCCCCGCGCCGTCCGCGCGTGCCGAAGCGCGCCACAGGCGACGCGTTCTCCCCGGGCGTGTCTTTGCCGGGGGAGATTTTATTTTCTTTTTTTGTAAAATTTTGAATTTAAACACGTCCCGAAAATCCGCTTTCAGGCTTGCGCGCTTCGCTCCGAGATGGTTTAATAAGGCGCGCGGCGGTTTCGCCGCCCGCCCCGGGCGAAAGCGGGGACGGCGCGGCCTGTCCCGCCGGAAAAGCCGGGCGCTCCGGCTGAACGCTGTCACTATCGTATATACGGGAGGTTTTTATCATGGCGCTGATCGAATGTGTCCCGAACTACAGCGAGGGACGACGCAAGGACGTTATCGAGGCGATCGTCGCTCCGTTCAAGGGACGCGAGGGATGCTATCTTTTTGATTACCGCGCCGACGAGGATCACAACCGCCTCGTCGTCTCGCTCTGCGGCGAGCCGTCCGCTGTCTGCGACGCGCTCGTCGAGTCCGCCAAAGTCGCCGTCGCGAACATCGATATCAACACGCACCGGGGCGCGCACCCCCGCATCGGCGCGATAGACGTGATCCCGTTCACGCCCGTCTCCGGCATCACGATGGACGAGTGCGTCCGGCTGTCGCGCGATTTCGCCAAGCGCTATTACGACGAGCTGAAGATCCCCGTGTTCTACTACGAGGCCAGCGCCGTGATGCCCGGCCGCTCGCGCCTCGAGCAGGTGCGCGGGGGCCAGTACGAGGCCCTCAAAGACCTTGTGAAGACCGACCCGTCGCGCGCCCCCGACGTCGGCGCCAAAGAGCTGCACCCCACGGCGGGCGGAACCGCCATCGGCGCGCGCAAGTTCCTCGTGGCGTTCAACGTCAACCTCAACACCGCGAACATCGAGATCGCCAAAATCATCGCGAAGCGCGTCCGCGCCTCGGGCGGGGGGTTTTCCACCGTCAAGGGCATGGCCGTCGGACTGCCGGGGAGGAATCTCACGCAGGTGTCGATGAACCTTGTGGACTACGAGAAAACATCCATGTACCGCGTGCTGGAGTTCATCCGCATGGAGGCCGCCAGGTGGGGCGTGACCGTCAACGGTACCGAGGTGTACGGCATGATCCCCGCGGGCGCCATGCTCGACAGCGCCGCCTACTACCTGCAGATCGACGGCTTCGGCGCCGAGCAGGTTCTCGAACTGAAACTCCTCGACATGATGGGCAAAGACCGGGAGAGACGGGCATGACGCCGCGCGCGATGACACTGCCCGATTTCGTCGCGGAACTGGCCTCTCCGTCGCCCGCGCCGGGCGGCGGAAGCGTGGGCGCGCTCGGCGGAGCGCTCGCGGCGGGACTGGTCTCCATGGTCGGCGGACTGACCGTCGGGCGCGAGAAATACGCCGCCGCGAGCGCCGAGATGGCCCGCGTCCGGGACGAGGCCAAGGCCGCCGCCGCCGAACTGCTCGAGCTGATCGACCGCGACGCCGCCGCCTTCGGCGCCTACATGGCCGCGCTCAAACTCCCCAAGGCCACCGACGCGCAGAAGGCCGAGCGCGCGCGGGCGATGCGGAGCGCCGCGAAGGGCGCCGTGGAGGCTCCGTTGCGCACGCTCGAACTTTCGGCCCGCGCGGCCCGGCTCGCCCTCACGGCCATACGTCTCGGCAACAGGAACGCCGTCAGCGACGCCGCCGCCGCCGGTCAGTTCGCCCGCGCCGCCGCGATAACGGCCGCGTACAACGTGAGGATCAACCTGCCCCTCGTGAAGGACGATCGTTTCGTCGCCGAAAAGCGCGCCGCCGTCGCCGAGCTGCTGTGCAGCGTCGAGACCGACATCGGTCGGATCGGCGAGGCGATCGAAAAGGCCCTCGCCTGACGCCGCCAGACAGCCGCCGTCGGCAAAAAGGCGCGCGACCGACGGCGCGAAAAACGAACGCGAAAGCGCCGCCTCCCCCGCGACGGTTGCGAGGAAAGCGGCGCTTTTCGTCTGCTCCCGCGCCCTTTCGCGCGGCGCGAGAGCCGTTTTTTTCTCTTTTTTATTTTCCTTCGGCGGCGAGCGACTCGAAGTACTTCACGAAACCGCGCACGCTGTTGCCGAGGAAGTACGTCTCGCGGGCCTTGTTCCCCTCGTCGTAAAAGGCGATGCCCGCCAGTTCGGGGTCGTCGCGCAGCATCGTCGCCACCATGTCTGGCTCGCTCGCGCCCTCGCGCAGCGCGGCCGCGATCTTCCGCTCCCAGAGCCGGCTCTGCGCGAGCGCGCGCTCGACGAGATCCCCGCGCGGCACGGCGCCGAAATGCCCCGCGCAGAACAGGTTCCACTTTTGCGCGGAGAGCAGTTCCATGCTCGCGCGCCCGGTTTCGGGCGCGTACTTGGGCGGCGTGGCGGGGCGGATACCGTCGCGGCGCGCGCCGTCGGCGAACCAGCTTGTCACGTCAAGCCCCGCGACGACGCCGAGCGCCTCGCCGCCGAAGCAGACCCGCTCGCCCGCGAAGTCGCGGATGAACGAGACGTGGTGCGCGGCGTGCCCCGGTGTGTCAAGCACCGTCCACGCCGCGCCGAGCCGTTCGCGCACGATCACGCGCCCGGACGGCACGGGCAGAGGCGGCCGGTAGGCGGCGGCCATGGCCGCTCCGAGCGTGGCGGACGTGGCGGCCCAGAGTTTGGCCGGGTCGGTCAGATGCTTCGCCGCCCGTTCAAAGCAGAAGACGCGCATACCGGGAAAATCGCGGCACAGCGATCCGGCCGCGCCCGAGTGGTCGAGGTGGACGTGCGTGAGCAAAAGCAGGCCGGGCGCGGCCCCAAGTTCGTCGAGCGCTTTTTTGAGGGCCGGGTACGTTCCCGTCACGCCGCAATCGACAAGCGTCGTTTCGCGCGGGCTTTTGAGCAGCCACGCGCCGAGAAATTCGTCAAAGCCGGGCCGGTTCAGCGGCAGCCGTATGAGGTAGAGCGTCTCGTCCCCGCGCCGGGACGCGACGCGGATATCGATGGTGTCCTTCATAGGGGCGTCTCCTTCGGAAAATGTAAAGGGCGTGTCTTCCGCGCGCGGGCGTTCGCGGCCGAAAAGGCGCGGCCGCCTAATAGAACCACTTGGCGTAGAGCGCCTCCGTCTCGCCGCTTTCCGCCATTTGACGCATCGCGCCGTTGACGGCCTCGAGCAGTTCGGGATCGTCCTTCGACATGGCCATGGCCCGGAGGTATTTGTTGACCTGCCTTTCAAACGCGATCACGATTCTGCCCTTAAAGTCCTTCGCGTCCAGCAGCGTCTTCGACACGGCGCTGTCCAGCGCGACGGCGTCGGCTCGCCCGAGCGCGACCTCGCGGACACAGTCGTCGTTCTTCTGGTACAGCCGCACCGTGACGCCCTCGATCGAACGCACGTACTTTTCGTAGTAGCTCCCCAGCTGCAGGGCCACGGTCTTGCCTTTCAGCCCGCTCTCGTCCGCGATGCCGCCGCCGGCGCGGGTCAGAAACGCGCAGTACGATTTTTTCCCTATCGGCAGCGAGAACGCGAACTTCGCCGTCCTTTCGGGCGTGGCGGAAAGCCCCGCCGCCACCACGTCAAGCCCGCCCGTCAGCAGCGAGGGGAGCAGACCGTCGAACGCCATATCGACCCATTCGATCTTCTTGCCGAGTTTCGCGGCGACGGCCTCGGCCAGCTCGATTTCGTACCCGCGCAGCGATCCGTCCTCGCCGCGGAACTCATACGGAGGGTACGTGCTCTCGGTGCCGAACCTCAGCGTGTCCTTCGACAAAGCCGTCGCGCGCGCCCCGCCGGCCAGCGCCGCGAGCAAAAGCGCCGCCGCTGTCAGACGTTTCATAAACTCCACGCTCCTTAAACGAGATGCGAGTATGATACACCGCGCGCCGCCTTTGTTCAAGGGCGGGGACGCGGCGCGCCCGCCGTCCCCGTTTTTTATCCCCGGAGCGGACGCGCGGGCGCTGTTTTCCCCTCTCGCATGTGGTATGATGGGAAAAAGAGAGGTGACAAACATGGATTACGACGCGGCGCTGTTCGACCTGGACGGCACGCTCATCGACTCGCGCGGCGTGTGGGCGCGCATCGACGCGGAGTTTTTGGCGCGAAGGGGGCTGAGCGTGCCCGCCGACTATATGCGCGAGGTAAGCTCCAAAAAATTCAGCGAGGCGGCCGCGTACACCATCGAACGTTTCGGCCTGCGCGACACGGTCGAGGGGCTGTGCGCCGAGTGGCTGGAGATGGCGCGGCGCGAGTACGGCGCCAACATCTTCCTCAAAGACGGCGCGGCGGAATTTCTGCGCGCGGCAAAGAGGGCCGGGCTGCGTCTGGGAACCGTGTCGGGACTGCCCCACGCGCTCTCCGACGCCGTGCTGACCGGCAACGGCGTGATCGGCCTTTTCGACGCGAGGACGAGCGCCGACGACGCGCCCCGAGGCAAGGAATATCCCGACGTCTACCTTCTGGCGGCCTCGCGTCTCGGCGTCGCGCCGGAGCGCTGTCTTGTCTTTGAGGACGTGGCCGTCTGCGCCCTTTCGGCCCGCGCGGCGGGCATGAGCGTGTGCGCCGTCTACGACGCTCAAAGCCCGGACGAGTGGCGCGCCCTGCTGCGCGTGTCCCGCGTGAGCGCGCGCGGCTGGTCAAAGCGCGATCTCGAGACGGCGGGTCTGGACTTTCTCTAAAAAAACCGACGCCCGCTCCGCCCGGCGAAAGCGCGAAATCGGCCGGGCCGCGAAAGCTTGAAAACTGTTTTTCCCGCTCGCGAGGAATCGTCGCGCGTCCCTCGCGGGCGTTTCTTTCGCGGCGCGGGGCGCGCCGCCCGCGCGCCGTCTCCGGCTCCGGGGCGGAAACGGCGGGGCGGGACTTTCGCCAAAGGAGCGCGAAAGGCGCGGATCGAGACGCGCCAGCGCCGCCCGCTAAAACTTCCGAAAAGGGCGGGAAACGCCGCCGCGCCCCCGCCCACGAGGCGTATTTTTCGCGCCGCGCGCAAAAACGGGAGCGAAAAAGTTTTTTCGCGAAAACGGACGCGCGCCGCGCGGCGGCAAACAGCCGCGGAGCCGGGCTTTCGCCGCGCGGGCCTCCGCTCGTATCGCTCCGATCCCTTTTGCCGCGCCGTCCGCAAAACCGGGAAAGGCCGAAAATCCGTCGGCGCGCTCCCGCCCCCCGCGCGAAATTCCGCGTCCGGGCGGCTCCCTTTTTGCCGTTCGCCCTCCGCCTTCCCTCTTTATAATAAGACGAAAAAAAACCGCCGGCCCGGGCTTTCGCCCGGCCGGCGTTTTTTTCGCGCCCGCTCTGCGGCGCGGCGGACGCGCGTCACAGCGATCCGCGCTCCTCCGCCGCGGCGGCCACAAAGCCCGAAAACAGCGGGTGCGGCCTCACGGGGCGGCTCTTAAACTCGGGGTGGAACTGCACGCCGACGAACCAGCGGCAGTTCTCGTTTTCCATGATCTCCACCTGACCGCCCGACGGGCAGACGCCCGCGACTTTCATGCCGGCGGCCTCGAAACGGGCTCGGTAGGCCTCGTTGAACTCAAAGCGGTGACGGTGCCGCTCGCTGATCGAAGCGGCGCGGTAGATCTCCCCCCGCGCGCGGCTCCCGGGCGCGAGGTCGCACGGGTACGCGCCGAGACGCATCGTGCCGCCGCGCGCCGTGACGGATTTCTGATCCTCCATCAGGTGGATCACGGGGTCGGGCGTGGCGGGGTCGAACTCCAGACTGTTGGCCTCCCGGAGGCCGAGCGCGTGGCGCGCGAACTCGACGACCGCCGTCTGCATCCCCAGACAGATGCCCAGATAGGGAACGTCGTTCTCGCGCGCGTAGCGGGCGGCCGCTATCTTGCCCTCGATGCCGCGCGTGCCGAAACCGCCGGGCACGAGGATGCCGTCGGCGAAATCCAGCTTTCCGGCGGCGTTCGCGTCGCCGATGGACTCCGAGTCTACGGGCACGATCTTCAGTTTCGCGCCGAGAGCTATGGCCGCGTGCGACAGCGCCTCGTTGACGCTGAGGTAGGCGTCCTTGTTTTCGGTGTACTTGCCGACCAACGCGATCGTCACGGGGCTCCCCGTGGCGTCGCGCCGGCGCAGGAACTCGCGCCAGTCGCTCATGTCCGGCTCGGGCGCGCCGTCAAGCCCCAGCGCGCGCAGCACGATCGTGTCGAACTTCTGCTCGTGCAGCGTGATGGGCACGCGGTAGATGGTGTCGGCGTCGCGCTCGTCGATAACGTTGGCGGGCGCCACGGAGCAGAACAGGCCGATCTTCTCGCGCGTCTCGCGCGTGACGGGATACTGCGACCGGCAGACGATCACGTCGGGCTGGATGCCGATGCCGCGCAGCGTGCTGACGCTGTGCTGCGTGGGTTTCGTCTTCAGCTCGCCCGAAGCGCCGATGTAGGGCAGCAGCGTGACGTGGCAGTACAGCACGTTGCCGCGCCCCACGACGGCGGGCATCTGGCGGATGGCCTCGAGGAACGGTAGCCCCTCGATGTCGCCGACCGTGCCGCCGATCTCGGAGATGAGCACGTCGCACGTCCGCCCAAGCTCGGTGACGCGCCGCAATATCTCGCCCGTGATGTGGGGGATAACCTGCACGGTATGCCCGTCGTAGTCGCCGCGCCGCTCGTTGGTGATGACGGACAGGTACACCTTGCCCGATGTGCAGCTGTTCGCGCCGCTCAGCGGCTCGTCGATGAACCTCTCGTAGTGGCCGAGGTCGAGGTCGGTCTCGGCGCCGTCGTCGGTGACGAACACCTCCCCGTGCTGGTAGGGGCTCATCGTGCCCGCGTCCACGTTGAGATAGGGATCCATCTTGAGAATATTGACCTTCAGGCCGCGTTTCTTGAGGAGCACGCCCAGAGAGGCGGCGGTGATGCCCTTGCCCAGCGACGACACCACGCCGCCCGTGACGAAAACGTATTTTGCCATGTCAAAGCTCTCCTTGGATGGGGTTGCGCGCGCCCGTCCGCGCCGCGAAAAACAGGTTGATCCCGCCGACAAAAACGCGCCCCCGCCGACGGACGGAGACGCTCGCGCTTATGTTCAGACGACGCCGAGGATCGCCCGGAGGGCGTCGGCGGCGGAGGTGAAACGGACGGGGCAGCCCGGGACGCCGTACCCCACGGCGACGAAATCGCCGCGGCCGAAGGCGGCCAGAGCGTCGCGCGACGCGGCGGACGCGCCCAGCAGGAGCGGGCGGCGGGCGCCGAGCGCGCGGCAGATCGAGTCCAGAGCGGGCGCGTCAACGGCGCGCCCCACGGGGCCGTTCGTCCACTTGAGAGCGGCCAGCGCCTTGTCGGCCTTTTCGCGATCGAGCGCGGTGACGACCCCGGCGGGAAGGGGCAGTTTGTCCCAGCGGCCGGCGTAGAGCACTTCGGCGGGCTGTTCCGGCACTTCGCCCTCCGCGACGGCGGAGACGAGCACGCCCTCCAGTTCAAAAACGATGCAGTCGGCCCGGCTTGGACTCAGCAGCATGGCGGAACCCCCCTCTCGAAAAATCAAAACAGCGGTTATTATACCACAACAAGAGCGGTTTGAGAGGAAAAAAAGAACGTTTTCCCTCTGTCCGGACAAAAAAAGTATATTTTTACGCCGCGCCTCTATATTTTCCGGCGCGCGTCTCGGCCGCGCGGACGGAAAGGCTCGCCGAAGCGGCCGGAAAGGGCGCGAACCCGGAGAACCTTTTTCCGACGCGAACTTCGAGGACGGGGCGCGCCGCCCGGGCGGGAACGACGCGGAGACGCGAACGCCGCGCCCGCGCCGGGTTTTCCGGCGCGCGACAGACGCCGCCGCTTCGCGCGTTCGGAACGAGACGGCGGCGTCCGGCGCGGAGAACAAAAAAAACCGTTCCCAAGCCCCGGCGGGAGCGCGGAAACGGGATCTTTTTACAAAGCGGGGCGGGAGAGGTTCTCCGCCGCCCGCACAACGTGCTTCATTAGCACGGCGGTCGTGACGCTGCCCACGCCGCCCGGGACGGGGGTGTACGCGGCGGCGAGCGTTCGAGCCTGCGGCGACAGGTCGCCGCGGAGCCTGCCCGATTCGTCCACGCTGATGCCCACGTCGATGACGACCTGCCCCGGGCCGATGAACTCGGGCGTGACGGCCCCGGCGCGCCCCATGGCGGCGACGAGGATCTCGGCGGAGCGGGCGAGGGCGGCGGCGTCGCGTGTTTTTGTATGGCACACGGTGACGGTGGCGCCGCGCTCAAGCAGCATCATGGCGGCGGGGCGTCCGACGACGAGACTGCGCCCCAGCACGACGGCGCTTTTGCCCTCGGGGTCGATGCCGTAATGGTTCAAAATTTCCATGCACGCGGCGGCCGTGCAGGGGGGGAAGCCCTCGCCTCGGCCGGAATACACGCCGGCCCGCGAGGCGAACGTGACGCCGTCCACGTCCTTGGCCGGGGCCAGGGCGGCGCGCACGGCGTCCGCGTCGATGCCGGGCGGGAGCGGCATCAAGATCAGCGCGCCGTGCACGGAGCCGTCGGCGCTCAAAGAGGCGACGGCCTCGGCAAGTTCGGCGGTGGAGCACCCGGCGGGAAACGCGACGCGGCGGACTTCGACTCCCGCCGCCCGCGCGCGGTTGAGCGCGCCGCGCTCGTAGGCGAGGTCGTCCGCGCGCTCGCCGACGCGCACGACGGCGAGCGTGGGGGCGATCCCGCTCCGGCGCAGGGCGTCGGCGCGGGCTTTTATGTCTTCCGTCAGCGCGGCGGCGACGGCTCTGCCGTCGAGAATTTCCGGCATGGCGCTCTCCTCCGGTTCAGCCGCGCAGCCGCGCGCGCACGGCGTCAAACGTCGCCGCCGCGCGGGGGACGTATTCCCGCAGCAGGGCGTCGGCTCTGGCTTCGTAGGCGCGCGCCCTGTCGCGGTTTTTCATCGCTTTGGCGTTGATAAACACGTTGAGCGAAGCGCCCTCCAGCGCGGCGCGGCACAGCGCCGCGCCGACGCCGGCGTCGGACACGGCGATCGCGGAGCCCTTGGCGGCGAAGCGTTCCGTCAGTTCGACGGCGGCCGCGCACTGCTCCATGATCGCGATCGGCACGGCGCACGCCGCGTCGAGAGCCGGTTCCATGACGGCGTCCTTTTCGGCCCGCCGCTCGGGCGTGTCGGCGGGCATACGGTAGGCGGCGGCCAGCGGCGCGAAGGCTTCGGCGTCGCGCTCGACGAGGGAGAGCAGCTCGGCCTGAACGGCGTCGCACCGCGCGCGCATTTCATTGATCTCGTCCTCTACGGCGGCGTATTTTTTCTTGCCGACGGTGAGCGATCCGACCATGTTGCCAAGCGCCGCCCCAAGCGCGCCGCACAGCGCGGAAGCGCCGCCGCCGCCCGGCGCGGGCGCTTTGGAGGCGAGCGCGGCGACGAAGGCCGCGCACGAGTTTTCGGTAAGTTTCACGTTCTTTCTCCTTCCTGCCGCCTCGGGTTTCGCGACGGCGGCGTTTCCCCCGGCGAGGGACGGGCGCGGGCCGTAATCCGCGCCGAAGCCCGCCGACGGAACACATTTTTCCGCCCGCCGCCGAACCCTTTTTCTCCGGGCGCGCGAGCCTTGTGTCCCCCGCGCGGAACACCTCGCGTCCGCGCGCGAATAAGAGTTCTTCGCCGCGCCCGGGAAGGCGCGGTTTTTTTCGCGTATCGCGCGGGGCGCTCCGCTCCCGCTCTCAAAGCGGCGGCGCTCCGTTCCTCCGCGCGTCCCGGTCGCGTGAAGACCCGGCGCGGCGGGCCGCGCGCGCTCGAAACGCCGCGTTTCCGTTTTCGCGGCGGCGGCGTGTGAGCGTGGGGAAAAGCGGGGTGTCCTCAAAAGCGCGCCCGCGCCGCGCTTTTATAGAGCCGCCCGGGGAAACGCGCGCCCTCAAAGGCCCGGCGGGCCGGAGAGGGCGCGTTCTCCCGCGTATTCTTTTTTCGGGACGGGGTTAGAACAGCCCCGTGATACGGCCCTCGGAATCCACGTCGATCTTCTCGGCGGCGGGCGTCTTGGGCAGGCCGGGCATGGTCATGATGTCGCCCGTCAGCGCGACGATGAAGCCCGCGCCCGCCGACACCTTCAGGTTGCGCACCGTCACCTCGAATCCGCTCGGCGCGCCCAGCTTGGCCGGGTCGTCGGAGAAACTGTACTGCGTCTTCGCCATGCAGATGGGCATCCCGCCGAACCCCAGATCCTCAAGCTGCTTCGCCTGCTTTTTGGCGGCCGGCGTGAGCGTCACGCCGTCGCCGCGGTAGACTTTTGTGACGATAGCGGCCAGCTTTTCCTCGATGGACATGCCGAGGTCGTAGGCGAACGTGAAATCGTTGGGCTGCCCGCACAGCCGCACGACTTCCTTGGCCAGTTCCACGCCGCCTTCGCCGCCCTTGGCCCACACTTCGGACAGAGCGACGTTCACGCCCAGCTCGCGGCACCGCGCGGCGATCAGTTCAAGCTCCGCCTCGGTGTCGTCCGGGAAACGGTTGATCGCCACGACGGCGGGCAGTCTGTAGACCTTGGTGATGTTTTCCACGTGCCGGAGCAGGTTGGGCAGGCCCTTTTCGAGCGCGGCCAGATTTTCCTTCGAGAGGTCGGGCTTGGCGACGCCGCCGTGGTGTTTGAGCGCGCGCACTGTGGCGACGACCACGACGGCCGAGGGGCGCAGTCCGGCGAAACGGCACTTGATGTCGAGGAACTTCTCCGCGCCCAGATCCGCGCCGAATCCCGCCTCGGTGACGGCGTAGTCGCCCAGTTTGAGCGCGACGCGCGTGGCGGTGACGGAGTTGCAGCCGTGGGCGATGTTGGCGAACGGCCCGCCGTGGATGATCGCGGGCGTGTGCTCCAGCGTCTGCACCAGGTTGGGCTTGAGCGCCTCCACAAGCAGCGCCGCCATCGCGCCCTGCGCGCGCAGGTCGCCGGCCGTGACGGGCTTGCCGGAGCGGCTGTAGGCCACGATGACGCGCGCCAAACGGGATTTGAGATCGTCGATGCCCGAGGCCAGACAGAAGATGGCCATGATCTCGGAGGCGACGGTGATGTCAAAGCCGTCCTCGCGCGGCACGCCGTCGGCCCTGCCGCCGAGGCCGCAGACGATGGAGCGCAGCTGGCGGTCGTTCATATCGACGCAGCGCCTCCACGTGACGCGCCGCGTGTCGATGTCGAGGGCGTTCCCCTGCTGGATGTGGTTGTCGAGCATGGCGGCGAGCAGATTGTTCGCCGCGCCGATGGCGTGGAAGTCGCCCGTGAAGTGCAGGTTGATGTCCTCCATGGGAACCACCTGCGCGTAGCCGCCGCCGGCCGCGCCGCCTTTCACGCCGAACACGGGGCCGAGCGACGGCTCGCGCAGCGCGACCATCACGTTCTTGCCCAGTCTGCGCATGCCGTCGGCCAGGCCGACGGTCGTGGTGGTCTTGCCCTCGCCGGCGGGCGTGGGCGTGATGGCCGTCACCAGCACAAGCTTGCCGTCGGGGCGCTTTATGTCGCGCAGCAGATTGACATAGTCGATTTTGGCCTTGTAGCGGCCGTACAGCTCGAGATATTTTTCGTCGATGCCGGCGGTTTTCGCCACCTCGGCGATCGGCAGCATGGGCGTTGACTGCGCTATTTCGATGTCGGACTTGTACGTCATGGGCTATGACCTCCCTTTCGGAGTCCGGAAATTTTTCCCGCGCGGCGCGAGAGCGCCGCCTCTGCATTATGCGCACAGCGCGGCGATTTTGCAAGGGAATTTTAGCTTTGTAAAGGACGAGTCGCGCGCCGGGAAGTTCCCCGGCCCGGGCGCTTCGCGCGGAAGGCCGTCTTTAAAAGGCGCGGCTTTGGCGGACGCCGGATTTCGCGAAATCGAGCCGGGCGCGTTTCTCCCGCGCCCGCGTTTTTTTCGCGCGCGGCGGACGGCCCGCCGAAAACGGCGCCGGGGAACGATCGCGCCGCCCCCCGGCCCGCGGGGCGAGACGGAGGGCGGCGTTTTTTTTCGCGTCCGCGAAAGGCCGAGCCGCGCTCTACGCGCGCTCCAGCCGCTCGCGCACATCGATCAGGTCGCGCAGCGTCAAATCGCGCGGCGAGCCGGGCGCGCGGCCCGGGTTGCGCAGCAGATAGGCCGGGTGGAACAGCGGGCGCAGCGCCATGGCGCGCCCGCCGAGCGTGAAGCTGTGGAACCGCCCCCGCAGCGCGCCGATCCCCTCTTTGGCGCCGAGCAGCGCGCGCGTGCCGACGTTGCCCGCGCAGAGGACGATCTCCGGGCGGAGCAGGTCAAGCTGCGCCGTCAGCCACGGCAGGCACGCCGCCGTCTCGCTTTTGCGCGGCGCGCGGTTTTCCGGCGGCCGGCACTTGCACACGGAGGTGACGAACACGCGCGACCTGTCGAGACCCGCCGCCGTCAGCATCTCGGTGAGCAGGGCGCCCGAACGGCCGATAAAGGGACGGCCCGTGCGCTCCTCCTCGGCCCCGGGGGCCTCGCCGACGATCACGACGCGGGCGTTCTCCGGCCCCTCGCCGGGCACGTGGAACGCGCCGTCGCGTTCGGCGGCGGCGAGCGGGCAGGCCGCGCAGGCGCGGATGCGCCCGTTCAGCAGTTCGAGAGGCGTCATTTGAGTTTGAGCGGTATGCCGCTCACGCACAGCCACACCGACGAGGCGAGGGCGGCGACGCGCTGGTTCATCCTCCCGACCGCGTCGCGGTAGCGTCTCACGCCGATGCTGTCGGACGGCAGCCCCATGTTCATCTCGCGCGTCACGACGATCATCTCGCAGGGAGGACGGGAGAGAAGCTTTAAAAACCTGTCGATCGCGGGAAGAGTCTCTCCCGTCGGCGCGCCGCCGCTCCGCATGAGCGTCTCCACCCACGTGGCGAGGTCGTCGATGATGCACACCCCCTCGCGGACGGCCTCGACGGCTTCGGTCACCCGGACGCTCTCCGCGACCGTCTCGAACGTGTCGTCGAGATCCTTTCGGTACATGGCGATGTGTTCGAGAATATCGTCGTCGCGCGAGCACGGCGTGGCGATGACGGTCTTGCGCTCCCAGTCCTCGGCCAGCTTCAGCGCGAAAGCGCTCGCTCCGCTGCGCCAGCCGCCCGTGACCATCTGCACGTTGTGGCGCGATGTCGTTTGCCAATGCGGCGCCATGAAAACGCCTCCTTTAAGTTTTTATATTATTATACGCGAAAGAAGCGGATTTGTCGCGCGCGGACGCGGAAAAACTTTCCCGCCCCGGCGCGCGCAACGCCCGTTTCCGCGCGGCCCGGACGCCGTTCAAAAGCCGTCGCGCACACAAGCCCTCCCGCGCGCCGGGCACGGCGCGGCGGCCCGCCGGCTTTAAAAAGGGCGCGCGAAAAAAACTCCCGCGGCGTTCCTTCGCGCCGATCGGGAGCCGTCCCCGCCCGCGCGGCGGGACGCGCGAAACGGTCGTTTTTGCGCGCCGCTTCTCCGAAAAGTTTTTCCTTGCGCTGAAGCGCGCTCCATGTGCTATGATCAACGCGGTTCACACACGGCGGCGCAGGTCGCCGCGCCGGAAAAACCATAAGGGGAGGACACGGAACATGGATGAACACATCACGCAGACGGCGGGCCGCGACGCCCTTGGAGCGTTCGCGCCCCTTTTCGCGCGCCTCAACGACGACGTGCTTTTCGGCGAAGTCTGGAACGAGACGGCGATCCCGCACAAAATCAAGTGCATCGTCACCGTCGTGTCGCTGATGGCCTCGGGCGTCACCGACAGCTCGCTCGTCTACCACCTGCGCAACGCCAAAGCGCACGGCGTCACAAAGGAGGAGATCGCCGCCGTCGTCACCCACGCGACGATGTACTGCGGCTGGCCCAAAGGCTGGGCCGTCTTCCGCCTCGCCAAGGACGTGTGGAACGAGGAAACGCCCGCGCAGAGCGACCTCGAGAAATACGCGGAGACCATCTTCTTCCCGATTGGAAAACCCAACGACGCCTACGCCAGATACTTTACCGGGCAGAGCTACATCGCCCCCGTGTCCGCCGAGCAGGTGGCGATGTTCAACGTCACGTTCGAGCCGGGGTGCCGCAACAACTGGCACGTACACCGCGCCGCGAGCGGCGGCGGTCAGATGCTCATCTGCGTGGGCGGGCGCGGCTGGTATCAGGAATGGGGAAAGCCCGCCGTCGCCATGACGCCCGGCTCGGTGGTCAACATCCCGGCGAACGTCAAGCACTGGCACGGCGCGGCGGCCGACTCGTGGTTCTCCCACCTGGCCGTGGAGGTGGCTGGCGAAGGCGCGTCGAACGAGTGGCTGGAACCCGTGACCGACGAACAGTACGCCAAGCTGAAGTAAGCCGATCTTCCGCTCGCGCCCGAAAGGCGGCGCGGCGCCATTCAGACGACAAAAGATAAAAACGCGCGCGAAAAAAGGTCTCCCGCCCGAACGGGAGACCTTTTTTTCGCGCGGCTCGGGCGTCTCGCTCTCCGGGCGCCGCGGCCTTGAAAGCGGGATAAGAGCGCCGCGCGGCGGCGTGTCCGCGCGCCCGGCGCGCGCCGTCGGCTTGCCCCCCCTCGCGCCGAAGACGCGAGCGGTTCCCGCCGGAAGCGTGATGATGGGGACAGGAGAGGAGCGGCGTTCTCTTTTCACGTTCTTCGCGGAATCAGCGTACAGAGTTCGCGCGACCTCGTCGTGTTTTTTGTGAATATTTTATTTCCGTTCTCCGTTTCCTCACGATAAAGCGACACACATTCTAAAGATTTTTTGTTTGAAAGATATGGTATCATGTTCCTCACCATCCGCGAAACGCTCTCAAAATTTTTTAACTGTAATGAGAATTACCATCACGAGCGGTGGTGTGGTTGTAAATCTACTTTTCAGTAAATAAGGAGTGATTGTATGTTAAGCAAGCATTATTTACGCGCCGTGCCTTTGCCGGAAGATCTGACGATCGAGAACATCTTTTCAGCGTTACAGAATACGCAAAAATTCTTTGCCGAGATACGTGAAAACGCGGGGATTAAATTAAGCGACATTATTCAGTCAAACAATTTTAGCGGCATAGTATCGAATGTGTTTACGAAAAAACTAAGCGACGTAAGTAGATATCACGTGTATCACGACCAGCGTTATCCCGATCTCATGCATGAATTAAAAAAATCGGTCTTGAGGTCAAAGCCTCGAATAAGCCGCTAAAAGGCGGAGAGGGGCATAATGGCCATAGCGGGTGGCATATAGTAGTATGTTATAAAATTTTAGAGGATGGCAATATTGATTTTACCCACGTTGAAATCGCGGATTTAATTGGCTACGAACAGTCTGACCCAGATTGGAAATACCAAGGGAGCCGACGTAACAGCCATAACTCCCAAAGGACTGAGACATATATAACAACAAAAGTTGGAACGGCAAAGCTGCGCGATGGCACAGTTTACCTGAACCCAAACTATGTGTTTATTACGCCTGCTTTGCTGCGATATCGAAAAAGCATTGCCGGTATTCTTCCGATTCCTCCATATTCTCCCTTTGCGGAACAAGAGGCCGCCGTTCAGGGTAGAGTTTAGCAAGCTTAGGAATGGCATTCGTCCCCATGCTATAGAACTCAAAATCTTTTTCAATTCCTATACTGCTAAAGCTAAAATATTCCGCGGCAGCTAAAGTAGCTCCGCTTCCGGCAAAAGGATCCAATATCATCCCCCTGCCCAAGGGGAGTGACGCATATACTAACTGCCGTAAGAATTTCTGGGGCTTAATACTCGGGTGCGGAGCAATTTCTCGCTCTATTTTCGGTGTTTTTTGGCTAAAAATTAAATCACAGAACGGGGAATAGACATTTCTCCGTCTCAGTGCGCCGGCGTTCCATTTCCGCAAATTATCGGCGACGGTTTTTTCGGAAATAGGTTTCCTGTATAACCCCCACGGTTCCCACATCCCTTTTGGAATGACTGAAATATCTGCGAATTCTGACTCGGCCCCCTTTGGCCGGTCGCCGCCGCGAAGGGTGCCTACCGTCCTTATAATTTCTCCTCTGCGCTCAAATCCCGCGTCGCGCATCGCTCTGCTTACAATATCGGAAAGCAGCGGAGTTGAAGCGATAAACAAATGGCCGCCCGGTACGAGGAGCCTCAAAGCCGCCTTTCCCCAATTATAAAAAAAACGATATACATTTTCCCGCTCTTTAGGGTCGTCGTTGATAACGGAAAATCTTGGGAGCGCCCGTCGAGTATGGCCGTCAAACGAGGGAGGAATTCTCCATATTCCGCCTTTTCCTAGTCTTTGCTTTTCAATTTCACCTTCTGTATACTCTTTTACCCCGTATGGCGGATCGGTAACGATCGCCGTTATTGAATTTTTCTCCTGATCGTTCATCCAAGCGAGGCAATCAGCGTGAATTAATTTATAAGTCATGCCGCTCCTCCACACAGGCAACCGCGGAAGATATGTCACAGTGAAGACTGCCGTATACGCGATCTATGACTGCCATCGAAACATATTCTCCTCGATTCATTTTGTCCGCGGTAGATTTTGAAATACCAGTCGGCGCCACGAGCTTTTTTGGACATATCTCCGTCTCTCGACACCTTCCGTAAACGGCTTATATGAAAATGACACCCGCGTTCTCCCCCCTCGTTCAATATCTTTTATTTTAAGGCATAAAGTATTGGTTTATCAATACTTTATGCCTTTGTTGATAGATTTTCCGATTCTATTTTTTAGCGTCCGGGACAGTGAATGTTATCGCATAAATATAATGACCGCAAAAAATTTTTTAGCAGGATATTCATTTCTCTTAATCCCGCTCATGTAAACGCGATGTTTAATTATTCGTCGATACTAGATGCCATCGGGATATTCACAGAGATGCTCTATCAAACTGGCGAAACAGAGCATTACGGCTGGGTGTAAGTATGTTTAAGCCGTTTTCCGTTATCAAAAGAGCGAGGAATTTTACTCCCACTCCACGGTCGCGGGCGGCTTGCTCGTGCAGTCGTAAACGACGCGGT
>CAZRXR010000036.1:0-18901 GCA_964604125.1 uncultured Synergistaceae bacterium
ATCGCGATGATGTACCGCATTGTCCGTCTCCATGTGCGTCATACCCGCCCGCGCGGCCGGAAAGTTCCCGCGGGTTCGCACCGGCCGCTCTCCCGCGCGCGTTTTTTTCACGGCGCGGCCGGACGCGCTTGCGCCGCGCCGCGAAACTCCGCCCCCGGCCGGCGCTTTCCTCCGGCGGGCTTTAGCGGGAAGCGCTTTTGTCCAGCGTCTCGTTCATGCTCCCCGCGCGGTAGCCGCGCAGGTCGAGCGCCACGTAGGAAAAGCCCGCCGCGCGAAACTCGGCGACGATGCGCTCGCGGTTTCGCACGACGAGATCGAACTGCTCGGGCAGAACCTCGATCCTCGCTACAGCGCCGTGCACGCGCACGCGCACCTGGCGCGCGCCCAGATCGATCAGAAACTGCTCGGCGCGATCCACCATGCGCAGTTTCTCCTCGCTGATCCTCTCGCCGTAGACGAAACGCGACGCCAGACAGGCGAACGACGGCTTGTCCCACGTCGGCAGCCCCATCTCCTTTGAGAGTTCGCGGATTTCGGCCTTGTACAGCCGCGCCGCGCGCAGGGGGCTTTTCACGTCCAGTTCGGCGATCGCCGTCAGGCCGGGGCGGTAGTCGCCGTTGTCGTCCATGTTCGATCCCTCGGCGACGTGGGCGCAGCCGTTCGCGGCGGCCACGTCCTTCATCTTCGTGAAAAGTTCGCGCTTGCACAGGTAACAGCGGTTTGCCGGGTTGTCGCGGAACCCCTCGATGTCCAGTTCCTCGGACTCGCAGACAACGTGCCGCACGCCGTTTGCCGCGCAGAACGCCTTGGCCTCGTTCAGCTCGCGCTCGGGGAACGAGCACGATTTGGCCGTCACGGCCACGCATTTGTCGCCAAGCTCGTCGTGGGCAACCTTGAGCAGGAACGTGCTGTCCACGCCGCCCGAAAAGGCCACGGCCACGCTGCCCAAAGAGCGCAGGTACGAGCGCAGGCGCTCCAGTTTTTCGTCAAGTTCGCGGGAATCCATGATGTTTTTTCCTTTCTGTTGTTCGCGGAAAGCGCGCCCCGCAAGACGGCTTTGAAAACGTCCCGGCCGCTAGCGGGGTTTTGTCTCCATGTGGTTGACCATGCTGGCGAAGTACCCCGCGCCGAAGCCGTTGTCGATGTTCACCACCGTCACGCCGCTCGCGCAGGAGTTGAGCATCGAAAGCAGCGCCGACAGGCCGCGGAACGACGCCCCGTAGCCGACGCTGGTGGGCACCGCGATCACAGGGCAGTCGGCAAGACCGCCCAGCACGCTCGCGAGCGCCCCCTCCATGCCCGCCACGGCCACGATCACCGACGCGCTCATGATGTCGTCAAGGTGCGCCAGCGTGCGGTGCAGCCCCGCCACGCCCACGTCGTACAGCCGCGCGACCTCGTTGCCGAGCATGCGGGCCGTGAGGAACGCCTCCTCCGCCACGGGAATGTCGCTGGTGCCGCCCGTGGCGACGACGACGCGACCGATGCCGTCGGGGGGCGGGAACTCGCCCGCCACGCCCATTCGCGCCTCGGGGTAGTACGCGATCGGAAAGCGCGACGCGACGGCCTCCGCCGCCTCGGGCGGAAGTCGCGTGATCAGCGCGTTCTTTTGCCCGTGGGACGCCATCGCGTTGAGGATGCCGACGATCTGCCCGGGTGTCTTTCCCGCGCCGTATATCACCTCCGAGGCCCCCTGGCGCACGCGGCGGTGCAGATCCACCTTGGCGAAGCCGATGTCCTCGAAAGGCTCGAGCTTCAGCGCGAGCAGCGCCTCGTCCACGCTCACCGTGCCGTTTTTCACGCCCTTAAGAAGATTTTTTACCGAAGTGTTCATCGTTGACGTTCTCCGTAGCGCTCTTTAAAAATTTTCCCCGCGCCGCGCGGGACGCGGCCCACAAAGACGGTTCTATTTTAGCACACAAGCCTCCGCCGGGAAAAGTCCGTCGCGCGCGCGGCAAAGCGCGAAAAGGGCGCTTCGGGCGCTTTTTTCAGGGCGCGAAAAAAGCCGCGGGAGGCCGGGAAAAACATCCGGCCCGCCCGCGGCGGTTTTGTTCGCGCGCGCGTCTTCGCGGCGAAAGCGCACGCGCGAGGGGACGCGCGGACGCGGCGCTTATTTTTTCGGGCAGGGCACCCTGTAGACGATCGCCGTCGCCACGGGGATGACGATCAGCGTCAGCACGGTGCTCACGGTAAGCCCCGCCATGATCGTCACGGCCATCGGGCCGAACATCAGGTCGGGAATCAGCGGCGCCATACCGAGCACGGTCGTGACGGCCGACATACTCACGGGGCGGAGACGGCCCACGGCGTCGTCCACGATGGCGGAGTAGCGCTCTTTCCCGGCGTCGAAATCGGCGCTGACCTGATCGAGCAGCACGATGGAGTTCTTGGCGAGCATTCCGACGAGGCTGAGCAGGCCCACGATGGCCAGGAAGCTGAGAGACATGTTCGCCCCGAGCAGCCCCATCACCACGCCGATGAGGATCAGCGGCAGCGCGGCGAAGATGATCAGCGGCTGCTTGAAGCCGTTGAACAGAAAGACCATCACGGTGAACATAAGCACGAGCGAGGGCGCGAAGGCCACCTTCATGCCGCCCACGGCGTCGCTCGACTGCTCGAACTCGCCGCCCCACTCCAGCGTGTAGCCGACGGGCAGCGGGATCGCCTCCACCGCGTCCCTGACGCGGCCCAGCATGGCGTCGGCGTTTTCGCCCAGCTTCACCTCGGAGGCCACCGTGAGCACGCGCGAGCGGTTCCGGGCCATGATGATGTTGTCCTCGAACTCCACGTTCATGTTCGAGATAACGGTGCCCAGCGGCACGGACTTGTTCGCGGCGGGCGCCCAGACGGGGAACGACTTGAGCCGGTCCATGCGGCTCCTCTCGGAGGGCACCACCGCCGCGAGGATGGGCAGGGTTCTGTCGCCGTCGCGGTAGGCGCCGATGCTCAGCCCCGTTGTGGCGATGAGGATGTCCTGATTCACGGCGGGGCGCGTCAGGCCCAGATTGCGCATCTGGTCTTTCAGCAGCCGCGGTCTGATGACCTCCACAGGCGTCCGCCAGTCGAGCCGCACGAACTGGTGCGCCGGATCGGCCTCCATGATGGCCTTGGCTTTCACCGCGAGAGCGCGCAGCGTGGCCGAGTCGTCGCCGTAGAAGCGCGCCTCGATCTTGGGCGTCATGCCGCTGCCCTTGGAGAACGGCTTGCAGTTTCCCTCGAAACCGGGCATCGTGGTTTCGATGTACGTCTGCGTCTTCCGCAGGACAGAGCGCGTGTCGGCGGGATCCTTCATCTCGACGAGCAGCTGCGTGTAGGCGGTGTTCGGGTCGGGCGGCGAGTACGTCAGCATGAAACGCAGCGAGCCGCCGCCGATGAAGTCGGTGACGTTTTTCACCTCGGGCATGTCGCGCAGGTACTGCTCCAGACTGACCGTCGAGTCGCGCTGCGCGTTGAGGGAACTGCCCTCGTTGCCCCACACCTCCACCGTGAAGTAGGCGGTGTCGGCGTCGGGGAAGAACGACGTGTTAACGAACTTGAAACCGAACAGCGACAGCGCGAATATCCCCGCCGTCAGCCCCATCGTGAGCGTCCGGCGGCGCAGGCACCCCTCGAGCAGCGCCTTGTAGGCGCGGAACAGCGGCTTGCTGTAGGGATCGCTTTCGGCCTTGCCCGGCCTGAGCATCAGCGTGCCGAGCACGGGCGTCGCCGTGAGCGCCATCAGCCAGCTGAACATCATCGAGATGGCGACCACCTGGAACAGCGAACGGCAGAACTCGCCCGTCTGATCCTGCGACAGCCCGATGGGGGCGAACGCCAGCACGGCGATGAACGTGCCGCCCAGCATGGCCCACTTTGTGTCCTCCACCGACTCGTCGGCGGCGTCCTCGATGGCGCGGCCGCGCTCCACGCCGACCAGCATACCCTCGGACACGACGATGGCGTTGTCCACAAGCGAACCAAGCGCGATGATCAGCGCCGCGAGCGACACCGTCTGCAGGAAGATGCCGCAGTAGTTCATGATGGCGAACGTGCCGGCCACTGTCAGCAGCAGCACCAGCCCGATCAGCAGCCCCGTCCTCAGCCCCATGAACACGAGCAGCACGCCCACCACGACGGCCAGCGACTCTATAAGGTTGATGATGAAGTCGTTGATGGCCCTCGTGACCTGGTCGGACTGCATGTAGATTTCTTCAAGCTCCATGCCGATGGGGCGGTGCACCTCAATCTCGCGCAGGCGCGCGGAGACGGCCCGCCCCATCTCGACGACGTTGCCGCCGGGCACCGTGGCGATGCCGAGGCCCAGCGCCGGGCGGCCGTTGAAGCGCAGCATGAACGTCTGCGGGTCGATGTAGTCGCGCCGCACCGTCGCCACCTCGCGAAGGCGGATCAGCTTGTCGCCCGCGCCGCCGATGACCAGATCGGCGATGTCGTCCACCGAGGAGATGGCCGTGGTGGGTGAAACGCGCACGTACCTGTTCCCCATCGTCGTGCTGCCGATGGCCGACAGCGTGTTCTGCTGGTTGAGCACCTGAAAGATGGCCTGCGGCGACAGCCCGAGCGACGAAAGGCGGTTCGTGGAGAACTCCACGTAGATGCACTCCTGCTGCTCGCCGATGATCTTGACGCGCGCCACGTTCGGCACGAGGACGATTTGCTTTTTGAGGAAATCGGCGTAGTCCCACAGATCCTTCATCGTGTAGCCGTCGCCGATGAGCGCGTAGTACTGCCCGTACACGTCGCCGAAGTCGTTGTCGATGAGGATGGCGCTGCCCTGCGGCATGTTGGGCTGAACGTCGTAGAGCTTCTGGCGCAGCACGTTCCACACCTGTGGCAGCTGGGACGAGGAGTACTTGTCCTTGATGTCCACGTAGATCAGCGCCTTGCCCGCCATGTTGTGCGAGCGGATGCGCTTGATCTCGCCCATGGCCTGCACGGCGTCCTCGATGCGGCTCGTGACCTCGCTCTCCACCTCGGCGGCCGTGGCGCCCGGGTAGACGGCCGTGACGACCGCCGTCTTGATGGTGAACGTGGGATCCTCCAGTTTGCCGATGCTGAAATAGGCCGACACGCCCGCTACGGCGATAAGCGCGCAGAGAAAGAGCACGATGACGCGGCGGTTGATGCTGGCTCGCGCGATGCTCATCAGCGTTCACCTTCTTTCTGGAGACGCACTTTCTGCCCTTCATGCAGAAAGTGTACTCCGGCGGTGACGATCCGCCCGCCGGGAACGAGGGACTGCGACTTGATCTCGACCATGTCGCCGATCCCTCCCTCGACGATCACGGGAACGAGCGTCACCGAGCCGTCGCGGAAAAGCCAGACGGAGCTTTCGGCGCCCTCGGCGTCGCCGTCGAGGATGGCCGACCTCGGCACGAGGAACGTGTCCCCGCTCGAACTGCCGGAGAAGTCCACGGCCACAGTCACCGCCATGCCGGGCAGCACAAGCGCCCCCTCCGGCTGGGGCAGCGTCACCGTGACGGGATAGGTCTTGGTGTTGGCGTCGGCCTGCGCGCCGAACTCCTTGAGTTTCACGGGGAACGACCTGTCGGGAATGGCGTCGAAGTGCGCCGTCATCCTGAACGCGGCGCTGAGTTCGGCTATCTTTTTCATGTCGGCGCCGGCGGGCACGGGCGCGAGAAGCACGTCCTGCTCCGGCACGCTGAAGACGATTTCGAGCGTCGAGACATCCTGAAAGCTGATCACGGGCTGTTTGGCCGTCACGTCCTGAAAGTTCTCCACCATTCTGTCGGCGACCACGCCGTCGAAGGGGGCGTGCAGCTCCGTGTCGCGCAGCGCGTCGCGCGCGGCCGAGACGCTCGCCTCGGCCTGGCGCACCGCCGACTGGGCCACGTTCAACTGCACTTTGTAGGAGTCGAACTTGGCGGCGGCGATCACTTTCTGGTTGTACAGTTCCTCGTAGCGCTTGAAGTTGGCCGCCGCGTCGTTGTACTGCGCCCGTGCCTGAGCGAGCACGCCCGACACCTGCTCCAGGCTGGTGCGGAAGTCGCGCGGATCGAGCGCGGCCAGCAGATCGCCCTTTTTCATCCACGAGCCCTTTTCGGCCGACAGCTGTTGGAGCGTGCCCGGCACGCGGAACGACAGATTCACCCGCTGCGAGCCCTGCACGCTGCCGAAGTACCGCCGCACGTCGAGCGCCGCGTCGGGATCGAGCGGCGCGGTGCGCACGGGGCGGACGAGCTCCGGCTCGGGAGCCGGCCCGCCGCGTCTGCGGAACTCCTCGATGCCCATGCACGCGGCGCAGATCAGCGCGATTCCCAAAATGATCTTGGACCACGCGATAGAAGGCTTGTTTTTCATGCTCTCCCTCCGATACGTTTTTTTCGTTCAGCCGCCGTTTCAAAGCGTCCGGCGGCCTGTCCGGGAACGGACGCCCGGCGCGCGTTTCCGCTCCGGCGGCGCCGGATAAAAAGTATTATATCACACTATAGCGCGGCCCGCCGTTTCTCTCCACGCCAAAATCGCGGCGCGGGAAAACGCCTTCCCCGCCGCGCGGAGGGGCCGGGGAGAACCACCGGGGGATCGCGCGCCCGCCGCTCCCCGGCGTCAAAACGCGCGTTCAGCGCCCCGCGCGCCGCGCCGCCAAAGAGGCGGAACAAAAACGTTTTTCGCAAAAAAAGCGCCGTCTCGCGCCCCGCTTCCCGGCCCGGAGAGGACGAAAGAGAACGCAGCCGAGGCGGGGATCGAGCGCGTTTTGTCCCGGCGAGGCGTCCGGCGGCTAAAGACATGCCGGGAGCGCGCGCGAAATGTTTTTCGTCCCGCGTCCCGGCGGCCCGAAAGGGAGCGGAAAAATCCTCTGACTTCGCCCGCCGTCCGCGCGGCAAACTCGCGAGAGGGCGGATTTTCGGAACACCGCCGCCCGCGCCGCCAAAGAGGCGGAATGAAAACGTTTTTCGTAAAAAAAAAGTCGCCTCGCGCGCCGCTTTTCGGCCCGGCGGGGCCGGGAGAGAAAACCGCCGCCGCGCCGCCCGGGGCGAGCCTAAAAAAAATTCCTCCCGCCGCCGGGCGGGAGGAATTTTTTCGCGCACTCCCTGTAAGAAGCGCGCCGGCTTTCGCGCCCGGCGCTCTCACGAGGTTTCGCCGACGAGCGCCGAAAGGAACTCCGCGTCCGGCGTCGCGAAAGGGGCTTTCGGGAGAACGTCTCGCGCGAGGGCGCGCTTGGCGCGGTGCAGGTCGATGATCTTCTCCTCGATCGTGCCCCGGGCCACGAGGCGGTAGACGACGACGGGGCGCGTCTGTCCGATGCGGTGGGCGCGATCCGATGCCTGATCCTCGACGGCGGGGTTCCACCACGGGTCGAGGTGGACGACGTAATCGGCGGCGGTCAGGTTCAGCCCCGTGCCCCCGGCCCGCAGGCTGATGAGGAAGAAGTCGCCCCGTCCCGACTGGAAGTCGGAGACCAGCCCGGTTCTCTTGGCGGCGGGCGTCGAGCCGTCGAGGTACAGGCACGTGTATCCGGCGCTTTCCAGCGCCCCCTTGACGAGTTTGAGGTGGTCGGTGAACTGGCTGAAGACCAGCGCGCGGTGTCCGTCGCCGCGCAGCCGCGCGGCAAGTTCCAGCATCGCCCGCGTCTTCGACGACGGGACGCGCGCCCCGAGGCTCGCCCCCTCGCGCGTGAGCGAGACCGAACAGCAGCAGCGGCGCAGTTTCGTAAGCTGCGCGAAGATCACGAAACGTTTGTCCCGCTCGGGCAGGAGAGACGCTTTTTCGATCTCCCGCGCGGCGCCCCGCCGCAGCGCCTCGTAGAACGCGCGCTCGGCGTCGCCGAGATCCACCTTGAGCGTGATGTCGGCGCGCGGCGGCAGGTCGTCGAGCACCTGCTCCTTGGAGCGCCGCAGCAAAAACGGGGCGACGATCCGCCGCAGGCGCGACATCGCGAGTTCGTCGCCTTCGGCGGCGGGGACGGCGAAGACGCGGCTGAAACGCTCAAACGAGCCGAGCAGCCCGGGGTTGATGAAGCGGAACAGGTTCCACAGCTCGTCCAGACGGTTTTCGACCGGCGTTCCCGTCAGGGCTACGCGGAAAGCGCCCTTCAGACCCATCACGGCGGCGGAGCGCCCGGTGTCCATGTTCTTGACCGCCTGCGCCTCGTCGAGCACGATCGTGTGCCAGAAAACGCGCGCGAAAGCGTCGGCGTCGTTCCGCAGCAGCCCGTAGGAGACGAGCACGGCGTCGAACGGCGAGAGCGAGTTCAGCGCGCCCGCCCGGCCCGACGCGCGGTAATCGACGACGTTCAGCGTCGGCGCGAAACGGGCGGCTTCGTCGCGCCAGTTGCCGCAGACGGACGTTGGAGAAACGATCAGCGCCGGCCCGCCGGGCGCGCGCGAAAGCAGCAGCGCCAGCGTCTGGATCGTCTTGCCCAGCCCCATCTCGTCGGCGAGGCACGCCCCGGCGCCGCAGTGCGCCAGGCGCGAAAGCCACCGGAACCCTTCGGCTTGATAGGGGCGGAGCGCGGCGCGCAGCGTGCGCGGCACTTCGGGCCGGATCCGCCCGGCCTCCCGGAAGCGCGCGCACACCTCGGACCACTTCGCGTCCGTCGCGAGAGAAGGCCCGAACATCTCGTCCACGGCGGGCGCCGCGACCGGCGGCAGGCGGAGCGTGCCGTCCTTTTCCTCGGCCAGCGCGCCGAGCAGGCGGATCCGGCGCTCGAACTCGCGCGTCAGCGCCAGGTACTGTCCTTCGCCGATGGGCACGAAACGCCCTCGGCTTACGCGCGTCAGGTCGATGAGACGCGAAAGCGACAGCGTCAGCGAACTGTCAACCGTTACCGTTCCCGACACGGCGAACCAGTCGGCGGCGGAAGCCAGCGCCGCGCCGGCGAACGTCGATCCGTCCAGTTCGGCGCGCACGGCGCGGTCACAGCCGCGCGGCCACTCCGCGACGATGTCGGGAAGTTTTTTGAGTTCGAGCAGCAGCTCCAGACAGTCCCCGGGGTCGGGCAGCGTCCAGAACGAGGCGCTTTGGCGATCGCCCCGTCCGAGGACGGGCAGCGCGGCGACGGCGGCGGCGAACGCGCGTTTTTCCCGCGCGAGGTCGCGCCTGACGCGGACACGCGCCGTCACGCCCGAGGCGTCCGCGCCGCCGGACAAAATTTCCGCTCCCTCGCCCGGGCGGCACGGCGCGCCCCCGGGGCCGAGAGGGCGCACCGCGAACTCGACGTTCAGCCCCTCCCCGGCCGGGCAGAGGAGAACGCGCAATCTCCCGTCGCACTCGGCGTTGGAAATGTTTTCGGGCGGCCCGCCCGCGTTCGAGCGCACCGCGACGGACGACGAAAGCGACGAAACCGCCTTCAGCAGGCGGTCTTTGGCGCGCGCGGGCACGGCGATTCCCGCGCCCAGCAGGGCGGCGAGGGCGCGCGCCGACTCGTCGAACGTCGTGACGCGGAGCCGCGCGGGCGTCTCCTCCTCCACGAGCACGGAGCCTTCCGGCGGCGGAGCGGGAATCACGCGCGCGCGGCAGAAGTCGGCGCTCTCGTCGATCACAAGTTCCGGCTCGGCGGCGACGATTTCAAGCGGGGCGAAGTCGCGGGCGCGCGCTACGGACGGATTGCCCGCCAGCAGCCGTAGCGCCTCGGAGCTGTCAAGTTCGAGGGCGCGGCCGCGAAAGCCGAGATTGCGCGCGCGCACGGCGTCGCGCACGCGCCGGTCACGCTCGGGCAGGCCGGGGACGCGCGGGAACCCCGAGGCGATCGCGCTGAGAGCGACCGCGCGTCCCTTCGTCCACGCGCCGTCCGCCGAAAGCGTCCGCTCGACGGCTCGCACGGTGGGGCGCACCGCGCGGGAACCGGCGTCCCCGGACGGCTCCCAGTCTACAAGCCACAGCAGGCGGCGACGCGCGCCGCGTTTCCGCGCCGCGCTCGACTCGCCGGCGAGCGTTTCGATGGCGTCGAGCGCGCGCTCCCAGCCCTCCGCGCGCGAAAACAGGGCGCGGACGGGACGCCATTCGTTCCCCGCGTCCTCCCCGGCGGCCGCGCGGGACACCGCGCCCAGCTCCCCGGCCAGAAAGACGCGCCCTCGCCGCGCCAGTTCCCCGGCCAGCGTCCCGAAAGCCGGCAGCCACGTTTTGGCGAGGGACGGCGCGACGCGGACGCAGAGGAAAAAGACGTGCGCGAGCGCGACGGGGCCGAGGGAGCCGCCGATCCCCTCCGTCAGAAATTTCGCCGGATCGCTTTGCCCGGCGACGGCGTCCGAGAGAGACTTGACAAGCGGCGACGCGCGGAACTCCCGCTCCGCCGACGCGCCGCGCGCCAGCGCCGCCTGAAGCTTGAAAACGGCGCCGAACGCGGCGGGGCGCGCGCGCTTCGCGAGCGTGGCGCTCCGTCTGGCGACGACGCCCGGGGCCGCGCCGGACGACGCGAGAAGCGGCAGGTAGAACAGATCCCACGGGTCGGTCTCGGCCCCCGGGCCGAGAGAGGCGCGAGCGCGCGCCATGCGGCGCGCGAAAAGACGCGCCGCCTTCGGGGCGTCCCCGAGGACGAGCGCGTCGATAGCCGAGAGCCACGTCCGTCGCTCCTCGGGCAGCAGAGGCCGGAGGCGGCCGGCCTTCTCAAACTCCCCGAGGTCGCACAGCGCCTTCGCGGCCGATACGGCGCGCTCCCCGCCGCGCGAGAGGGCGATGTCGTACATCGTCGCCGTAAGGGCGCGGCGCAGCGCGGCGTCGGACGTGAACTCGGCGGCGGCCTCGGCGTAGAGAAAGCGTGCCTCCCCGCCGAGGCGCGGAATAAGTTCCACGCCGCCGCCGGGGGGCAAAAGCACCTCGCGCGCCAGAAGTTCGCGCCACGGCCGCCCGTCGGCGACGCTCACGCGCCCCGTCTTTTCGACGGCGCCGCCGTCGCCCAGAAAGAGGTACTTGCGCAGAAAGTACACGGCCTGCCACGCCTCGGCAAACGACGTGGACGCCTCCCCGCGCCCGCTCCGCGCGGCGCGCGGCGGCGCGATCTCCGTCTCGGCGGCGCGGCAGCAGCGCTCGAACGAGCCGTCGGCGAGCGCCTCGCGCGCGACGCTCTCGCGGATGTCCGGCGAAACGGCGCAGGTTCCGTCCCCGGCCGCCGGGCACAGACCTTTTCCGCGCCACGACGCGAGCGTCTCCGGGGCCGAAGCGGCTTCGGCCTCCATTCCGAAGGCGCGCAGCATGGAGGCGAACGCCCGCTCGGGCACAGGCCCGAACGCCGCGGCCAGCAGCCGGAGCGCCCGCCGTTCGTTACCGGGCAGGGCGCGGTACAGCGTCATAAGTTCGTCATGCCGGGGCGGAAAATCCATGCGCGTCACCTGTCCTTTCTCTTTCTTATTATATTCCATTTTTTGACGGATTCACTTAGAATAATCCTGTAGATTTAGACGATGTTTACGCGGCGCGTTTGCGTTACACTGTACCCGAAAGAACAAATCGGAGAGGTGACCTCCATGAAAAACCTGAAGACTCTCGCCTTCGCCGCGGCGCTGCTCGCCGCGCCCGCGGCCGCCCGCGCGGGAGAGAAACTCACGCTTGATCGGTGCGTCGCCATCGCGCTGGAAGGCCATCCCTCGCTGACGGCCGCGCAAGGCTCGCTCGAGTCGAGCAGGGCCGGAACCGCGCAGGCCGCCGCCGGCGCCCGGACGATGGTGAACGGGACGGCCGGCTACACGCGCGACGGCTCCGTCAAAGGCCCCGGCAGCGGCGGCAGCGACGGGGACTGGTCGAGCGGCGTGTCGCTTTCGCAGACCGTGTACGACTGGGGCAAAACTCACACCGCGATCAAGGGCGCGAAGCTGGGCGAACAGGCCGCCGCCGAGACGCTGAAGCGCGCGCGGGAGACCGTTATAGCCGGCGTGCGCGACGCCTACTACGGGCTTAACAGGTCGGTGCGCGAAGTGGCCGTGCAGAACGAGCAGGTCAAAAACTATCAGAAGCGTCTGGAGTGGGCGAAGTCGTATTATTCGGTGGGAACCAAGGCCAAGATCGAAGTGACCAAGGCCGAGACCGACCTCGCCAACGCCCGTCTCTCGCAGATCAGGGCCGAGTCGGCCGCCGAGCAGTACAAGGCGCAGCTGGCGTCGGCCATGGGGACTCCCGCGCTCGAGATCGACGCGGTGAAGGACGAACTCGACTTCGTCGCATGGGACGTGACCTTGAGCGAAGCGCTCGAACGCGCCGCCGTCAACCGCAGCGACCTCACGGCGGAAGATCTGCGGGTGCTTCGGGCCAAGACCGACGTGAAATCCGCGATGCTCGGGAACACGCCCGACGTGACCGCGAGCGGCGGCTACACCTTCGGCGGGACGACGTTCGACGAGGCCGAGCGGTGGAACGCGCGCGTCAGTCTCGTCGTCCCCATCGGCGACGGCGGCATGACGAAAGCCCGCGTCGCCCAGTCGAAAGCCGACCTCAAAGTGGCGCTGGCCAACCGCGAAAAACTCGCGCAGGACATTGTGCTCGAGGTGCGCTACGCATGGCAGAGCCTCCGCGAGAGCGCCGCGTCCATCGAGGCGGCGCGCATGGCCGTCAGACAGGCGAGAGAGAACCTCGAACTCGCTCTCGGGCGTTACCGCGCCGGCGTGGGCGACAGCCTCGAGATCTCGGACGCCGTGGACAAGTACGCAAGCGCGCAGACCACGCTCATCACGAGCCTGTACAACCACAAAGAAGCCCGGCTGAACCTTGAACAAGCCATGGGGGAGGTATCCGAAACATGAAGCGTCTCGCGAAATACGCCGCGTTCGGGGCCGCCGCGCTCCTCGCCGGTCTGGGCCTCCGCTGGGGCGGGACGAGCGCCTCGGGCGCCGACGTGGGCTACCGCACGGCCGCGGTGCGCCGCGGCTCGCTGCGCAGCGCCATTCAGGCCACGGGCACGCTCGGCGCCGAGGAAACCGTCGATGTGGGCACGCAGATTTCCGGCACGATCCAGGAGATGTACGTGGACTACAACGACAAAGTCAAGGAGGGCGAACTCATCGCCGTCATGGACAGCCGCACCCAGCAGGCCGAAGTCGATATGGCCAAGGCCAACGTCCTCTCCGCCAAGTCCGACCTCGCCAAGGCGAACGCCAAGCTGCTGAAGGCCGAGCGCGACCTCAACCGCACGCGCACCCTCGTCAAAAAAGACCTGATCGCCCGCAGCGAGCTCGACGCCGACATCGCCGAACAGGCCACGGCTAAGGCCGACGTGATGGCCGCCCAGGCCAAAGTCGCCCAGTACGAGGCCACGCTGCGCAAGCAGGAAATCAATCTCAGCTACACGAAGATCTACTCGCCCGTGGACGGCATCGTCGTCGCCAAGAACGTCGAAAAAGGCCAGACCGTCGCCGCCAGCTACCAGACGCCCAGCATCGCCGAGATCGCCCGCGACCTCAAGCAGATGCAGGTGGAAGTCAACGTGGACGAGGCCGACATCGGCAGCGTCAAGGTGGGCCAGCGGGCCGAGTTCACCGTGGACGCCTACTCCGACGCCACGTTCACGGGACACGTCACGCAGGTGCGCATCTCGCCCAGCACCGAGAACAACGTCGTCAGCTACACCGTCATCGTCAAGGTGCTCAACGACGAGGAAAAACTCATGCCCGGCATGACGGCCAACGTCAGCCTGATCGTCACCGAGAAGGACGACGTCCTGCTCGTGCCCAACGCGGCGCTGCGCTTCCGCCCCAACGTGGAGGCCGTCGCGCGGACGCGCCCCTCGCGCAAGGGCGTCGTCGGCGCGGCGGAGACGCCCGGCGTCTACGTGCTTATGGACAATAAGCCCGTCAAGATCGAAGTGGAGCGCGGCATCACCGACGGATCCAGAACCGAGATCGTCTCCGGCGTGGAGGAGGGCATGGAAGTGCTCGTCGGGTTCGACCTCGCCCCGGACAGGAAGTGACGGCCATGGCGCTCGTCGAACTGAAAGACATCCGCAAGAGCTTCAGGCTCGGCTCCGAGCGGATCGAGATCCTCCACGGTATCGATCTCTCCGTGGAGCGGGGCGAGTTCGTCGCGATGATGGGGCCATCCGGATCGGGCAAATCGACGACGATGAACATTCTCGGCTGCCTCGACACGCCCACGAGCGGCGAGTATCTGCTGGACGGCAGGGACGTGTCGAAACTGAGCCGCGACCAGCTGGCCGCCATCCGCAACAGCACGATCGGATTCGTCTTTCAGGGTTTCAATCTGCTCCAGCGCACGAGCGCCCTCGAAAACGTCGAACTGCCGATGCTCTACGCCGGCGTGCGCGCCGGGGAGCGCCGCCTCCGCGCCCGCGAGGCCCTCGCGCGCATGGGGCTGGAGGCCAGGCTCAACCACGAGCCGAGCCAGCTTTCGGGCGGACAGCAGCAGCGCGTCGCCATCGCCCGCGGCATCGTCAACCGAGCGCCCATCCTGATGGCCGACGAGCCTACCGGCAATCTCGACTCCAAGACGAGCGACGAGATCATGCGGCTGTTCCAGCGGCTCAACGACGACGAGGGCATCACGATCATTCTCGTCACGCACGAGCCGGACGTGGCGGCCTTCGCCAAGCGGCAGCTTCTTTTCCGCGACGGCATGATCCTCGACGACAGGCCCGTCGCCGCCCGCCGTTTCTGAGGCCGGCGGGGAGCGCGTGTGAAAAAAAGGAGGACGCGCATGATCTCGTTCATCGAAATTTTCCGCATCGCCGTCCGCGCCCTGCGCCGCAACAAGACGCGATCGTTCCTGACGACGCTGGGCATCATCATCGGCGTGGGAGCCGTGATCGCCGCGTTCGCCGTGGGCGAGGGCGCCAACAAGGTCATCGACGAGCAGATCGCCTCGTTCGGCACGAACTCGGTCACGGTGATGCGCGAGCGCAACGCCCAGTCCACCGGGGACACGGCCAGATACCTCACCGAGAGCGACGCTCAGGCCATCGCCGAGAACGTCTCGGGCGTGGAGGCCGTGGCGCCTACCGTCAGCGCAAGCGTGCAGGTGGTCTACGGCAACACGAACTGGTCAACGCAGGTCTACGGCAGCACGCCGTCCTACCCCGGCGTGCAGGGCTACACGATCGCGCGCGGGCGCAACATCAACGCGGGGGATCAGCGCCAAGGAACCAAGGTGGCCGTTATCGGCAGCACCGTCGCCGAAAAGCTTTTCGGCCGCGAGAACCCTCTGGGCAGGTCGGTGCGCGTCGCCAAGGTACCGTTCACGGTCGTCGGCGTGTTCGCAAGCAAGGGGCAGAGCACGGGCGGCTTCATGGATCAGGACGACTTGATCCTCGTGCCCCTCAAGACCGCCCAGAGCCGCCTTGTCAGGTACAACAACTCGCCGGGGCGCGTCGGCAACATTCAGGTGAAGGGCGTGTCGATGGAGTCGCTCGTCTACATCACCAGCGAGATAACGATGCTCCTGCGCGAGCGCCACAAGATCCGTCCCGGCCAGCCGGACGACTTCGCCGTGCGCAGTCTCTCGCAGATGCTCGAGGCGCGGCGCAAGACAACGAGCGTCACATCGATGCTGCTGGCGTCCATCGCCGTCATCTCGCTCGTCGTGGGCGGCATCGGCATCATGAACATCATGCTCGTCTCCGTCACGGAGCGCACGCGCGAGATCGGCATCCGCATGGCCGTGGGCGCCAAGGCCGCCAACATCCGGCTGCAGTTCCTGATCGAGTCGGTGACGCTTTCGGTCATCGGCGGCGCGCTCGGCATCTGCGTGGGCGTGGCGGCGGGCTACTGTCTGGCCGGCGTCACGCAGGCGCCTCCCGTGTTCACGCCCGGCTCGATCCTGCTGGCGTTCGTGTTCTCGGCGGCGGTCGGCGTCGGCTTCGGCTACTATCCGGCGGCGAAAGCCTCGCTGCTCAACCCCATCGACGCGCTCAAATACGAATAGCGCTTTTTAAATCCGCGCCGTCTTCGTCCGGCGCATCCTTCTGTACGGGAGGTCTTTCTCATGTGCAAAAAACTGAACGTCCTTGTTCTGGCGGCTGTGTTTGCGGCGGCGCTGGCCTCCGCCGCCTGCGCGCGTCCCGGCGGCCCCGGCGGACCCGGCCCCGGAGGGGGCCGCCCGCCCGCGATCGGCCGCGCCCCCGGCCCCGGCAGACCCGGCCCGGGATTCCGCCCCGGCCCCGGCAGACCCGGCCCCGGTTTTCGTCCCGGCCCGGGATTCCGGCCCGGCCCCGGGCCGCGCCGCCCCGGCCCGCACCATTTCGGCCCGCCGCCGCGCCCGCCGCGCGGGCCGCGCTGGCACTGGTACCTGTACGACGACTACTGGTACGACTATCCCCCGCCCCCGCCGCCGTACTACCGCCGCCACCCGCTGTGGCCGTTCTTCTTCGTGGTGGGGTGTTAGCCTTTTTTCCGGCGGCGGACAACGTAAAACGCGCGTTTCGCCTCTTTCGCGGCGGGACGCGCGTTTTTTCGCCGGACGCCGAAACGGCTCGCGGCAAATTTTTCCGCCCCCGCGCCGCGTCTCCGCGCTTTTCGGGGCGTTCCGCGCGAGTTTTTTTCGGAGCGCCGCCGCGCCTTTTCGGGCCGATATTCAGCGCCCCCGCCGTTGTGAAAAAAGAGCGTTTCGGACGCGCCCGGCACGAACGGCGCCTCCGCCCTGCCCGGGAGCGTCCGTCCGCTCCCCGCCGAAACGGCGCGCCGGAGCGAAAGCCCCGCTGTCGCCGGAGACGGTTTTCGGCGTTGTCCGCGTTTTTTCAAGCCGGGAGGCGTTTTCGCTCCTCGGGGCGCGCGCGGCGGAACGTGTTCCGTTTTCGGTTTCCGGCGGCGTGTAGCGCCGCGAAACAGCCTCGCGGAAGTCTGGCAAAATCGGCTTTTTCGGGTATACTGGTGCCACGGCGTTTTTTCAAAAAGGGGAGGTGGAAACGATGACGAAAGCGCTCGTCGATTTCAGACGCCGCGTCAACCCGCTCGGCACGCCCGACGCGGTGCGCGACGCGCTTCTCGCGGGGATCGCGGCGGGCGTCGCAGAGCCGTTCGACGCTGACTTCACGGAACTGCGCGAGATGCTCGCGCGCCGCCACAGCGCCTCGGTGGCGCAGATCGCCGCCGCGCAGACGGAGGAGGAACTTATAACGCTGCTGCTGGCCTCGTCGGGGGCGGAACGCGCCCTGCTGCCGTTTCCGTGCCCTCCCGCCTACACGCGCGCTCTCGGCCGCGCGGGCGTGAGCGTCAAACGGCTCGAACTGCAGCCGCGCCGCGCGTTCCGTCTCGCCGCCGGCGAACTGAAAGAGGCCCTGTCCGGCCGCGACCTCCTGCTGATGGGGAACCCCGCCTTCCCCTCGGGGGCGCTGATCCCGCCGGGGAAACTCATCGACGAGATCGCCGACTGGCTGACGGACGGCGGCCGCCTGATCCTCGACGAGCGCGCCGTCGATTTCACCTACGGCAGCGTGGCCAACTCGCTGTGGTCGGCCGTGCGCAACCAGCCGAGGACGGCGCTGATCCGCTCGTTCACGTCGCTGGTGTCGCTTTCCGCCTGTCCGCTGTGCTACGCCGTGGGCGACAGAAGCTGGATCGCCGCCGCGCGCGCGCGTCAGTTCCATCCCGCGCTGCCGCCGCTCGCGGCGTGCCTGACGCAGCCTTTGTCGAAACTGGTGCGCTTTCGCTCCGAGACGGTGGACTGCGTGAGCGAACTGAGGGAGCGCCTGATCGCCCGGCTGCGCCGCGTCGCGGGACTGCGCCCTCTGCCGTCCGACGCGAACTGGGTGCTCTGCCGCCTTGAACGCGGGGACATGACGGCCGACGACCTCGCCGCGCTGCTGCGCAGGCGCGGCGTGTTCGTCGGCGTCCTCGCCGACGGGCGCCATTTTTATGCGGCCGTGCGCGCCCCGGCCGAGACAGACCGGCTTGTCCGCGCCCTCCGCGAGATCCTGATGCCCAAAAACGACAGCCAGAGAATGCTGCCGCTGGCGTGACATCTCCGCGCGGCGCGAGATCTTGAAAAAGCCCGATCGCGCCCCTTTCCGGCGCTTGGCGAAGGCCGCGCGGCGGCGCTTTTCGTTTTTTTTCTTGGCGGCGCGGTCGCGTTTTCCGCTTTTTCCCTTGGCGGGGCGAGGGCGGCCGATAGTTTTTTCGCGCGCGCAAAAAAGACGGAGCGGGGCCTCGCGGCCGTCGGCTCCGTCTTGTTCGTACACGCTATTTCCGCGTCGTCACATGAGTTTATTGGCGTAACTATTCTTCTGCTCAACGGGCAGATTATCGTTCTGTGACAGACGCCGAAGCGCGTGCGCGGCCGTCGTTGCCGCGCGCGCTCGCGTCGGCTCACCGCTCCGTCAAGGGGTCGGAGCCGTATTTGTTCGGCCCTTCCGTCCCTTTCACAAAGCACAGCCACAGCATGAACAGGAAATTGACAAAGGGGATCAGGATCACCAGACTGTACAAGCCTGTCACGTTCACGTCGTGCAAACGGCGTACATGCTGGGTAAGAGCGAACACAATAAATACCGCCCCGACCAGACTTCCTCCCAGCGTTACCTCGAAGTTCCCGCTTTCGGAACCCCAGTGGACGACGAAAAGGCAGAGGCACAGCGCGATTCCGCAGAGAAATTGCCCTCCGAGATACCTCGCCCTGTTCAGCCTGCCCGAAACAGCGAAAGAAAAAGCGCCGGGGTTCCGCCGAACATTTTGACCCGGGGAACCGCCCGCCTGAATATCACAATCGGGCGCGCCCTGTTTCGCCGCGCCGTTATTCTCGCGCGCTTCTTCCGTCATACCGAACAACTCCTTTTTAAACAGTATTTTCTCCGGCGGCGGACCTTTTCCCCCGCCGAAGGGAAAAGCGGAACGCGCCGCTTCCCCGTCGTATTTCTTCGCCTTCGTGACGGGGGGCCTTACGGCCGCTCGCCCCGTCTTGTTCGTACACGGTATTTCCGCGTCACCACCGCGTCAGTTTGTCGATGCAAATTTTCTTCTGCTTGCCGGTCAGGTTTCCGTTCCGTGTCAGATACCAGATCGCGTCGTTGCCG